>NZ_DASUHS010000250.1:0-81844 GCF_036273375.1 Mycobacterium sp. | reverse complement strand
GCCAGTACTCAGTTTCGGCGCAGGCGCGCACTACTGCCTGGGTGCGAACCTGACCCGAAACAGCGGCACGACCACGACAGCGATCAGCACGCACCGCCAGTCATGAGATGTACTGCGGGCAGTAGTACTCGATTGCCAGGTCCACAAACGCAGCGGGGCTTCGGAATTCCGCTACGCGCCCGGTACGGCCGATCTCTTCGGTCGGCTTTCCGTTCTTCCGGTCGGTGCACACGCCGTCCGCAGTCTGAATCGGGTCTATTGACAGGGGCACCACGACGTCGTTGTCACGGAGGGCGACGAGGAAGCTGTCATCGTTTGGCGACGCGCTTGCGTGCCCAGGTATGCAAACGGCGACCGCACAGCAAGCGATCGGGGCGACTACGTACTTCCTCACGGGCGGTTCCCTTCGTCTCTGCGCTCCGCGAAACCTAACTTCCGTTCCGCATACCCTTCTTATCCTATGCGGGAATGCGCTCTGAACTGCACAAACACATATTTTTGCATCTTCACATCGCCGATTCCCGCTGATCAGAGAGTCAGGGACGCATCGCGGGGTTTGCTCGTCTCACCGAGCGCCCCCTCGCCCGCGCCACACGAATGGCTACACATCGGCGACGACCCCTGGGAGCGGTACGGCACCCAGGTCCACTACACCGTCCACGAAGAGACCGACCGTTGGGTCGCGCGGGGCTACTCACTCCGTGACGGTACTGAAAGCAAAGAGGTCGAGGGAAATCAGCACAGACCTTGGAGGACGCCAAGCGGCTCGTGCAGGACTGGGAGTCTGAGTAAAAGCTGCGCCGAATCTGACCCGGCGCGAGAGCAACACGGACGGTGCGATCCTCCGGTAGCCGCTTCATGACTGCCGGAGGCTAAGCAGCCCGAGCAGGGCCGGGCGAACGCGTCGCGGATGAAAGGCTGAGCACCGGGTACACCGAGCGCAGGTAATACGAGAGTCCGGAATTTCGCCATTGCCTAGCCCCCGGTTAGTCATGAAGCGGCTGCCGGGGGCGCCCTCGCGGGACGGCCCGGCCACATAGGACGCCGGTGCGGTGATCAAAGACTGCAGGTGAGGGGTTTGGTTATCCGGCTGTCGTTGAGTCGCTAATGTCGAGCCATGGCTGATGATTCGCGTGTCGACTTGGCGCGTGTTTTAGGTGAACTCGCCGTCGAATTGCAGGATCAGTCCGATATCAAGTTGACGCTGGAAGCGATCGTCAACGGTGCGGTCGAGATTGTGCCCGGCGTCAGCTGGGCGGGTGTCTCGGTGATTAATGACCGGAAGGTCGAGTCTCCTGCGCCTAGTGATGAGCTAGTTGCTGAACTCGATGGGGTGCAAGCGTCGCTTTATGAGGGTCCGTGTTTGAGCGCGTTGCGCGAGCACCACACCGTCCTCATCGCCGATATGGCCGCTGAGACGCGTTGGCCGCGGTTTGCGCGGGCAGCAGTGGAGCGCGGTGTGCTCAGCATGTTGGCGTTTCAGCTGTATGTGCGGCGTGAAAATCTTGGAGCGCTCAACCTTTATGGCCGTGAGTCGGGCGTTTTCGACGAGGAGTCGATCGCGATAGCTCAGGTGCTGGCCCAGCACGCCTCGGTGGCGCTGATGGGTGCTGAGTCCGAGTCGCAGTTTCAGGCCGCGTTAGCCAGTCGCGACGTTATCGGCCAGGCCAAAGGCATCCTGATGTATCGAGAGAACCTGTCCGGTCTGCAGGCGTTCCGACTGCTGCTCGGAACGTCGCAGCGCGCCAATATTAAGCTCGCTGAGATCGCGCGGTGGGTCGTCGAGCAACATGAATCAGGACTCAAGCAAAACCCGGAATAAACCGCCGAAACGCCGATGTCCCCGCGTAGACGTAGGGCGTTGTGGGTGCCGGCGGCAGCGGAACGCACTCGGCGCTGCGATAACGAACGGCGCTTTACACCCCATGGAGCGTAAAGCGCGTTCCGGTAAAGAAACCGATGAAATCGTGGGCGAAGCTCTCGGTGTTTCGCGCGCTACCTATCGACCGTTGAAGACCGTCGACGACCGGCCCGAGTTACCTTTTCAGGTCGTCCGACTCTGAGGGTTGCGCGTCGGGGTTATCTTCATCCTCTGTGGCTTGCGGGGGCTGTTCATCGCCTTCCGGCGGCGGCTGTTCGGCGGTGGTCACGGGTTGTCGCCTACCCGGGTTCACCCCGCGGGAAACCCTTCTCGCGAACCCTCAGCCGGCGTAGCGTTCCACCGTTCGACACCGAGTCGGGCGGTCTGGTGTGGTCGACGCCGAAGACGTGGGAGCGCCGTTCGGTGCCGTTCCCGGCAACGCTGGCCGACGAACTGGCCGCGTTGATGATCGGCAAGGGCCGCGACGATCTGGTGTTCACCGACCTGCGCGGCGGGGTGCTGCGTAACTCGAACAGGCGGGCGCGGGTGTTCGACGCAGTGGTGACGAAGTGCCAGAAGGCCGACGACTCGTTCCCGTCGATCACGCCGCATGACTTGCGGCACACGGCGGCGAGCCTAGCAATCAGCGCGGGCGCGAATGTCCAAGCCGTGCAGCAGATGTTGGGTCACGCCAAGGCGAGCATGACGCTCGACGTGTATGCGGACCTGTTCGACGAGGACCTGGACGACGTTGCCGCCAACCTGGATGCGGCGATCCACTCTGCTGCGTACCCACTGCGTACCGGCCAATCGCATGGTCAGAGCTAGTTACGCACTTGCAAGGTGTGTAGCTGGGCTTATCTGGGTGGAGCTAAGGGGAATCGAACCCCTGACCTACTCGATGCGAACGAGTCGCGCTACCAACTGCGCCATAGCCCCTGACCGCTAGCAGGCTACCAGCCGCGGCACCAACCGCAGAACTGCGAGCATTACTCGCCGACGGCGCGCGGCAAGTCCCGCGGCCAACCGAAGGTCCGCATCGCCATCGCGTAGTCCAGGTGCTCGAAGACGGGGTCCTCGTCGTCGATCTCGAGGACCACGGCGCCGGGGCGACGCAGCCGTGACGGCACCACGTCGTAGTCGCGGTCATAAGCGTTCTCCACGCCCAGTCGCGCCCGCGCCATCCGCTTCATCCGGCGGTGACGCACCTTCTCCTCGATGCGCGTCTGGCGACGCAGATAACCCAGGTAGAGCAGCGTGATCGCGGTGGCGGTGCCGCACACCCACCAGGCGGTCGGCGAGATCTTGAAGGCCGCGACGGCCGAGCCGACCAGGGCCATCGCCATCACGATCAGGACCTTCTTGCGGAAGGCGTACTTGCGTGCGCTCACCGCGGCGGCGGTCTTGGTGTCGAACCGGCGCCGCCGCGAGGCATTGCGCGGCATCGGCGCCGGCGCCTCCTCGTCGGCGTCGTCACCTTCGGCCGCGGGCTCCAAACCGGACGAGTCCTCGACGTACTCGTAGCTGTCCTCGTCCTCGCCGTCGCGTTTGGCGACGGCCTCGGTGTCGACCTCGTCGTCTTCGATGGGCTCGATGTCAGTCGTCTCCGCCTCGGCCGCAGCACCGCTGGCCCCCACCGGAAGTTCGTGGGAATCCTCGACGACATCGACATCGAGGTAGTCAGGCTCGATGGGCTCGGCGACGGCCATTCGCATCACCACCGGTCGCCGGCGGCTCAGCTCGTCGGTGTCGGCGTCGTCCTCCACCTCATGGTCGCGGTCTTCATCCTCGGAGAGTTCGTCGCGCTCCTCGTCGAGGTCGGTGTCGGCCGAGTCTTCCGGCGGCGTCCAGTCGGGGTCGCTGCGATGCCCGGCGGCCGGGCCGCTGCGCTTGATCAGCCGGGAGTTGTCCCCGCCGTTGAGCACCCGGGTCGCCAACGCCACGTCGCTGGTGCGTCGCACCGCGTCGCGTTTGCTCACGAGCATCGGCACCAAGACGAACAGCCATAGCACCACGAGCGATATCCACAACAGCGACTGCGGGATGCTTGGCATGATGACCTGCTCTCTTCGGTGTCTATCCCCCGCGAAGCCCATTGGTGGCCAACGCGGCCGGGTCGTGATGACCAGGACAATTACACACCTGTAATTTGCCTCTCACAAGCACCACGAGTCACTCGTGTCGCGCTAGTCCCAGAACGGCAACATTTTGGACTCCCCCGCGAGCCGTCGGAGACTCCGGGAGGCGTCGACGAAACCCAGGCCTCTTCACAGAGGCGATCACACCCAGCTGGCGTTACCGGCGCGGACCAGCGTCGATGCCACCGATCCGCTCACCTCTTCGACGGTGATGGCCATCAACAGATGATCCCGCCACGCCCTGTCCACTTCCAGGTAGCGCTCCAACAGGCCTTCCTGGCGGAACCCGACTTTTGCCAGCACGGCGCGGCTCGCGGCGTTTTCCGGGCGCACGGTGGCCTCGACCCGATGCAACCTCACCGGGCCGAAGCAGTGATCCAGGCCCAGCGCCAAGGCCGCGGTGGCCACGCCGCCGCCGGTGGCCGACCGAGGCACCCAGTAGCCGATCCACGCCGACCGCAGCGCGCCGTGGGTGACATTGCCGATGGTCAGCTGGCCACAGAACCGGCCGTCGAGTTCGATGACGTACGGCAGCATCCGTCCCTGTCGCGCCTCAGCACGCAGACCAGAACACAATGCCGGCCAGGCCGCCACCGCGTGACGAGTCGTCCAATCGCCCTCGGAGCTGGGCTCCCACGGTTCCAGATGCGCACGATCGGTCAGCCGGATCCGGCTCCACTGCGCGCCATCGCGCAGGCGCACCGCCCGCAAGCGGACAACGCCGGCCGGAACCCGCAGCGGCCCAACGCTCATGGGCCAACCTGGATGACGGGAGGTGGAGCGCAACAGGTTCACCGTGAATGCAGTCGTTTCGCTCAGCCGCGCTGAGCCAGGAAGGCGACGTCGACGATTTCGCCGGTGCGAATCTGCTCGGCGCCGCTGGGCACCACGACCAGACAGTTCGCTTCGGCGAGGGTGGCCAGCAGGTGCGACGAGCCGCCACCGAGCGCCTGCACCAGATACTCGCCGCTCTCCTGGTCGCGCATCAGCTGACCGCGCAAGAAGCCCTTGCGCCCGGCCACCGACGTGATGGGCGACAGCGTGCGCGCCTGCACGATGCGGCGCATCGGCTGACGCTTGCCCAGCGACAACCGAATCAACGGGCGGACCATCACCTCGAAAACCACGAGCGCGCTCACCGGATTGGCCGGCAGCAGGAAGGTCGGAACGCCCTCGCGACCCAGCTGCCCGAAACCCTGGATGGATCCCGGATGCATGGCGACCCGCACGACCTCTATCTCGCCGAGCTCGGCGAGCACCTGGCGCACCGCCTCGGCCGCGGCACCCCCGACCGCACCGGCGATCACGATCACCTCGGCGCGATTGATCTGGCCCTCGACGATCTCGCGGAGCTCGCGGGGCCCGCCGCTGACGATGCCGACGCGGTTGACCTCTGCGCCGGCATCGCGGGCCGCGGCCGCCAGCGCGTAGGAGTTCACGTCGTAGACCTGCCCGTTGCCCGGCGTCCGCGAGATGTCGACCAGTTCGCCGCCTAGCGCCATGATCGTCACCCGGGGCCGCGGGTGAACCAGCACCCGCTCGCGGCCGACCGCGGCCAGCAGCCCGACCTGCGCAGCACCGATCACCGTCCCGGACCGCACCGCCACGTCACCGGGTTGGACGTCGTCGCCGGCGCGGCGCACGTAGGCGCCCGACGGGGCACCCCGCAGAACCCGCACCCGCTGCGTCCCGCCATCGGTCCACCGCAACGGCAGGACCGCGTCGGCCAGGGTCGGCAAAGGGGCCCCGGTCTGCACGCGCACGGCCTGGCGCGGCTGCAACCGGCTGGGGGTGCGCGAGCCGGCCTCGACGGTGCCCATCACCGGCAGCACCAGGCCGTCGCGCGCATCGTTCTCGCCGGAATCGTCGAACGGTCCGGGCAGACTTTCGCTGCCCACCTCGCCGACACCGACTACGTCGACGCTGCGCACCGCGTAGCCATCGATCGCGGCCTGATCGAAGCCGGGCATCGGGCGTTCGGTCACCACTTCCTCGGCGCACATCAATCCCTGCGCCTCGGCGATCGCCACACGTATCGGCCGCGGGGCCACCGCGGCCGCCGTGATCCGGGCCTGCTGCTCTTCCACCGAACGCACAGCGCGCCTCTCTGCCGTCGGGCCGCGCACAGGGCGACCCGCTCACTGCGCAGGCGGGGCATCCCGCCCGGGATCGCTACGCGTTCCGCCGGCCAGCCGTCGTCCGCCAGCCGGGTTACCGCCCGGCTACCGCTCGGCCAGGCCTAATCGCGCCACCAACCACTGCCGCAAATCCGGGCCGTAGTCGTCACGATCCAATGCAAAGTCAACCGCAGCCTTGAGGTAGCCGCCAGGATTTCCCAAGTCGTGTCGAGATCCGCGATGCACGACCACGTGCACCGGGTGGCCCTCCGCGATCAATAGAGCGATCCCGTCGGTGAGCTGTACTTCGCCGCCGGCCCCACGCTCAATGCGGCGCAAGGCATCAAAGATGGCGCGGTCGAGCACGTAACGGCCGGCCGCGGCGAACAGCGACGGGGCGTCTTCGGTCTTCGGCTTTTCAACCATGCCGTTGACCTTGAGCACGTCGGGATTGTCGTCGTCGGCAATCGGCTCGACGTCGAAAACGCCGTAGGCGCTGACCTCTTCGGGCGTTACTTCGATGGCACACAACACCGTGCCGCCGTAGTGCGCCCGCACCTTCGACATGGTCCCCAGCACGCCGGTCGGCAGCACCAGGTCGTCGGGCAGCAGCACTGCGACGGCGTGCTCGTCGTCGGCCAGCCGCGACTCCACGCAGCCGATCGCATGCCCCAGGCCCAGCGGCTCGCTCTGCACCACGGACTCGACCTTGATCAGCTGCGGCGCGCGCCGGACCTTGTCGAGCATCGCCGTCTTGCCGCGCTCCTCCAAAGTGCTTTCCAGCACGAGGTCTTCGACGAAGTGCGCGACGACGCCGTCCTTGCCCTCCGAGGTGATGATCATCAGCCGCTCGGCACCGGCCTCGGCCGCCTCGGCAGCCACTAATTCGATGCCCGGCGTATCGACAACCGGCAACAGCTCCTTGGGCACCGTTTTGGTCGCCGGCAAGAAGCGGGTACCGAGACCCGCGGCGGGCACGACTGCAGTGCGTGGCACCACCACATTTGGGCTTGACATTGTTCACACGATAACCCGCATCCACTCTGCCGAGTCGATGTGGCGCGTGCAAAGACCTGGCTGTCATGGTTGACGCATGGCGACCACCAGCAAAGCCGCGTTGCGCGACCAGCTGCTTGCCGCGCGGCGTCACGTTGCCGACGACGTTCGCGCCTCCGAGGCGCAGCAGCTATGCGCGCGGCTGGAAGCCCTGGAAAGCATTGTGACCAGCGACAGCACGGTCTGCGCCTACGTGCCGGTGGGCACCGAGCCGGGGTCAATCGAGATGCTCGACATGTTGCTGCGGCGGGCCGGACAAGTCCTGCTGCCGGCTGCGCGCACCACCGCTGACGACACGCCGCTGCCGCTGTCCTGGGGCGAATATCGGCCCGGCACGCTGACCACCGGGCGGTGGGGGCTGCTCGAACCGCCGCAGCCGTGGCTGCCGGCGTCGGCATTGGCGCAAGCCGGCGTGGTGCTGGTGCCGGCGCTGGCCGTGGACCGCCGCGGTGTGCGGCTGGGCCGGGGCCGGGGTTTCTACGACCGCTCGCTGGGCGGCCGGGACCCACACGCGCGGCTGATCGCGGTCGTTCGCGACGCGGAAGTGCTCGACGAATTACCGGCCGACCCGCACGACGTCACCATGACCGACGCGCTCACCCCGCGACAGGGATTGATCGATCTCGTAGGGCGCTGACATATCGGGAATGAGACATGTCACGTGGCGGTTCTAGCACTTGAGACGCTAGAGTGCTAACCAGGTCTGCAATCATCCGGAGGTTTTCGTGCCGACTTACAGCTATCAGTGCACCGAGTGCGACGATCGCTTCGACATCGTGCAGGCCTTCACCGACGACGCGCTGACCACGTGCGAACGCTGCTCCGGGCGGCTGCGCAAGCGCTTCAACTCCGTTGGAGTGGTGTTCAAGGGCAGCGGTTTCTACCGCACCGACAGCCGCGAGTCCGGCAAGAAGGCGTCGAGTTCGAGCAACGGCTCCTCCTCGAGCGACTCGGGCTCGAGCGGCTCGGCAACCAGCGAGAAGTCCGGCTCCGGCTCGAGCGAGAAGTCCAGCTCCAGCTCGAGCGACAAGTCGAGCAGCAGCTCCACAACATCGCCGGCCGCCGCGACCAACTGACGGTTATCCACACCGGCCTTGCCGGCCGTGAGCCCGAGTACCGGGTTGCGCCTACCGTTGCGGCGTGGGCGAATCATCGCTGAACCCAAGCCTATTGAGCCGGCTGTCGCTGTGGTTGCGTCCGGACTGGACTCGCACCGTGCAGGCACGCCGAGTCGCCGCAGGCGGGCTGGTGGTGCTGGCCGGAATCGCGACGCTGCGCTCCAATTCCGCGGGTGACTACGCACAAGTCGTGGTGGCCGACCATGACCTTCGCCCCGGTGCTGCATTGACTCCCGCCGATGTTCGGCTCGAAAAGCGTTTGACTGCAACCGTTCCCGACGGGGCACGGGCCGACCTGGGCACGGTGGTGGGTTCGACGCTGGCCGGCCCAACACGACGCGGTGAGGTAATCACCGACGTGCGGTTGTTGGGAAGCCGGTTGGCTGAGGCCGCCGTCGGGTCAAAGGCGGGGCCGGGCGCCCGCATCGTGCCGCTGCATCTGGCCGATGGCGCCCTGATCGACCTCGTGCGCGTGGGTGACGTGGTCGACGTGCTCGCCGCGCCGGCCACCAGTGTGCCGGACAGCTCCCACGCCACCCCCAAGGTGGTGGCCACCGACGCCGTGGTGGTGCTCGTGTCGGCCAAAGAAAAAATTCAGGCTGCCGACAGCGACCGCGTAGTGTTAGTTGCGCTGCCGGCTCGTGTGGCGAACGCGGTGGCAGGGTCGGCGCTGGGGCAGACCGTGACGCTCACCCTGCACTGAGTGACTGGCCGTTGTTGGTCTGCCAGCCGACAGCCAACTCTGTCCAGTCCCAGAAAGGCCGTCTCCAATGCTCAAAGGGTTCAAGGAATTTCTCTCCCGGGGCAACATCATCGATCTGTCCACCGCAGTGGTCATCGGTACTGCTTTCACCGCACTGGTCACGACTTTCACCAACGCCATCATCAAGCCGTTGATCAACCGGATCGGCGTCAACCAAAAGTCCGATCTCGGCGTCCTGCGGATCAGCATCGGTGGCGGTCAGACCATCGACCTGAACGACGTCTTGTCGGCCGCCATCAACTTCGTGATCATCGCCGCGGTCGTCTACTTCCTGGTCGTGCTGCCGTACACCACACTGCGCAAACGCAATGAGGTCGAACCGGCCGACGACGCGCAGGTCGTCCTGCTCAAGGAGATCCGCGACCTGCTCGCGCAGACCAATGGCGATTCGCCGGGCAAGCACAAGAGCGTGACCACCAAGCCCCCGCCAGAGTACGGACCCCGCGCGGAAGCCGAATCGAAATAACCGCGTCGACTTGCCGGCAGGGTCCACCTAGCCGCGAGGTCTAAATCTCCAGGCTCGACAACTGCCCGATGATCTGGGCCGCCAACGGATTCAGCGTCGCCATCCCGTCGCGCACCGCGTAGCGGGAGCCAGCCAGGTTGACCACCAGCGTGCTGCCGGACACCCCGGCCAGACCGCGGGACAATCCCGCATCGATGATCCCCGCCGACAGTCCCGACCCGCGGATAGCCTCTGCGATACCGAGGATTTCGCGATCCAGGATCTCGCGGGTGGCCTCCGGGGTGACGTCACGCGGGGTGACGCCCGTCCCGCCGACCGAGACGACCAGGTCGACCCCGCCGATCACCGCGGTGTTCAGCGCGTTGCGGATCTCGATCTCGTCAGCGGCGACCGCGACCACCCCGTCGACGACGAATCCCGCCTCGGTCAACAGTTCGGTAACCAGCGGACCGCTATGGTCCTCGTCCCCATGAGCGGTGCGATCGTCGACCACCACAACCAAAGCCCGGCCAACGACCAATTCCGCACCCGTTTCCATGGGTGCAACCGTATATCCGAGCTCAGACAATCCGGTCGCCGAGGGTTCGTCCAGTCTCACTACTGATCCGCCTTCCCGAGGGTGACCGGCAACGTCCGGCTGCCGCCACCAGCGGGATCCTGGAACGTCAGCGTGATCTTGTCGCCGGGTGCTCTGGACCGCACGGCCGCGACCAACGCGTCGGCGCTGTTGATCGGCCGGTCGTCGACCTTGGTGACGACCACGTTCTTGGGGACGCCGGCGGATGCCGCCGCACCGCCCGAGACCACGTCGACGACCTTGGCGCCGGGGGTGCCCTTGTCGTTCATCACCTGCACGCCGAGGGAGGCGTGGGACGCTTTGCCGCTGGCGATCAGCTCATCGGCGATGCGCTTGGCTTGATCGACCGGAATCGCGAAGCCCAGACCGATCGAACCGCTTTGGGCATCCGCCGAGTCGGCGCCCAGGGTGGCAATGGCCGAGTTGACCCCCACCAGCTGGCCGTTCATGTTGACCAGCGCGCCACCGGAGTTTCCGGGGTTGATCGCGGCGTCGGTCTGAATCGCGTCCAGCACGGTGTTCTGGTTGCCCGACTCACCGGTGGTCGACACCGGCCGGTTCAGCGCGCTGACGATGCCGGTGGTCACCGTGCCCGACAGACCCAACGGCGACCCGATCGCGACGACCGGCTGGCCGACGCGAAGGTCGGACGACGAGCCCAGCGAGATGGGGGTGAGCCCGGACATGCCCTGCACGCGAATCACGGCGATATCGCTGGTGGGGTCCGCGCCGACCACCGTGAACGATGCGGTGCGACCGTCAGAGAAGGTCACCGTCGTCTTGGGCGTCGGGGCGCCGGCACCGGCGCCGCCGGGGCCACCCGGCCCGCCGGGAGGCACGGGAGCTCCGGGCGGACCTCCTGGTGGGGCTCCGGGCCCCTTGGGCGGCCCCGCCGCGGCGGCGATCACATGGTTATTGGTCAAGATCAGCCCGTCGGTGGACAGGACGATGCCGGAGCCCTCTTCGGACTGTCGCCCTATGTCGGTCTCGAGCATCACGACACTGGGTACCACTTTGGAGGCGACTCCTTCGACGCTGCCGGGCGGCATGTTCGCGGCCGGGACGGTGGGCGCCGCCCCGATGACCCGACCGCCTCCGTTCCCCGTCGAGTGCGTGCCGAGCTCGACAGCGGTGGCCGCGACACCGCCGATGCCGGCCGACACCACCGCGATGGCCAACGCACCGACGACTATCAAGCCTGTGCGAGAACGCTTTTGGCGTTCCGGCGGGACGGGCATTCCGGGCAGCATGCCGGGAATCGGACCCCCGCCGGTGCCTCCCGGTATCGGGCCTACACCGGTTCCCCCGGGAATCCGGCCTGCCCCGGTGTTGCTGAAGGGCTCGTAGGGCGGACGGAACTGTGTCGTCGGCGACGACGATGGCTGCGACCGGTAGCGCCAGTCGTACTGCTGGTTATACGGCTGCTGTTGTCCCGGGGCATAACCGGGGGACCCCGCATGGCTCGGGATGGGCGCAGTCTGACTGGGCGCGGGGGGGTATCCCGGCTGCTGCGGCGGTGGCGAATACCTCGGGTCATTCGTCATGTCGCTAAGTCGCTCTTCCTCTATCTCAGTGTTTCGGCAAGTCGACGGCTGGGTTCAACAGTAGCCGCAGACCTACCTTGCCCGCGCGGACTGAGAGTCCACTGAGATAACGTTCGCTGATTCCCGAGAGTTCGCCTCATCGCCGGCCACCGCTGGCGTGGGGCCGGTCTTGGCGTCTACCTGGTCGGTTTGCGGCGCGGCAGCCGTGCCGTACGTCGAGGCGGGCAAGGGTCGGCCGGGCAGCAGCACATAGAACGAGGTACCAGGGGGCTGGCCTCCCGGAACGGTGTCCTCGACGCGCAGCAGTCCCCCGTGGTTGAGCACCACCTTTTTCACGATCGCCAGTCCGAGTCCGGAGCCCGGCATGGCGCGTGCCGTCGTCGAGCGGTAGAACCGCTCGAACACCAGGCGCCGCTCCTGCGGCGGAATGCCGGGGCCGTGGTCGGCGATCACCAGCTCCGCGTGCGACGGGTCGAGCCGGCGCATCGTGACACCGACGTGGCCACCGGGTGGGCTCCACTTGGCCGCGTTGTCCAGCAGGTTCAGCACCGCCCGCGACAGCCCGGCGGCGTCGCCGTACATCTGCCACGGCGTCACGTCGACGCCGAAGTGAATGTCGTTGCGCCGCCGCCTGACTCGCTCCAGGCTGCGATCGATGACCTCGGACATGTCGACGGGCTCATGCACCACCTGGCCGGCGTCGTCACGGGTGAGGTCCACCAAATCGCCTACCAGCGTCGACAATTCCTCGATCTGCGCGATGACATCTGCGCGCAGATCGACCATCTCGTGCTCGGGTAGGCGCGGCGCCCCCGGTTCCATCGCAGCCATCAGCAGCTCGACGTTGGTTCGCAGCGACGTCAGCGGGGTGCGCAGTTCATGCCCGGCGTCGGTGACCAGCCGCGCCTGCCGCTCCCGGGACTCGGCGAGGGCGCGCAGCATCAGGTTGAACGACTCGGTGAGCCTGGCCAATTCGTCACTACCGAACACGGGGATGGGTCTCAGGTCATCGGTACGCGCCACCCGCTCGGCCGCTTCGGTCAAACGTGCCACTGGGCGCAGCCCGGCCCTGGTGACCATGCCGCCGGCCACCGCGGCGACCGCCACACCGACACCGCCGACGATCAGCAGCACCCAGCGCAGCCTGTTCATCACCGCTTCGGTGGGCTTGAGGCTCTTGGAGATCAGCAACGACGTGCCGTTCTGCAGGTGCACGGCAAGGATTCGCTGATCACCGGCGGTGCGCCGCGACATGAACAAATCACCGTGGATGACGGCTTTTTCCGGCGCGCCGACCGGCAGGGTCTGACCCGGCTGCTGGGCGGTGTAGATCGCGTGGCCCGGGTTCACCAGTATCGCGTTGACGTCGGAATAGGCGGTGCCTTCGATGGCCTTGCCCGGGTCGGCGGCCAGCGAGCCGCTGGCGATCAGCAGTTGCGCCCGGCTTTGCAGCTGGTTGTCGATGTCGCTGTACAGCGCGGCCGAAATCACGGCGTAGACGGCGAAGGCCATCAAGACCACGACCATCGCGACCATCGACATCGCCAGCAGCATCACCCGCCACCGCAACGACAAGGAGGGCGTCGCGCGCAGCGGTGGGCGCAGCGGTGGACGTTGAGGCCGGGGGAACCGGATCATCGAGGGACCCGCATCGTCACGGGGGTGTCTCCCGAAGGACGTATCCGACGCCGCGCACCGTGTGGATCAGCCGCAACTCACCGTCGGCTTCGGTTTTGCGCCGCAGATAGCCCACGTATACCTCCAACGCGTTGCCCGAGGTGGGAAAGTCGAAACCCCAGACCTCCTCGAGGATGCGGCTGCGGGTGAGCACCCGGCGCGGATTGGCGATCAGCATTTCCAGCAGCGCGAATTCGGTGCGGGTCAGGCTGATCCGGCGCTCTCCGCGGGTGACCTCGCGCGTCGCCGGATCCAGCGTCAGGTCGGAGAACGTCATCGCCACCGATTCGGCGTCGTCCTCCGGCTTGGTGCGGCGCAGCAGCGCGCGCACCCGGGCCAACAGTTCTTCCAAGGCGAATGGCTTTGGCAGGTAGTCGTCGGCTCCGGCGTCCAGCCCGGCGACCCGCTCCGACACCGAATCGCGCGCCGTCAACACCAAGATCGGCAGGTCGTCACCGGTGCTGCGGAGCTGACGGCACACCTCGAGGCCGTCCAGGCGCGGCATCATCACATCGAGGACGAGCGCGTCGGGCCGATCGCTCGCAATGAGTTCGAGGGCCTCGACCCCGTCGTGGGCCAGCTCAACGGAGTAGCCGTTGAAGGACAACGACCTACGCAGCGACTCGCGCACCGCGCGATCGTCGTCGACGACCAGTATTCGCACGGCCCCTAGTTTCGTCCCACCGCCTGAGACTGACCTGAGAGGCGCGCCGTGAGGACTAGCGGCGGTCCAGGTCGATTAGACCGAGGCGGGCCGCCTTGAGCAGCCGGCGGGGCACTTTGTGCCGCTGACCTGCGACCGTCACACCGACGAGCTCGGTCTTCTCGGCCTTCCACTGCGCGCGCCGACTACGGGTGTTCGCGCGCGACATTCTGCGCTTGGGTACGGCCATGGTCGGGCCTAAC
This sequence comes from Mycobacterium sp., assembly GCF_036273375.1. Classification (GTDB taxonomy): domain Bacteria; phylum Actinomycetota; class Actinomycetes; order Mycobacteriales; family Mycobacteriaceae; genus Mycobacterium. Next base: position 67,621 of record NZ_DASUHS010000250.1, on the reverse strand, counting down.
TCCTCGTGTTGCTTCGGTATTTCGACGTGGGACTTGCAGTTCGGCATGTCGCGCGGCGTGGCTGGTGGGCCGAACGGGCGACGATCGCATATCAGGATAGTCGCTGGTCCGCTTGTCGCCAAAATGGGCGCCGCGCACCGAACGTCTGCCCGTCGGGCGCGCCATGGGCACCCCGGCCTGAAGTGGGATCCTTGACGTGACACCGACGGTACCCGCTAACCTACCGGTTGGTTGGTCCGAACCGGTGAATCGAATGGAGGACGGGCATGGCCTCTGCTTCCGGCGCTTCTGGCGTTTCGGGCAGTTCTGACGCCGTCCGGATCGCGAACTGCTCGGGGTTCTACGGCGACCGGCTGTCGGCCATGCGCGAGATGCTCACCGGCGGTGACGTCGACTACCTCACCGGCGACTACCTGGCCGAACTCACCATGCTGATCCTGGGCCGGGACCGGATGAAGCACCCCGAGCGCGGCTACGCCAAGACCTTTCTGACGCAGCTCGAGGACTGTCTGGGCGAGGCCCGCGACCGCGGGGTCCGCATCGTCGCCAACGCCGGCGGCCTCAACCCGGCCGGCCTCGCCAATGCGATACGCGCGCTGGCCGAGCGGCTGGGCATCGATGCCCGGGTCGCCCACGTGGAGGGTGACGACCTGTTGCCGCGCGCCGCCGAACTCGGGCTGGGCACCCCGCTGACCGCGAACGCCTACCTGGGCGCCTGGGGCATCGTCGATTGCCTCGACAACGGCGCCGACGTGGTCGTCACCGGCCGCGTCACCGACGCCTCGGTGATCGTCGGGGCAGCCGCGGCGCACTTCGGCTGGGATCGCACCGACTACGACCGGCTCGCCGGCGCCGTGGTCGCCGGCCACATCATCGAATGCGGGGTCCAGGCCACCGGGGGCAACTACTCGTTCTTCACGGAAATTTCGGAGTCCTCCGGCCTCCTTCACGCCGGTTTCCCCCTGGCCGAAGTCAACGCCGACGGGTCCTCGGTGATCACCAAACACCCGGGCACCGGCGGCCTGGTCAGCGTCGACACCGTCACCGCGCAGCTGCTCTACGAGATCACCGGGGCGCGCTACGCCAACCCGGACGTCACCGCCCGGATGGACAGCGTCGAGCTGTCGTCCGACGGGCCCGACCGGGTGCGCATCAGCGGGGTGCACGGCGAGGCCCCGCCACCCACCTACAAGGTGTCGATGAACAGCATCGGGGGGTTCCGCAACTCGATGACCTTCGTGCTGACGGGACTGGACATCGAGGCCAAGGCCGACCTCGTGCGGCGGCAACTCGACGCCGCGCTCACCGTCAAGCCCGCCGAACTGCAGTGGTCGCTGGCCCGCACCGATCACCCCGACGCCGACACCGAAGAAGCCGCCAGCGCCCTGCTGCACTGCGTCGTGCGCGACCCCGACCCGGCCAACGTCGGACGCCAATTCTCCTCGGCCGCTGTCGAGTTGGCGCTGGCCAGCTATCCGGGATTTCACGTGACCGCGCCACCGGGTGACGGCCAGGTCTACGGTGTGTTCACCCCGGGTTTCGTCGATGTCACCCAGGTGCCACACGTCGCGGTGCACGCCGACGGATCCCGTGCCGACATCGCTTGCGCCACCGAGACTTTGGAATTGCGGCCCGCCGCTCCTCCGCCGCTGCCCGGCCCGCTGCCGAGTGGCCCGACGCGGCGGGTGCCGCTGGGCCGCATAGCCGGGGCCCGCAGCGGCGACAAGGGCGGCTCGGCCAATGTCGGGGTTTGGGTGCGCACCGACGAGCAATGGCGATGGCTGGCCAACACTTTGACCGTCGAGTTGCTCAAGGAGCTGCTGCCAGAAGCGGCGAACTTCGACGTCACCCGCCACCTGCTGCCGAATCTGCGGGCGGTCAACTTCGTCATTGACGGCATCCTCGGCCAGGGCGTCGCCTACCAGGCTCGATTCGACCCCCAGGCCAAAGGGCTGGGCGAATGGCTCCGCGGCCGCTACCTCGACATCCCGGAGAGTTTATTGTGAATCTTTGGACCACACCCGAGCGCGAACAGCTGCGAAAGACGGTGCGCTCGTTTGCAGAACGCGAGATCCTGCCCCACGTCGATGAGTGGGAGCGCACCGGCGACCTGCCGCGCGAACTGCATCGCAGCGCCGGGGCCGCCGGACTGCTGGGTGCGGGCTTCCCCGAATCGGTGGGCGGTGGTGGCGGCGACGGCGCCGACGCGGTAATCATCTGCGAGGAGATGCACCAGGCCGGAGCGCCCGGCGGCGTGTTCGCGTCGTTGTTCACCTGCGGCATTGCGGTGCCGCACATGATCGCCTCGGGCGATCGACGGCTCATCGACACGTTCGTTCGCCCGACGCTGGCCGGGGAAATGATCGGTTCGCTGGCCATCACCGAACCGGGGGGCGGTTCCGACGTCGGACATCTAAGGACCTCGGCGGTTCGCGACGGTGATCACTACATCGTCAACGGCGCCAAGACTTACATCACCTCGGGTGTCCGCGCCGACTATGTGGTCACCGCCGCACGCACCGGAGGCTCAGGCGCGGGCGGGGTTTCGCTGCTGGTGGTCGAGAAGGGCACGCCCGGCTTCGAGGTGAGCCGCAAGCTGGACAAGATGGGCTGGCGGTCCTCGGACACCGCCGAGCTGTCCTACACCGACGCCCGCGTCCCGGTGGCCAACCTGGTAGGCGCCGAGAACAGTGGCTTCGCCCAGATCGCCCAGGCCTTCGTCTCCGAGCGGATCGGCCTCGCGGCACAGGCCTATTCGGGCGCGCAGCGGTGCCTGGACCTGACGGTGCAATGGTGTCGCGACCGCGAAACATTCGGTCGCCCATTGATATCGCGGCAGTCGGTGCAGAACACGTTGGCCGAGATGGCTCGTCGCATCGACGTCGCCCGGGTCTACTCGCGCAGCGTGGTGGAGCGGCAGCTTGCCGGCGAGACGAACCTGATTCCGCAGGTGTGTTTCGCCAAGAACACCGCCGTCGAAGCCGGCGAATGGGTGGCCAACCAAGCCGTTCAGTTATTCGGGGGCATGGGTTATATGGCCGAATCCGAGGTCGAACGCCAATACCGGGACATGAGGATCCTGGGCATCGGCGGAGGGACCACCGAAATCCTCACCGCCCTGTCCGCCAAACTTCTGGGATTCCAATCATGATTTCACCGCCTCCACTTCCTCCATATCGCTGGGCTCCACAACGTCGGCGGTGGTCATGACTGTGCTGCAGTCCACCCTCGACGCGGAGGCCACCGCCTTCACCGACGCGGCATCGGGGGCGATAACGAAACTCGAGGAGATCGACACCGAGCTGGCCAATGCGCTGGCCGGCGGTGGGGCCAAATACGTTGAGCGCCACCATGACCGCGGCAAGCTTACGGCGCGCGAACGCATCGAACTGCTGGTTGACCAGGATTCGCCGTTCTTGGAGCTCAGCCCGCTGGCCGCCTGGGGCAGCGCCTTCAAGGTCGGCGCCAGCACGGTCACCGGCATCGGCGTGGTCGAAGGCGTCGAATGCATGATCGTCGCCAACGACCCGACGGTCAAAGGCGGCACCAGCAATCCGTGGACCCTGAAGAAGATCCTGAGGGCCAACCAGATCGCCTTCGAGAACCGGCTCCCGGTGATCTCCCTGGTGGAGTCCGGCGGTGCGGACCTGCCCACGCAGAAGGAAATCTTCATTCCCGGCGGACGGATGTTCCGCGACCTGACCCGGCTCTCGGCGGCCGGGATCCCCACCATCGCATTGGTGTTCGGCAATTCCACCGCGGGCGGCGCTTACGTCCCGGGCATGTCCGACCACGTGGTGATGATCAAGGAACGTTCCAAGGTGTTCCTCGCCGGCCCCCCGCTGGTGAAGATGGCCACCGGTGAGGAATCCGACGACGAGTCGCTCGGCGGCGCCGAAATGCATGCCCGCATTTCGGGTTTGGCCGATTACTTCGCCGTCGACGAACTCGACGCGATCCGGATCGGCCGTCGCGTCGTCGCCCGGTTGAACTGGGTCAAGGGGGGGCCGAAGCCCAAACCGGTCACCGCGCCGTTGTTCGATACCGAGGAACTCATCGGCATCGTGCCCGCGGATCTGCGCGTCCCGTTCGATCCCCGGGAGGTGATCGCCCGCATCGTCGATGGCTCCGAATTCGACGAATTCAAGCCGCTGTACGGGTCCTCGTTGGTGACAGGCTGGGCCCAGTTACACGGCTATCCGATCGGCATCCTGGCCCATGCGCGCGGGGTGCTGTTCAGCGAAGAGTCTCAGAAAGCCACCCAGTTCATTCAGTTGGCCAACCGCTCCAATCCGCCATTGTTGTTCTTGCACAACACCACCGGCTACATGGTGGGCAAGGACTACGAAGAGGGGGGGATGATCAAGCACGGCTCGATGATGATCAACGCCGTGTCCAATTCGACCGTCCCGCACATCTCGCTGCTGATCGGCGCGTCCTACGGGGCGGGCCACTACGGCATGTGCGGCCGCGCCTACGATCCGCGGTTCCTCTTCGCGTGGCCGACGTCCAAGTCCGCGGTGATGGGTGGCGCCCAGCTTTCGGGCGTGTTGTCGATCGTGGCCCGGGCGGCCGCCGAGGCCCGCGGCCAGCAGGTCGACGAGGAGGCCGACGCGGCGATGCGGGCCGCGGTCGAGGGCCAGATCGAAGCCGAGTCGCTGCCGCTGGTGCTGTCCGGGATGCTGTACGACGACGGGGTGATCGACCCTCGAGATACCCGCACCGTATTGGGAATGTGTCTGTCCGCCATCGCCAATGGCCCGATCAAGGGAACGTCGAACTTCGGCGTCTTCCGGATGTGAGTCCCATGGTTACTCGAGTTCTGGTCGCCAACCGGGGTGAGATCGCCCGGCGGGTGTTCGCCACCTGCCGCCGGCTCGGCTTGGGCACCGTCGCCGTCTACACCGACCCCGACGCGGGCGCGCCGCACGTCGCCGAGGCCGATGCCCGGGTGCGGCTGGACAAGACGAATGACTACCTCAACGCCGACGCCGTCATCGCCGCCGCCCGCGCCGCGGGCGCCGACGCGATTCACCCCGGTTACGGGTTTCTCTCGGAGAACGCCGACTTCGCGGCCGCCGTCCAGGACGCCGGGTTGACCTGGGTCGGGCCGCCGGTGGACGCGGTGCGCGCGATGGGCTCCAAGATCGAGTCCAAGAAGCTGATGGCCGCGGCCGGGGTGCCCGTGCTCGACGAGCTCGATCCCGACACCGTCACCGAGGCGCAGCTGCCGGTTCTGGTGAAGGCCTCCGCGGGCGGCGGTGGGCGCGGCATGCGCGTGGTTCGCGAATTGTCCGCGCTCGCTGGCGAAGTCGCCGCGGCGAGCCGGGAGGCGCAATCCGCATTTGGTGACTCGGCCGTGTTCTGCGAGCGCTATCTGCCCACCGGGCACCACATCGAGGTCCAGGTCATGGCCGACACCCACGGCACCGTGTGGGCGGTCGGCGAACGCGAATGCTCGATTCAGCGCCGGCACCAGAAGATCATCGAGGAGGCCCCGTCGCCGTTGGTGGGGCGCACACCGGGCATGCGCGCCAAGCTGTTCGACGCTGCCCGGTTGGCCGCCGAGGCCATCGGCTACACCGGGGCCGGGACGGTGGAGTTCCTGGCCGACGACGACGGCGAGTTCTACTTCCTGGAGATGAACACCCGGCTGCAGGTCGAACACCCGGTCACCGAGGAGACCACCGGACTCGACCTCGTCCAACTGCAGCTCGCCGTCGCCGACGGCGAGCGTCTCGACGCGCAACCTCCTGCCGCGCAGGGACATTCGATTGAGGCGCGGCTCTACGCCGAGGACCCTGCCAAGAACTGGCAGCCGCAGGCAGGTCTGGTACGCGCGTTCGAGGTGCCATCGGTTCGGACTGAGTTCAGCTCGCTGGGGCAACGGACCAGGATCCGGCTGGACTCGGGCATCGTCGACGGATTCAGCGTCTCCATTCACTACGACCCGATGCTGGCCAAGGTCATCTCCTACGCCCCGACGCGCCGTCAGGCGTCGCTGGTTCTCGCCGAGGCGTTGGCCCGCGCCCGCGTGCACGGAGTGCGTACCAACCGAGACCTGCTGGTGAACGTGTTGCGGCATCCGGCGTTCCTCGACGGCGCCACCGACACGGCGTTTTTCGACACCCATGACCTGGCTCGGTTGGCGGCGCCACTCGGTGACGCCGCGGTGATCCACCTGTCCGCCATCGCGGCCGCACTCGCCGATGCCGCGCACAACCGCGCGACCGCGCCGGTGTTGGGTGCGGTTCCCAGCGGCTGGCGCAACCTGTCATCGGGCCACCAGGTCAAGGACTATCGCGACGACCAGGGTGACGAGCACCGGGTTCAATACCGTTTCACCAGAACCGGTTTGGTGCTCCCCGAAGACCCGGCGGTGCAGCTGGTGTCGGCCACGGCGAATGACGTGGTGCTGCGGGCCGACGGTGTCGACCACAGCTTCTCGGTGCGGCGCTACGAGGCAGGCGATTCCGATGTCTACGTCGATTCCGCGCGCGGACCGGTGCACCTGATCGCGCTGCCGCGTTTCCCCGAGCCCGGTTCGACCGTCGAAAAGGGCTCACTGGTGGCGCCGATGCCCGGCAGCGTCATCCGGCTCGGTGCCGCGATCGGCGATACCGTCACCGCCGGACAGCCATTGATCTGGCTGGAGGCCATGAAGATGGAACACACCATCGCCGCCCCGGTCGACGGGGCGCTCGCCGAACTCAACGTCAAGACCGGTCAGCAAGTCGAAGTTGGCGCTGTGCTGGCAAGAGTGGAAGCGCCACAATCAGAAGGAGATCAAGCATGACCGACACCAGCTTCATCGAGAGCGAGGAGCGTCAGGCCCTACGCAAGTCGGTGGCTGCGTGGGCAGCCAATTACGGCAGCGAGTACTACCTGCGCAAGGCCCGCGCGCATGAGCATACCGACGAATTATGGTCGGAGGCGGGCAAACTCGGTTTCCTCGGGGTCAACCTGCCAGAGGAGTACGGCGGCGGCGGCGCCGGAATGTACGAGCTGTCGTTGGTCATGGAGGAAATGGCGGCCGCGGGTAGCGCGCTGCTGCTGATGGTCGTCTCGCCCGCCATCAACGGCACCATCATCAGCAAGTTCGGCACCGAGGAGCAGAAGAAGCGCTGGATTCCCGGTATCGCTGACGGCACGCTGACGATGGCGTTCGCCATCACCGAGCCGGATGCCGGCTCCAACTCGCACAAAATCACCACGACCGCCCGCCGGGACGGCAGCGACTGGATCCTCAAGGGCCAAAAGGTCTATATCTCCGGCATCGACCAGGCACAGGCGGTGCTGGTGGTGGCCCGCACCGAAGAGGCCAAGACCGGCAAATTACGCCCCGCGCTATTCGTCGTTCCCACCGACGCGCCGGGCTTCAGCTACACCCCGATCGAAATGGAATTGATCAGCCCCGAACGTCAGTTCCAGGTCTTCCTCGACGATGTCCGGCTGCCCAGTGACGCACTCGTCGGCGCCGAAGATGCCGCCATCGCACAGCTTTTCGCCGGGCTCAACCCCGAACGCATCATGGGTGCGGCGAGCTCTGTCGGGATGGGACGGTTCGCCCTCAGTCGGGCCGCCGACTACGTCAAGACTCGCCAGGTGTGGGGCACGCCGATCGGCGCGCACCAGGGGCTGTCACATCCGTTGGCGCAGTGCCACATCGAGGTCGAGCTGGCAAAGCTGATGCTGCAGAAGGCCGCCGCCCTCTACGACTCCGGAAACGACATGGGCGCGGCCGAGGCCGCGAACATGGCCAAATACGCTGCGGCCGAGGCGGCCACGCGGTCGGTGGATCAGGCGGTGCAGTCGCTGGGCGGCAACGGGCTGACCAAGGAGTATGGCGTGGCGGCCATGCTGACCTCGGCCCGGCTGGGGCGCATCGCTCCGGTCAGCCGCGAGATGGTGCTGAACTTCGTCGCGCAGACATCGCTGGGCCTGCCCCGAAGCTACTGATGGACGCTCTTGTCGAATACGCCGGGGCCGCCGACACGGGCGGGCCGTACGCGCGGCTGACGCTGAACTCGCCGCACAACCGCAACGCGCTGTCCACCACGCTGGTCAACCAGCTGCACCAGGGGCTGCGCGACGCCTCTGCTGATCCGGCGGCGCGGGTGGTGGTGCTGGGCCACACCGGCGGCACCTTCTGCGCCGGTGCGGATTTGAGCGATGCCGGCGGGGGCGACCCGCGTGGCGATCGCGAGCGCGGCGCAACCGGGCGAAGCGGGTCGCCACCATCGGCCTTCGACATGGCCGTCGCGCGGGCCCGGGAGATGGCCGCCTTGATGCGTGCCATCGTCTCCTCGACGCTGCCGGTGATCGCCGCGATCAACGGCCACGTCCGGGCGGGCGGATTCGGTCTGGTGGGTGCCTGCGACATCGCGGTCGCCGGCCCGCGCAGCACCTTCGCGCTGACCGAGGCCCGGATCGGCGTCGCACCCGCGATCATCTCGTTGACACTGCTGCCGAAACTGTCGGCGCGGGCCGCGGCGCGCTACTACCTGACCGGCGAGACGTTCGACGCCGGCCGGGCGGCCGAGATCGGATTGATCACCGAGGCCGCCGAGGACGTCGACGCCACGGTCGACAAACTTGTCTCCGATATCGGCCGTGGTTCGCCACAGGGCCTCGCGGCTTCCAAGGCACTGACCACGGCCGCGGTGCTGGAAGGTTTCGACCGCGACGCCGAGCGCCTCGCCGAGGAATCGGCCCGGCTCTTCGTATCCGACGAAGCCCGCGAAGGCATGCTGGCGTTCTTGGAGAAGCGTCCGCCCGACTGGGCGAGTTAGCCAGCCGAGAAGTTAGCCAGATGTCAAACAGAGGGCCGGGCCGGACGGCCGGCGGCGCGGCCCGGGCGGGTGCAACGTTGCAGTTTAGCCAATCCTCTTGCGGCAAAAGCTGGACGTCGTAGGCTCGTGGGTGATGAGCAATTCAACGCAACGGGACGCGGAGGACAAGCGCGGCGAGCCGTCGCGTGCGGCCGACACCGATCGCATCCAGATTGCGCAGTTGCTGGCGTACGCGGCCGAGCAGGGCCGCCTGCAGCTGAACGACTACGAAGACCGTTTGACTAGGGCATACGCGGCGACGACGTATGAGGAGTTGGATCAGCTGCGGGCCGATCTACCGGGGACGCCGGTCAGCCCGCGCCGCGGCGGCAAGCCCAATCCGGCGCCGTCGACGCTGTTGCTGGCGTTGATGAGCGGATTTGAGCGCCGCGGCCGATGGAACGTCCCGAAGAAGCTCACCACTTTCACCCTGTGGGGCAGCGGGGTGGTCGATTTACGCTACGCCGACTTCACCTCGACCGAGGTCGACATTCATGCGATGTCGATCATGGGTGTGCAGAACATTTTGCTGCCGCCCGAGGTCAACGTCGAGGTGCACGGCCGCGGCGTGATGGGAAACTTTGACCGCGCCGTCCTCGGGCAGGGCGCGCCCGGCGCGCCGACCGTCCACATTCGGGGCTTCTCGCTGTGGGGCGGGGTCGGCATCATCCGCAAGGCCCGCCGACCGCGCGGGTAGCAAAAGCCTTTAGTCGGGCACGTAATCGAACGTGTCGGGGTTTGGGCCGTTGCGTCCCGACTCACCCTGGTCCAGAGCTGAGATCGCGTCCATGTCCGAGTCGTCCAACTCGAAGTCGAACAGCTCGAAGTTGGCTTTGACCCGTTGCAGCGTTACCGATTTCGGGAAGACGATGTCGCCCCGCTGGATGTGCCAGCGCAACACCACCTGTGCCGCTGATTTGTCGCGGGCGTCGGCGATGCGGTTGATCACCGGATCGTCGAGCACCCGGCCCTGGGCGATCGGCGACCACGCCTCGGTGGCGATGCCGTGCTCGCGTCCATACGCTCGGACTTCGTCGTTGGCGAAGTAGGGATGCGCCTCGATCTGGTTGACCGATGGGACGGTGTGGGTGTCGTTGACGAGCCGCTCCAGGTGTGCGACTTGGAAATTCGAGACACCGATGCTGCGAGCGCGTCCGTCGCGCGCGAACTCTTCGAAGACCTTCCACGTCGAGACGAAGTCGCCGTCATAGAGCGTGGGCAGCGGCCAGTGGATGAGGAACAAATCGACGTAGTCGGAATCCAGCTTCTTCAGCGTCTTGTCGAAGGCGCGACGCGCATCGTCTGGCTTGTGAAATCCGTTGTTGAGCTTGCTCGTGACGAAGACCTCACCGCGGTCAAGTCCCGCATCGCGAATGCCTTGTCCGACTTCCTTTTCGTTGCCGTACATCTCGGCCGTGTCGATGTGGCGGTATCCGATCTCGAGCGCCGTCTTCACCGCCGCGGCGGTCTCGTCGGGCTTGATCTGGAACACACCGAAACCCAGCTGCGGAATGCTGACACCATCATTGAGTTCGATTGTTGGAACCTGGCTCATGCGTCTCCTCCTTCTGAATCCCCTGTACCCCGTCGAGAAAACACCAATCCCTCGGCCGGCGTTGCCAAGCCGGGACGGCAATCAACGGCGGCGCGACCGTAAGTAGTCGCCGACCACGGCCGCTCCCAATCCGTCGAGATCGGGCACCACGACGCGCCCCTCGACGCGTCGGGCGACCTGGTCGATGAACCGGGCCAGACCCGGGTCGCTGCCCAGCCGGAAGATGGTGATCTGGGCACCCAGTCGCGCCATCTCGTCGAAGCCGCGCACGGTATGCGCGATGGTCCGCGGATGCGGTGGGTAATCGAAGAACACGGTCGTGCCGTCGCCGTCGAAGTCTTCCAGGTGCGCGGTGGGCTCTCCGTCGGTCACCACCAGCACCACGGGCTGCGCGTTGGGATGCCGGCGCAGATGGCGACCGGCCAGCGCGAGCGCGTGATGCAGGTTGGTGCCCTGCTCGTAGACGCCCTCGAGGCCGGTGAGCTCCGCGGCGGTCACCGTCCGGGCGTAGCGGCCAAAGGCGATGATCTGCAGAGCATCCGAACGAAAACGCGTGCACACCAAATGGTTGAGCGCCAGCGCCGTCTGCTTCATGGGCAGCCACCGATTTTCCATCACCATGGAGAACGAGGTATCGACCAGCAGCGCGACCGCGGCCTGCGTACGTGTCTCCGTCTCGGAGACCTCGACGTCGTCGACGGTGATCTTCAGCCGCCCGTCCCGGCCGTCCAGGGTGGCGGTTCCCGATTGCCGCAGAACGGCATTGGTCAATGTGCGGGAGATGTTCCACGGTTCGGTGTCACCGAACTGCCAAGGTCGGGTGGCGCCGGTGAGCTCGCCGGCCGCTCCCGCGCGTCGGTGGTCGCGCTCACCGCGGCGCCCGGAAAGTTGTTGCGCCACATCGCGCAATGCCGTCTCGCCGAGTCGGCGCATGGCCTTCGGCGACAGCCGCCACTGGCCGTCGGAGCCGCGGTCCAAGAAGCCCTGATTGACCAGCGCGCGTTCCAATTCGGCAAGGGTGCGGGCGTCGACTGCCGCCTCGTCTCCGAGCTGGCGTGCCAGCGCATCCAGGTCGACGTCGTCCATGGTGGCGCCCGGATAGCTCTGCGACAGCTGCTCGGCCAGTTGCTCCAGCTCGGCGATGTCGGACAGCGCCTGGGTGCCCTCGCCCATCCCGAACGGGTTCTCACCGGAGAACTGCTCGGACCCGTTCCAGTCCTCCCCCGGCCGCGCCGCCTGCAGGTGCGCATCGAGCCGGTTCAGCGCCTGCATCAGCGACGGCGAGCCAAAGGCCTGCTGCGCCAAGGCATCCAGCTCCGCGCGCTGCTCAGCGCTGAGGCTGTTGCGGAATCGCTGCGCGGCGGCGGCACGCTTGGCCAGTGAGTCCAGCAACTCATCGACGTTGCGCGGGTTCTCCGGAAAGAACTCGCCGTGTTTGTCCATGAAGTCTTCGAAGTCTTGTGGGGTGTCCTCGCCGCGGGCGTGCTTGTCCAGCAGGTCGTTGAGGTCATTGACCATGTCGTTGACCCGCTGGCGATCCTCGTCGGTGGCGCCTTCGAGCGCCTGCTTCATGCCCGCGAAGCGTTGGTCCAGCATCTCGCGGCCGAGCAGATCCTTGATCTGGTCGTACTTTTGACGGGCCTCGCCGCTGCGCCAGTTGTAGTCGGAGAGCTCCTGGACGGCCTTGGCCGGCGACGACGGCAGCGCGTCCAGCTGCAGTTCGCCGAAGCGGGCGTCGTCGTCGAGCGCGCGGGCCAGCTCCTTGCGTTCGGCCAGCACCGCCTCGTCGAGCAGCTTCTTGATCTCCTGCAGCGTGCCATCTAAATTATTGCGCCGCAACAAATCCCGTCTCTGCCGGTTGGCCTCGGCGGCCATCCGGTCCGCGCCGGGCATGTTCTTGGTGCCGCGGCGCAGCAGCTCGGACAGCGCACGCCGCGGCGACGTGCCCGCCATGACATCCTGGCCGATCTGTTCGAGCGCCTCGCGCAGATCCACCGGCGGGGCCAAGGGGTCGGGCCCGCCGGTGTACGCCGAGTAGCGTAGCGGGTGCCCTTTCGAAAAAGACCTAGCCATAGACGGTTTGGCCCTCCCCGGACACCTTGTCGATGCGCTTGGCCAGATACAGGGCCTCGAGCGCCAGTTCCAGCGCCGCGGCGCGCTCGCCTTCCGACTGCGCACCGAGCTTGGCCGCAATCTTTTCCACCACCGGCAGGCTCGGGACCGCGGCCAGCACATCTTTGGCCGAGACCCGCTCGCCCGTCGTCACCGCCGAACCGCCCTCGACCGCGGCCACCAGCGATCCGACGTCGATGCCGCCCAAGGCTCGCGACGCGGTGTCCGCGGTGGCGCGGCGCAGCAGGTGTTCGAGCACGGCCTGTTCGCGGCCTTCCTCGCCGGATTCGAATTCCAGCTTGCCGCGCAGGACGTCGATCACCGTGCCCAAATCGACGACCCGGGCGACCGGGTCCGTCTCCCCCAGCACCGCGCCGCGGTGTCGTGCGGCGGCGGCGACGGTCTCGGCGGCGGCGATCGCGAACCGCGCCGACACCCCGGAGCGTTGATCGACGGAGTTGGACTCCCGCAGGTAGCGGGCGAATCGAGCGAGTATCTGCATGAGGTAGTCGGGAACCTGGGCGGACAAGTGCGCTTCCTGCGCGATGACACCGACTTCCGCTTCGAGCTCAAGCGGGTAGTGGGTCCGGATCTCAGCGCCGAAACGGTCTTTGAGCGGGGTGATGATGCGTCCGCGATTGGTGTAGTCCTCGGGGTTGGCGCTGGCCACCACCAACACGTCCAGCGGCAGGCGCAGTGTGTAACCGCGGACCTGGATGTCGCGTTCCTCCATCACGTTGAGCATCGACACCTGGATGCGCTCGGCGAGGTCGGGCAGTTCGTTGACCGCGACGATGCCGCGGTGCGCGCGCGGAATCAGTCCGTAAGCGATGGTCTCCGGGTCCCCCAGGCTGCGGCCCTCGGCGACCTTGATCGGGTCGATGTCGCCGACCAGGTCGGCGACGCTGGTGTCCGGGGTGGCGAGCTTTTCGGTGTAGCGCTCGCTGCGATGCTTCCATTCGACCGGCAGGTCGTCGCCCAGAGTGGCGGCCTTGCGGATCGACTCCGGCGTGATCGGCGAGAACGGGTGCTCCCCCAGTTCGGCGTCGGCGATCACCGGCGTCCATTCATCGAGCAATCCGGTCAGCGCGCGTAGCAGCCGGGTTTTGCCCTGGCCGCGTTCACCGAGGAGAACCAAGTCGTGACCCGCGATCAGCGCCCGCTCGAGCTGCGGCAAGACGGTGTCGTCGAATCCCAAAATGCCCGGCCAGATGTCATCTCCCTCGGCCAAAGCGGTGAGAAGATTTTCGCGGATTTCCTGCTTGACTCCCCGTTCACGATGACCGGCGGCACGCAATTCGCCGACGGTGCGGGGCAGGTTGCTCGGTGACGTCACCACTCCACGCTACGACGCGCGCTCAGACGAGTCATGCCAAGGGCGTTCACCTAACGCTTATTGACACCCGCGTCGCCGCGCGCGCCGTGACTAATGCGCGAAGTGACGCGCCCCGGTCAGATACAGCGTGATGCCGGCGTTGGTGGCCGCCGCGGTCACCTCGTCGTCACGCACCGATCCGCCCGGATGCACAATCGCCTTCACTCCGGCACCGGTCAGCGTCTCGAGTCCGTCGGGGAACGGGAAGAACGCATCCGAGGCCGCGACCGCGCCGCGCACCCGGTCGCCGCCGCGTTCGACGGCCAGCCGCGCGGCGTCGACCCGGTTCACCTGACCCATGCCGACGCCGATGGTGGCGCCGCCGCTGGCGATCACGATCGCGTTCGATTTCACGGCGCGACACACACGCCAGGCGAACACCAGGTCGGCCTGCGTCGCCGGATCGGCGGGGGAGCCGGTGGCCAGGGTCCAGTTCGCCGGGTTGTCGCCATGCGCGTCCAGCTCGTCGCGCTGCTGCACCAGCAGGCCACCGCTGATCGGCCGCAGCTCCGTACCGCCGCTCAGCGGCTCCGAACCCAATAGCACCCGGATGTTCTTCTTGCGGGTCAACACCTCCAGGGCGGCCGGCTCGTAGGCGGGGGCCACGATGACCTCGGTGAAGATGGTGCTGACGTACTCGGCCATTTCCAGGCTGACCTCGGTATTGGCCGCGATGACCCCGCCGAACGCACTGAGCGGATCGCATTCGTGCGCCTTGCGGTGTGCGTCCGCGACCGATGCCGACGAGATGGCAATCCCACACGGGTTGGCGTGCTTGATGATTGCCACGCAGGTCTGCTCGTGATCGAAGGCGGCCCGCCAGGCCGCATCCGCATCGGTGAAGTTGTTGTAGGACATCTCTTTTCCGTGCAGCTGGTCGGCCTGCGCAAGTCCCGGCCACGCGCCAGGGTCGCTGTAGAGCGCGGCCTGCTGGTGCGGGTTCTCGCCATAGCGCAGCATCGCCGAGCGGCGCCAGCTGCGGCCCAACCACTTCGGAAAAGTCGTCGGCGGGTGTTCGGGGGCCAGCGTCGACTCCATCCAGCTCGCAACAGCGACGTCGTATTCGGCCGTGTGCGCAAACGCCAGCGAGGCGAGCTTTTTACGCTCGGCGAGGGTAAAGCCGCCTTCGCGTACCGCGGCGAGCACGCCGTCGTAGCCCCGGGGGTCGGTGATCACAGCCACGCTGGGATGGTTTTTCGCCGCGGCCCGCACCATGGACGGGCCGCCGATGTCGATCTGTTCGACGCATTCGTCGATGCTTGCCCCGGAGTCGACGGTCTCGGTGAAGGGGTACAGGTTGACGACGACGAGCTCGAACGCCGCAATGCCGAGTTCCTCGAGTGCGGCGGCGTGCTCGGGTTTGCGAAGGTCGGCCAGCAGACCCGCGTGCACGCGCGGGTGCAGTGTCTTGACCCGGCCGTCGAGCACCTCGGGAAAACCGGTCAGCTCCTCGACCCGGGTCACCGGAATGCCTTTGTCGGCAATGACCTTCGCGGTGGATCCGGTCGAGACGATCTCGACGCCCGCACCCGTCAGGCCCTGGGCGAGATCGACCAACCCGGTCTTGTCGTACACGCTGATCAAGGCGCGCCGGATCGGCCGTTTGGCGTCTTCGCGCCAGTCGTCGGTGCTCATCGGTTCATCGCCTTTCGTCCGATCGTCGCTTTTCTCCCGACCAGGGTCAGGCCGCCTGTAGCGATCGCGGCCACCACGTCCACCAGTAGCTTCCGTTCGGTGACTTTGATGCGTTCGTGCAAGCTGTCTTCGGTGTCGCCATCGAGCACCGGAACGGATTCCTGCGCCAGAATCGGCCCGGTGTCCGTCCCGGCGTCTACCAGGTGCACCGTACAGCCTGTGAGCTTCACACCGTAGGCCAGCGCGTCGGCCACCCCGTGCGCACCCGCGAACGCCGGCAGCAGCGTCGGATGGGTATTGATGACGCGGCCGTAGAATCGCGAAAGGAATTGCGGCCCAAGTATTTTCATGAATCCAGCGGAGACCACCAGGTCGGGCGAGTGCGCGACGGTGGCCTCAGTGATGGCCGCGTCCCAGGCGTGGCGGTCCGGGTGATCGCCGAGCCGGGCGGTGAACACGGGCACGGATGCGGCCGCGGCGATCTCGGTGGCCAGGCAGTCGCGGTCGGCACCGACGGCAACCACCCGCGCGGGATAGTCCGCGACGGCCGACGTCAGCAGTGAAGTCAGCAGCGATCCGGTGCCCGACGCCAGTACCACTACCCGTGCCGGTGCGTTCGGGGGCACCTGGAGCGGTTCGACCACATCGGCGAGCCTACTGTCGGTGTCGTAGCCCTGACGATCAGGCTGACCACGTGCGAATTGCCCGCCTCTGAGCATCAATCGCCGGCGCCGCACCCGCCCGCGCCGCGGTTGTCGCTGCGAGGCGGGCAAAAGGCCTAATCCCCGGAATCTCGCTCGGTCGCGCCCGGCTCCGGTGCGGCCGGCGGCGGCTGGTCGTCATCGACCGGGAAATCGGGCTCGGCGGAGCCGACCGTCGCGTCGGGTCCGGCAGAGTCGCCCGGGGCATCGGCGGCCGGGTCCGCCGGGATCGCGTCCTCCCCCGCCGCGTCCTCGGGCGGCCGATCGTCATCGAAAGCGCCCGTGAGGTCCGCGGGTTCCTCGACCGCCGCGGGCGCGGGCCTGGCCTCGAGCCGTCGGGGACGGCGCCTGGCCCCACCGCTCATCACCACGGTGACGCCGCCGACGACCGCGAACCAGAAGAAGACACCGATGAGCAACGCGCCCTGGTCCACGCCGACGTGGCCGAAGTTGCCCAGCTGGCCGCTGCCGGCGTACGCCAGCAAGGCCATCACCAACGCCCCGGTGACCGCGGCGACCAGCAGCTTGGCCGCGGCCGCCAGCGGCGGCAGCGCGCGCCGGGCGCATTGCTGGCCGACCGCAACCCCGGACGACGCGCCGATGATGAGCAGCGCCACCCAGACCGGCCCCAACGGAGGCCTGGGCACGGCGGCCAACACCGGCAAGGCCGGGATATCACCACCGAAGACGGTGAACGAGCTGAATGTCGCGAACCCGATGTGCGCGCTGGACCCGACGGCCATCGCCGCGGTGCCCACAATCACGTTGGGCGCGTACAGCATTGACAACAGGGTGAGGCTGAACTCCCCGAAGATCGAATCGGTGATGCCGTAGAGCTCCTGCATGGTCGACCAGTGCACGACCAGCGACCCCGCCGTCACCAGGCCGGACAGCCCGAGCAACGCGAGCAGGCCGGCGGAGGCGGCGCGCAGGGAATCGCCCAGCCAAACCGGCAGCGACGCCGCCGCCAGCGCGCGCGGCCCCACCCGGGACCACACACCGATCCCGGCGCCGGCGGCATGAACCGCGAGGACGCTGAGGAACGCACGCAGCGCGCTGGGTGTCTGCAGCTCGGTGATCACCGATGACGCGTCGTGGATAACCGCCAGGGCAATCGCCGTCATGAATAGCGGGCCGCCCAGCGCCGAGGCGATGACCCAGCGAACGACTAGCCATGACGAGTAGGGCGTGGTGGCCCGTGCCGTGTTGCGGGCGGTCGCCCAGATCATCAGGAGGACCGGCAACAGCGGCATCACACCGAGTTCGCGGCCACCGATCGATACAGGTACCTGGTGCACCCCCAGCCACATACTGGCGATGGCGCCCAGCGCGCCGGTCATGTCGCTGTTGGCGATCAACAACTGGATCAGCGTGACCGCGGCGATGATGACCAACGCCACCACCGCCGGGGCGAACGCCACCCTGGCAAGGTCACGCGCCTGGCGAGCGCCTGCTGCCCGGTTGTCCTCCACCCGTGTCACTCTGGGGCGCGTCCCCGACTATGCGCGACAGCGCACGGTTAGGAGGGCGCTGGCCCAGACGGTGACGACGGCGACTGCTGCTCGTGGCCGTACTGCTGGCCCCCACCCTGCTCGGAGAAGTTTGTCGTCGCCGAACCGGCATCCGATCCACCGGCATTCGGCGGCGGGCTGAAGCTGGGGAAGCCGGTGGGCGGCGTGGACGGGCCATGCTGCTGCGCGGACGGCTGGGGACCCGACTGCTGCGCGGGCTGAGCGCCGAAACCGCCGGTCGGAACGCCGCTCTGGGTGGGCGCCGCGCTGGGCGAATAGCCGCCGTACTGCGACCCGTAACCCTGCGGCGACTGCTGCTGGCCCCCGTGCTGTTGGGCGCCCGGCTGCTGACCGTAGTAAGGCTGCTGACCGTACTGGCCGTATTGCCCGTACTGGCCGTATTGCGCGTAGGGGTCGTACTTGGACCGCGGCGCCGGTGCGGTGATCACCCCGGAGTCCAGCAGGACCACGACGACCGCGGCGATTGCCTGGAGCACGACGGCCGCCACCAGCGGCCACATCGCCCAGCCGATCGCGAAACCGGAGGGCAAGTTGATCGTCTCGGTGATGGCCAGCAGGGCACCCAGAACCGCGATCACCGCAACGATTCCCGGATAGTTCTTGGTCTTCGGCAGCAGGCCGAGCCCGGCGAGCAGCGCGGCCAGCACGGCAACCACGACGGCGGTGCCCGCGTCGCCCGCGCGTCCACCGATGCCCGGGCCGAGATCGGCGCCGATGGTGAATGTGGGACCGAAGTTCAGCAGGTACGCCGCCAGACCGAGCACCACCACCGCGATGTTCAGGTAAGACGGCAGCTTGCTCGTTCCGTCGTCGTCCTTGGCGAAGGACGGTGTGCCGCCCGCATAGGTGCCGCCGGGTTGCGCCGGTGGATAGCCCGGGCTTCCGGGAGAGTAGGTCATAACTCCTCCTGTTGCTTCCAGTGCCTTGAACTGCCTAGCGGTCGCCACGGTTGCGGTGCAACGCTGTGCTTGCAGGCGCCTCGCTGCGTTAGCGACGCGGTCGATCACCCACGCTAGCGCACGTGCGGCAACCCGTGCCGCTGCCACTGGCTTGGATGCCGGGGCCCACGCCGGCGGCGCCGCGCGCCGCTCGCGAGACGGTCCGTGTCACAACGGCTTGCTCAGCAGAGGTAGAACACGTTCTAATTCTCTGCATGGATTACGGGCTTGTGCTTTTTACCAGTGATCGTGGCATCTCCCCGGCGAAGGCCGCGAAGCTCGCCGACGACCATGGCTTTCAGACCTTCTACGTGCCAGAACACACCCACATTCCGGTGAAGCGCGAGGCGGCTCACCCCACGACGGGGGACGAATCGCTGCCCGACGATCGCTACATGCGGACACTAGACCCATGGGTAAGTCTGGGCGCGGCGTGCGCGGTCACCTCGCGGGTGCGGCTGTCGACCGCGGTGGCCCTTCCGGTCGAGCACGACCCGATCACCTTGGCGAAAAGTATTGCCACCCTTGACCACCTGTCGGGTGGACGGGTCAGCCTGGGCGTCGGGTTCGGCTGGAACACCGACGAACTCGCCGACCACAACGTGCCAGCGGGCCGGCGCCGCACCATGCTGCGCGAATACCTCGAAGCGATGCGGGCGCTGTGGACCGAAGAAGAAGCCGAGTACGACGGTGAATTCGTGAAGTTCGGCCCAAGCTGGGCCTGGCCCAAGCCGGTGCAATCGCACATCCCGGTGCTGGTGGGTGCCGCGGGCACCGAGAAGAACTTCAAGTGGATCGCGCGCAGCGCCGACGGCTGGATCACCACCCCGCGCGACTTCGACATCGACGAGCCGGTGAAGCTGCTGCAAGACACCTGGACGGCGGCGGGCCGCGACGGCGCTCCCCAGATCGTGGCGCTGGACTTCAAGCCGGTCCCCGAGAAGCTGGCCAAGTGGGCCGAGCTGGGGGTGACCGAGGTGCTGTTCGGTCTGCCGGATAAGTCCGAGGACGAGGTTGCCGCCTACGTCGAGCGGCTCGCTGGCAAGCTCTCGGCGATGGTTTAGGCCCGCGCGGGCACTACGGGGGTCTAGGCCAGCGAAGCCCGGTTGCCATTGTCGGTCGACCACACCCAGATCTCCGCACCGAGCGGATCGCCGTCGCACATCAATGCGACGAGATCGTCGTCGTCGGTCGTGGCCATGAATCGCGTGTTGTCCGCAGCCAGCCTGCCGACGATGATGCCGGTGCGGACCGGCCAGTCGTAGCGCACGGAGTAGGTCTCGATGGTTGCCGCGCCATCGGGTGTTTTCGTGACGTCGACCTTCGGCAGCGCGTCGATCTCCTTTTTCAGCTCCGCACAGTTGTCGGTGCGCCAGTCCACCGGTGTGGTCGAGTAGATACCGATCGAGTACTTGCTCATAATGCCGCCGTTGGCGCCGACGAGGCCGAATTGGCCTGGCCGGTCCCGCATCTGCGCTACCGTCTCGGCGATACCGTGCAGCGAGTAGCTGTTCCCAGGACCGCCGAAGTACGGCAATCCGCCGGTCAGGGTCAGGCCGCGCGGGTCGTCGCCGTCGATGCCCAGGGCTTCGCAGATGACGGACACCGGGAATGGGAAGCAGCTGTACAGATCGAAGGTTTCGATGTCGTCGATGCCGATTCCGGCTACCCGCAACGCTTCTCGGGCCGCATGGACCGCCGCCGGGCTGGCACCGAGGTCGACGCGATCGAGCATCGCCTGCTCGATCATGTCCGAGTGGCCATGCACATAAACCCACTTGTCCTCGGGCACGCCAAGGCGGGTCGCCACTCCCACTGACGTCAGCACCGCCGCCGCGCCCTGGTTGACCTGATCGCGGGCGACGAGCAGACGGGGATAAGGGTCGCAGATCATCCGGTTGTCGTCGGTGATCGTGATGATCTCCTCGACCGACCGCTCGACCGGTGATGACGAAAGCGGGTTCTTGGCAGCTACTTTGGACATCGGGGCGAACAGTTCGGCCATCTCGCGTCGATAGTCGGCCACGCTGCGCCCAAGGCGGGCGCGGCGCGCATTCTCCAGGAGCCCGTACTGCACGGGCGCTCCGGTCAAGCCGTGCTGGATCGTGTATTCGTCGATGTAGCTTGAGATCTGGTGGCCGCGATCCTCCAGTTGACCCTCGACGTGTTCGGTGAAGTCGGGCTTGTCATCCCGATCGGCGAAGTAGCGGGCCGTCGACCCCGGCTCCGAGCCCATGATCAGCACCACGTCGGCGTCACCCGCCGCGATTGCGTTGCCCGCCTCGGTGACAAGCTTCTGCGGCCCCTGCCCACCGACTGGTTCGAGCACCACGCGGGCGGGATCACCGCCGAGACGGTTCATCACGGAACGCGGGTAGTTGTTCGACTTGCCGAGCCTCGCCGGCATCGGTCCAGAGATCTCGAATTGCCGCAGCCCGAAGACGGTGTCGACGGCCTTCGCAACGCCCTTGGCTCCGGTGTCGGCAAGAGCTGCCCGCGTGGCGGCCGTCGCGAGGTCGACCGCCGACATACCGCGATAGTCAGGGTCGTCGATGCGCTCGGTGAACTGGCCGACACCGACGAGCACCGGAGTACGCGGATCGACCGGCATTACAAACCTCCTGGCAACTGTTAGTTCGATAGGCTAACCGATGGCTGGAGCCAAAACGAAACTGCGGTCAGATCGCGGATTCGGGCGAAAACGCGATCTGACCGCAGTCGCGGTAAGGAACTACAGACTCTGCAGGATCTCCCGGGCCAGCGCGGCGGTCTCCGACGGCGTCTTGCCGACCTTGACGCCGGCCGCCTCCAGGGCCTCCTTCTTGGCGGCCGCGGTGCCCGACGAGCCGGACACGATGGCGCCCGCGTGGCCCATCGTCTTGCCCTCCGGCGCAGTGAATCCCGCGACGTAGCCGACGACAGGCTTGGAGACGTTGGCCTTGATGTAGTCGGCGGCGCGCTCCTCGGCGTCGCCACCGATCTCACCGATCATCACGATGACCTTGGTGTCGGGGTCCTTCTCGAAGGCCTCGATTGCGTCGATGTGGGTGGTGCCGATTACCGGGTCACCACCGATGCCGATCGACGTGGAGAAGCCGAAATCGCGCAGCTCGTACATCATCTGGTAGGTCAGGGTGCCGGACTTGGACACCAGTCCGACCGGGCCGGATCCACTGATGTTCGCCGGGGTGATGCCGGCCAGGGCCTCACCCGGGGTGATGATGCCGGGGCAGTTCGGCCCGATGATGCGCGTCTTCTGCCCCTTGTCAACGTTGTACGCCCACGCAAACGCGCTGTCCTGCACCGGAATTCCTTCGGTGATGATCACCAGCAGCGGGATCTCGGCGTCGATGGCCTCGATGATCGCGTCCTTGGCGAATTTCGGCGGCACGAAGACGACCGACACGTTCGCGCCGGTCTCCTTCATCGCCTCCGCGACGGTGCCGAACACCGGGAGCTCGACGTCCTTGCCTTTCGGGTCCACATGCGACACGGTGGTGCCGGCCTTGCGCGCGTTCACGCCGCCCACCACCTGGGTGCCGGCTTTCATCATGAGCGCGGTGTGCTTGGTTCCCTCGCCGCCGGTGATGCCCTGCACGATGACCTTGGAGTCCTTGTTCAAAAAGATCGACATGGCTTGGCTCCCTTACTTGTTCGCCAGCTCGGCGGCTTTGTCGGCACCGGCGTCCATGGTCTCGGCCTGGATAACCAGCGGGTGGTTGGCTTGGGCCAGGATGCGGCGGCCTTCGTCGACGTTGTTGCCGTCGAGCCGAACCACGAGCGGCTTGTTGGCCTCGTCGCCGAGCATGTTCAGCGCGGTCACGATCCCGTTGGCGACGGCGTCGCACGAGGTGATGCCCCCGAACACGTTCACGAACACGCTTTTGACCTGCTTGTCGTTCAAGATGACGTCCAGGCCCGCGGCCATCACCTCGGCCGAAGCGCCACCACCGATGTCGAGGAAGTTGGCCGGCTTGACGCCGCCGTGCTTCTCCCCCGCGTAGGCGACGACATCGAGCGTCGACATCACCAGGCCCGCACCGTTACCGATGATGCCGACCGCGCCGTCCAGCTTGACGTAGTTGAGGTCGTGCTCCTTGGCCTTGAGCTCCAGCGGGTCGGTGGCGTCGCGGTCCTCGAACTCGGCGTGGCCGGGCTGACGGAAGTCGGCGTTGGCGTCCAGAGTGACCTTGCCGTCCAGCGCCAGAATCTGGTCTTGCGGGTCGCGCACCAACGGGTTGACCTCAACCAGGGTGGCGTCCTCGGCGACGAAGACCTCCCACAACTTATTGATGGTGACCGCGGCGGCGTCGAGCACCTCGGCGGGCAGGTGGCCCTGCTCAGCGATGGAACGCGCGGTAGCCAGGTCGACACCCTTGACGGCGTCCACCGGAACCTTGGCCAGCCGCTCGGGCTTGGTCGCGGCGACCTCCTCGATCTCCATGCCGCCCTCTACCGAGCACATGGCCAGGTAGGTGCGGTTGGCGCGGTCGAGCAGGAAGGAGATGTAGTACTCCTCGGCGATGTCGCTGGCCTCGGCGACCAGCAGCTTCTTCACGACGTGTCCCTTGATGTCGAGACCGAGAATGTTCTTGGCGTGCTCGTAGGCGTCTTCGGGTGTCGCCGCGTACTTGACGCCACCCGCCTTGCCACGTCCGCCGACCTTCACCTGCGCTTTCACCATTACCGGACGACCGATTTCGGTCGCGATCTCGCGAGCGCCCTCGGCGGTGTCGGTCACGCGTCCCGGCGTAGTCGGTACGTTGTGCTTGGCGAACAACTCTTTTGCTTGGTACTCGAAAAGGTCCATGGACTCTCTGTCTTCGCTCGACTCAACTATTAGGCCTCTTGGTGGGCGGCGCCGTGCTCGGCATCTCGCACGGACGAACTGTATCCACCCCTCAAACGGCTTTTACCGCCGCGTCCGCCTATGTGGCTCAGCTCACGAGCAAGGGGTTAACGGTGCGCGTGATCCAAATCACAATTTCGCCCGGATTTTCCAACCAGGTTGCCAGCCCCGCGCGTTAGCGGATACCTTCCTAGGGTCCAGATAACGTTATGGTCACGATACGAGGACATTTCAGGTTGTCCCAGCACCGTTTTGCCCGGCCTTCTGCCGTAACTGAAGGCGTCGTGAGGGTGGGTCGCGCGGCAGGCGCCCGGTGGGCCGAAGCACCGCATCGCACCGAAGTCACGGAAATCCTTCCGCTCGACGGCTTTGACTTCGACAACTTCGATTTCAGTGACGACGCCGGCGATCTCGGCGACCTGGACTTCAGCGGCGATTCACCGTTCGACAACGAAGCACAGGTGCTGCTGGCGCCAGAGCTCGACGACTTGAACGAGGCCGACGACGTACGCCCGGTCTGGCTGGCCGCACCCGTCACCGAGGTGCTGCCACGGGTGATCGTCGAGCCGCGCGTCGAGCGACCTCTACATCGCTCGCACACCACCGACGTCGTCGGCATCACCCGCCGCGCGGGACAGCACCGCAAGGAACCAACCAGCGCGGCCCGGGGCCGCCTGCTGATCTCGGCGATGGCGGCGGGTGCGGCCGCAGCGGCCGCCCACACGGCCACCAGCCACGCCGACACCCCCAAGACCGACGCCGTGCTGACCGCAAACGCCTCGACGCTCAGCGGCGGGGCGGGAAGCAACACCGCACGCGGGCCGCAGGTGATCGCCGCGGCGCCGGCGGCCACCGCCGCGCTGCACAACCAGGAGCTCGCCAAGGGAGTCGCCTTCGCCAACGACCGCGCCGAGCGCGAGGCGCGGTTGTCGCAGCCGCTCTATGTGATGCCCACCAAGGGCATCTTCACCTCCAACTTCGGCTACCGCTGGGGCGTGCTGCACGCCGGTATCGACTTGGCCAACTCCATCGGGACACCGATCTATGCGGTGTCCGACGGCGTGGTCATCGACTCCGGTCCGGCCAGCGGCTACGGGATGCTGGTCAAGCTGCGTCACGCCGACGGCACGGTCACGCTCTACGGTCACATCAACACCACGCTCGTCAGCGTTGGTGAGCGCGTGATGGCCGGCGACCAGATCGCCACGATGGGCAACCGGGGCAATTCCACCGGCCCGCACCTGCATTTCGAGGTGCTGCAGGGCGGCAGCGAACGGATCGACCCGGTGCCGTGGCTCGCTAAGCGGGGACTTACAGTCGGCAACTACGCTGGCTGAGGTGACCGCGCCGAACGAAGAACCTTCCGGTCCGCGTCCGCCTGAGCCCACGCCTGAGCACGATCCGCCCTCCGACTCACGGACACGGATCATCCGGCGGGCGCCGACCGGGCCCATCCCGACCACGCCGGACACCCCGACCACCCACTTCGCCCCGCAATCGGCGCCCTACCGGGCAGGTTCTCGTGGGGGTCGCACCGGTTATACCGGAGTGCCTGCCCTTGAGCCCAAAGATCGGACGGCCGTCGCCGCGTGCGCGGTCAGCATCATCAGCGGCTGGGCGACGTCGGTGGTGGCTACCGATCTGATCGCCGGTTGGTGGCGAACCGACCGCCTGTTCTGCATCGCGGTCGCCTTCCTGGCCCTGGTGTTCGCGGGCACCACGGTGTCGGGCGTGATCATGCTGCTGCAGCGCCGATCGATCAGCCGCTACCTTCTGATGGCCGGCGCGCTGGTCGCCTTTCTCACCTACATCGGGGTGTTCATCGCCGGGGCCCGGGTCGCTTGGGTGGTGCACCTGCTGCCGCTACTGCCGATCGCCACGGTGGTGCTGGTGCTGCTGCCGCAAACCAAACGCTGGCTAGACGCCTGAGCTCTGCCGAACGTGCACTCACGGCGAGGATTTCGCCGCCGATTTTTCGCACTGAGTGCACGTTCGACGCACGCATCGTGGTTGTCGGGCTAGAGCTTGCTGATCGGGGCGTGGTTGTGCATCAGCTTCACCCGGCCCGAGCTGCCGAAGTCGATCAGCGACATCGCCGATTCGCCGATGCCGGACACTTCCTCGACCCGGCCCAGCCCATACTTGTCGTGCGTCACCCGGTCGCCGGGTGCGAGCACCAGCGGCGGGCGCTTGCTCATGCCCGAGCGGGTTGGGGCCGCCCGCGGCGTGCCGAACCTGCCGGCACCGCTCACCGGCGCGCTGAACGACGGCGCCGGCTCGGTGCGTCGCCATTCGATGAGTTCCTGCGGAATCTCTTGCAGGAAGCGCGATTCCGGGTTGAGCATGGGCTGTCCCCAGGAGGACCGGACGATGGCCCTGCTCAGGTAGAGCCGTTGCCGGGCCCGGGTGATCCCGACGTAGGCCAGCCGCCGCTCCTCGGAGAGTTCGACCGGATCGTCCAAGGACCGCATGTGGGGGAACATTCCGTCCTCCCAGCCGGTCACGAATACCACCGGAAACTCGAGACCCTTGGCGGTGTGCAGCGTCATCAGGGTGACCATGCCCGCGCCGTCCTCGGGGATCTCGTCGCTGTCGGAGACCAGCGAAACCCGCTCCAAAAACTCCGCCAGCACACCGGTGTCCGGCACGTCTTCGTCTTCGGGGGTCTGTAAGGACTCGCCCAATGCCGCGGCGTTGGCCCGATCGGTACTGAATTCGTGTGCCACGCTGACGAGTTCGTTGAGGTTGTCCAAACGGGCGAGTTCCTGGGGATCGGTGGAGGATTCGAGTTCCCGGCGGTATCCGGTGCGTTCGAGCACCGACTCGACCAGATCTCCGAGATCGTCGTCCAGGCGCCCGCGCAGCTCGTCCAGCAGCTCGACGAAACCGGCGATCGACTTCTCCGCACGCGAATTCAGCATCGGCACTTTGCCTTCGGCCGCGGCCACGAGCGCGTCGGCGAAACTGGCGCCGGTGTTCTCGGCATACACCGCCACGCAGGCCTCGGCACGATCGCCGATGCCCCGGCGCGGGGTGTTGAGGATGCGCCGGATGCTGACCGTGTCCCCGGGGTTGTCCAGCACCCGGAGATAGGCGACGATGTCGCGAATCTCCTTGCGCTCGTAGAAGCGCACTCCCCCAACGACTTTGTAGGGGATTCCGGCGCGGATGAACACCTCTTCAAACGACCGAGACGAGTTGTTGGTGCGGTAGAACACGGCGACGTCGTTGTAGGTGATCTCGCCCTTCTCGGCGAGCGCGTCGATCTCCCCGGCGACGAATCGGGCCTCGTCGTGCTCGTTGTCGGCGACGTAGCCGACGATCAGCTCACCGGCGCCTTCGGCGGTCCACAGCCGCTTGTCGCGGCGCCCGGAGTTGCGGGCGATCACAGAGTTGGCCGCGGACAGGATGTTCTGCGTCGAGCGGTAATTCTGTTCCAGCAGAATGGTTGTCGCGTCCGGGTAATCGCGTTCGAAGTCCTCGATGTTGCGGATGGTGGCGCCGCGGAACGCATAGATCGACTGGTCGGCGTCGCCGACCACGCACAGCTCCGCGGGCGGCACCTCGTCGGATACCTCGTCACTGCCTCGCCGATTCGGCGGTCCCAGCTTCGCCTCGCCTCCGCCGGCCCCCGGGCCAGCCGCGGCGAGCCTCGCTGAACTGCCGCGGCCGGCCAGTTCGCGCACCAGCACGTACTGCGCTTGGTTGGTGTCCTGGTACTCGTCGACGAGGACATGCCGGAACCGCCGCCGGTAGTGCTGGGCGATCTGCGGGAAGGCCCGCAGCACTGCCACGGTTTCCCCGATCAAGTCGTCGAAGTCCAGCGCGTTGGCCGCCCGCAGCCGTCGCTGGTATTCGCCGTAGACGCTGGCCACCGTGCGGGACAACTCGTCGGATTCGTCGGTCAGCTTGCCCACCGCCTCGGCGGGGTCGATCAGCTCGTTCTTCAGATTGGAGATGGCGTTGGCGAGCAGCCGTGGCGAGTAGCGCTTGATGTCGAGTCCCATGTCGCGCCCGATCATCTGCAGCAGACGCCGTGAGTCGTCGGCGTCATAGATGGAGAAGTTGGAATTGAGGCCTTCGATCAGGGACGCCTGGTTGCGCAGGATGCGCACGCAGGTTGAGTGGAAGGTGGACACCCACATGGCGCGCGCCCGGTTGCCTACGAGCCGCACCACCCTGTCGCGCATCTCCGCGGCTGCCTTGTTGGTGAAGGTGATGGCCAGCACCTGACCGACCCCGACCCCGCGTTCGGCGATCAGGTAGGCGATGCGGCGGGTCAACACCGCGGTCTTTCCCGAACCCGCACCCGCGACGATCAGCAGTGGGGAACCCTGGTGCACCACCGCTTGGCGCTGTTGCGGATTGAGGCCCTCGAGCAGTTGATCTGCTTCGGAGGCCGGCTTGGCATCTGTTGCGTGCACACTCATGTCAGTCCAAACTTACCGCCGCCCACTGACGCACAGCGCCCTGGCATCAGACCAGGCTAGTGGGCGGAGCCGCCATGACAGCGTCACGCAGACTCCCACGAATTCGGCGTGTCGGAACGCAATTCTTAACCCGGATTTGTCCGGCGAAGCAATTGCACCCAAGTCCAAAAAGCGCAGCTTAAATCCGTTTCTTTGTACGTCTACGATTTTTAGTGGCAAACTCGATTCGTGCTCAACGCGCAGTATCGGCGACACTCCTCGACTCAGGAGTGGCGCTGTTGACTTTGCTCCGGGTACCGGTTCGCGGTGCCCGTGGGTTAACTGCTTACGCAGAGCCCCGTGGTCCGCTTTCGGCACTCGGGGCTCTTCTTTTGTGAGGCCCGATACTGCATGAGACCAGAACCCCCGAATCACGACGAAAACGCGGAGTCAGAAGAGATGAACACCGAGGTGGTGGAGGCCCAAGAGGCCACCGACATAGACCAGTTGCGCCACGAAATCGACCGGCTCGACGCCGCGATTCTCGCCGCGGTGCAGCGGCGCACCGAGGTATCCCAGGCGATCGGCAAGGCCCGAATGGCATCCGGCGGCACACGGCTTGTCCATAGCCGCGAAATGAAGGTCATCGAGCGATACAGCGCGCTCGGCCCCGAGGGCAAGGACCTGGCGATACTGCTGCTGCGTCTGGGCAGGGGCCGGCTCGGTCACTGACCTCGACGGTCTATCGGTCGGGCGCAGAGCTCGCCGCGACACCTGGCTCCGTCACGTCACAGCCCATAGGGTCGAAGCATGACCTCCGTGCACATCCTCCCCGACATCACCGCCACCCCGGCGTGGGACGCCCTGCGCAGGCATCATGACGAAATTGGCGACACCCATCTGCGCCAGCTCTTCGACGACGATCCCGATCGCGGCCGCGAGCTGACCGTCTCCGTCGGCGACCTTTACATCGATTACAGCAAGCACCGCATCACACGAGAAACGCTGCGGCTCTTGATCGATCTCGGGCGCACGGCCAACCTCGAAGAGCGACGCGACCAGATGTTCGCCGGGGTGCACATCAACACCTCGGAGGATCGCGCGGTCCTGCACACCGCGCTGCGACTGCCCCGGGACGCCGAGCTGGTAGTCGACGGCGAAAACGTCGTCCAAGACGTGCACTCGGTGCTCGACGCCATGGGCGACTTCACCGACCGGTTGCGCAACGGCGAATGGACGGGGGCCAGCGGGAAACGGATCAGCACGGTGGTCAACATCGGCATCGGTGGATCGGACCTCGGCCCGGTGATGGTCTACCAGGCACTGCGCCACTATGCGGATGCGGGGATTTCGGCGCGCTTCGTCTCTAACGTGGACCCGGCCGACCTGATCGCCACACTGGCCGACTTAGACCCCGCCACAACGCTTTTCATCGTCGCGTCGAAGACGTTCTCGACGCTGGAAACCCTGACCAACGCCACGGCCGCGCGCCGCTGGATCACCGACGCGCTCGGCGACGCCGCGGTGTCCCAGCACTTCGTCGCCGTCTCCACCAACAAACGCCTCGTCGACGATTTCGGTATCAACACCGACAACATGTTCGGGTTCTGGGATTGGGTCGGAGGCCGCTACTCGGTGGACTCGGCGATCGGCCTCTCGGTGATGGCCGTCATCGGCCGACAAGCCTTCGCGGACTTCCTATCCGGGTTCCACATCGTCGACCGCCACTTCAAAACCACGCCACTGGAGTCCAACGCGCCTGTGCTGCTTGGACTTATCGGCCTGTGGTATTCCAACTTCATGGGCGCGCAATCGCGCGCTGTGCTGCCCTATTCCAATGACCTGGCACGTTTCGCGGCGTATCTGCAACAGCTGACCATGGAATCCAACGGCAAGTCGACCCGCGCGGACGGCGGCCCGGTCACCACGGACACCGGTGAAATCTTCTGGGGCGAACCGGGAACCAACGGGCAGCACGCGTTCTACCAGTTGCTGCATCAGGGAACCCGGTTGGTGCCCGCCGACTTCATCGGGTTCAGCCAACCCCTGGACGATTTACCCACCGCCGAAGGCAGCGGCAGCATGCACGACTTGTTGATGAGCAACTTCTTCGCCCAGACTCAAGTGCTGGCCTTCGGCAAGACCGCCGACGAGATCGCCGCCGAGGACACGCCCGCGGACGTCGTGCCGCACAAGGTGATGCCCGGTAACCGGCCGTCGACCTCGATTCTGGCTAACCGGCTCACGCCGTCAGTGTTGGGCCAGCTGATCGCGCTGTACGAACATCAGGTCTTCACCGAGGGCGTGATCTGGGGAATCGACTCGTTCGACCAATGGGGCGTGGAGTTGGGCAAAACCCAGGCCAAGGCCCTGCTCCCGGTGATCACTGCCGACGGCTCGCCGGCCCCGCAGTCGGACAGCTCCACCGACGCGCTGGTGCGCCGCTATCGCAGCGAACGCGGGCGAAGCAGCTGACAAGTTCTCAGGCGAACATCTTGGTCAGCTGAGGCGGCAGCACCCGCATCAACTGCACCAGCGGTGCCCACGGCCACCACGGCACCGCGGCCCGGCCGGGCTCCCGCTCCATGGCGGCGACGAGGGCGTTGACGCCAGATTCGTTGTCCACCATCAACATTGTGCTGTTTGACTTGGCCGTCATCTCCGACTCGATATATCCGGGCTCGATGACCGAAACCTTGATGGGTCCCTTGGCGTATTCGGCGCGCAGCGATTCGCCCAGTGAGCTCACCCCGGCCTTGCTCGCCGCATAGGCCGCCTTGACTCCGGGCACGCCCTTATTGCCGAGTACCGAGGAGATCAGCACCAGGTGGCCCGAACCGGTCTTGTTGAACATCTCCAAGGCGGACTCGATCTGCACCAGGGCTGACACCAGGTTGGTCTCGATGGTGGCCTTGTTGGCCCACAGCTTGCCGGAGCCCAGTTTCGCGCCCTTGCCGATGCCGGCGTTGACGACGATGCGGTCGATGCCGCCCAGCTCGTCGCTGAGTTCAGCGAACACCTTGGGGACGGCCTCGTGGTCGTTGACGTCCAGCGCGGCGACCGCGATCTTAATGTCCGGATATTTCTGCGACAGCTCGGCTTTCAACTCATCGAGCCGGTCGTTGCGACGCGCGCACAGCGCAAGGTCGCGGCCCTTGGCGGCGAAAGCGCGCGCCATCCCGGCGCCCAGGCCGGAGCTGGCACCGGTGATGAGGATCTTCTGGCGAGTCATCGGGGCAGCATATCGACAGGTGTCAAGTTCCCGCCCGGCGACTACTTCAGCAAACGCGACATGCGCCGGTCGGCCAGGATCTTGCCACCCGTCTGACACGTTGGGCAGTATTGAAAAGACTTGTCCGCGAACGACACTTCGCGCACGGTGTCCCCGCATACCGGGCAGGGCAACCCGGTGCGGGCATGCACCCGCAATCCGGAGCGCTTCTCGCCCTTGAGGGTGGCCGCCCCCTGCCCGACGGACCGGCTTACCGCGTCGGTGAGCACCGAGACCATCGCGTCGTGCAGCGTGGCGAGCTGCGCGTCGGACAGCTTGCCGGCGGTGGCGAACGGCGAAATGCGGGCGACGTGCAGGATTTCGTCGCTGTACGCGTTGCCGATCCCGGCGATCACCTTTTGGTCGGTGATGACCGTTTTGATCCGGCCGGTGTTGCCGGCCAACAGATTGCCCAGCGCGTCCACGTCCAGGTCCAGCGCGTCCGGGCCGAGCGCGGCGATCCCGGGAACCTTCGCCGGGTCATCGACCAGCCACACCGCCAGCCGCTTCTGGGTGCCGGCCTCGGTTAGGTCGAAGCCGGGCGCCTCACCGGGCGTGCCCAGGTGCACCCGCAGCGCGATCGGGCCCTTGCCGGGCCGCAGCGGCGCCGCGGCCAGCTTGTCCGACCACCGCAGCCAGCCCGCCCGCGACAGGTGCGCGATCAGGAAGAGGTTGTCCGTCCGCAGCCCGAGGTACTTGGCCCACCGCTCGGCCCCCACCACGGTCTGGCCATGCAGCGCGCTGATCGGCGGATCGAATGTCTTCAACACGGACAGGGCGGCGATGTCGACCCGGCCGATCGTCAGGCCGACGGCATGGCGCCGCAGATGGTCGACCAGCGCTTCGATCTCGGGTAGTTCGGGCACGGTTTCAGTGTGCCGGTCTGAGCAAATAGGTGTCCATGATCCAGCCGTGCCGGGCGCGGGCTTCGGCTCGCAGCGAAACGATGCGGGGTCCCGCCTCGCCTACGGTGCCCGCGATGAGCAGTTCGTCGTCGGTCCCGAGGTAGGCGCCCCACCAGATTCGCGTTTCGGGCGGACAGACCTGGAACGAGCAGTCGGCGTCGAGCATTACGACGGCAGATCCCGGGGCCGGCCCGTCGATGCGAAGTTGCCTTCCCGTCGTGATCAGAACGGGTTCGCCGACCTGGTTGAGCGGGATCCGGTGCCGCGCGGTCAGCGCCTGCACCGCGGTGATGCCCGGGATGACGTCGAACGTGAAGTCGACCCGCGTGGCCACCGCGTCGAGGATGCGCAAAGTGCTGTCGTAAAGCGACGGATCGCCCCACGCCAAAAACCCACCGACGCCATGCAGACCCAGTTCGGCGGAGATGGCGTCGGCCCAGATAGCCGCGCGGGCGGCGTGCCAATCCGCAACCGCGCCCCGGTAGTCGGCATCAGCTGTCCTTGTCGGGTCGGGTAGCTCGACGAAGCGGTAGCCCGGCTCACGAATGAAGCGGCCGCAGATCTCGCGTCGCAGCGCCACCAGGTCGCTCTTCTGCTCGCCCTTGTCCATCGCGAAAAACACCTGTGTGTCGTTGAGCGCCTCGATCGCCTGCATGGTCACGTAGGCGGGATCGCCGGCACCGATGCCGATGACGTGGATGTGCCGGCCCACTACGTCGCCTCCTGATGCTGGTTGCCCGTCAGATTGCCGAATCGCAACCTTCAGCATCTAGCCGGGACCGCAAGTACCCAGTACCATGGGTACCGTCTGAAGTACCCAATGGAGGGACACCAGCGATGACCCGCGCCGAGACGACGCAGAGCGAAGCGATGAGGAGCAGCGGCGCCAAGACCGCCGTGGTGAAGCCAAGTGGGCCGAGTCGTGAAGAGTTCTCGGACCGATTGCTGAAGGGCTCGGTCAAGAAGTCTTACGAGCCCGTCGTCGACATCGATTGGGACGCCCCGCTGGACCCGGACAAGTTCTACCTGCCGCCCCGGCTGGTGTCGCTCTACGGCACGCCGTTGTGGGACGAGATGACCCGCGTGCAACAAATCGAGCTGTCCCGCCAGGAACTGGTCAACACCTTGTCGGCCGGGATCTGGTTCGAGAACATGCTCAACCAATCGTTGCTGCGCACGATCCTGCACGAGGACCCGACCAGCAAGTCGACGCATTACAAGCTGACCGAACTGGGCGACGAGACCCGGCACATGGTCATGTTCGGCAAGGCCATCGAACGCATCGGCGCCAAGCCGGTGCGCCCCAGGCTGTTCCACAGGATGATCATCAATTTCCTGCCGCTGGCGTTTCAGCGCGGCTCGATGCTCTGGGTGGCCGCACTGATCGGTGAGGAGATCTTCGACTCGCTGCAGCGGCAGATGATGGACGATCCGGAGCTGCAGCCAATCATCCAGCGACTCATGCGTATTCACGTCACCGAAGAGGCGCGCCACATTCAGTTCGCGCGGGACGGCGCCCGCAAGCGCGTCGTCGAGATGCCCCGGTTCAACCGCTGGTTCATGGCCAACATCAACGGTCTGGGCGGCTACTTTTTCAACTACCTGTTCAGCAACCCCGTCCCTTACGCGCGAGCGGGTCTCGATCCCAAGCGGGCCCGAGCGGTCGCGCGCACCAGTCCGCATCGGCGCGACGTGCAGGTTGCCGGCTTCGCTCCACTGGCGGCGTTTTTGACCGAGGCCGGCCTGATGGGGTCGATCGCACGCCGCGGCTGGAAGCGCAGCAGGTTTCTGTGACGCAGCCGCGTGACCGCACCGAACACCGCTGTCACATCGCCGTCGTCGGTGCGGGCGCCTGCGGCCGGAGTGCCCAAACCGCATTGCTGGCAGCCGGTTTCACCGACCTGGTAATGCTGGACGCGCCCGGCCGACATGCGCGCTTTGACGACGAATCCGACACCTGGCTGTTGACCGCGGCTGATGGCGGACAAATCCGGGCCGATGTTCTCCTCGCCGCTGACCGTCCGGTCCAGCGACCCTGGCTGCCCCGCTTACCCGGGCGCGATGAGTTCGGCGGAGCGTCGTTTCACGCCGCGGCATGGGATTCCGGATTCGATCCGTCCGGCAAGCACATCGCGGTGGTCGGCACCGACACCGCGGCCGGCCACCGTCTCGCGCCGCTGGCCCAGGCAGGCGCATCCGTCATCGTGTTCGCCCACGCACCGCGTCGCATCGTGACCGACATCCCGCTGTGGTCCACCCGCGCCGCACGCTGGCTGTTCCGCCGCACCCGGCCGCGCTGCCGCCCCCCGATGACGATCGCCCCGTCAGCGATCGAGGCGGTGACCGCGTCGGGCGTGCGGACGGTCGATGGCGTCGACCATCGCGTCGACGCCATCATCTACGGCACCGGCTTCTTCGTCCCTGAGGACTTCGCCGACCAGACCTTGGTCGGCGCGGCCGGCCTGACCATCCGGCAGGCGTGGCACGACGGCATGGAGCCGTTCTACGGAGTGGCCGTTTGCGGGTTTCCCAACTACTTCTTCATCACCGGACCCGATCCGGACGCGCAGGCGCGCTACGTCGCCGAGTGCCTGAAAGCCATGCGACGCACCGCCAGTGGCCGCATCGAGGTGCGTGCCAGCAGCCAGCAGGTGTTCAACGAGCGAGCCCAGTTGCGAGCGGCCGAGCCGCCCCCGGTGGCATCCGCCTTCGATCTCTCGGCCAGCGCGCCCTCCGGTGATGACGCCTACGACGGCGTCGCCACGCTGGAAATCGCGGGCACCCGCCACTCGGTGCGGGTCCGGCTCACCGGTCACCTGGACCCGATCGACGGCCACTACCACTGGCAGGGAACGGTGTTCGCTTCCCCGTCGGAACCCCTGTCCGGCGACATCCTCAAGCAAGCGCGGACCGGCACGCTGACCGTCGGTGAGTCCAGCGCGCCGGCACGCATCGTCGAACAAACACCGTGGGGGACGCACTCGGTCGTCGGAGTGGGCGCTCCCCCCTACGCACCGAGCAACCACTGAGCCGATATGTGCGCCGTCGTGCCGGCTGACGCGCGGCGCGCGCGTCGGGGCTTTTGCGCAGATTAACGCCCTGATTACCCGACATACCGAAAAGTTTGGCGGCACTCACCGTGTGGTAACCCCGAAGAAAGCGCGTGCTGGGCGTTGGACTCCATGGCGTGTTGGGGTGGTGTGGTCGACTTCCTGACGGTGGAGGGCGCAAGGTGCTTTCGTTGCGAGCTTGCGTTGGGGATTTCCCGGGATCCCGATCTCAGCCTGCGGTTTCCTGCGGTATTGAGGCCGCTGGCCCGCGAATTAGACTTTTGCCGCTGAGAGCGGATACTCAAGCAGTCGGCCCGGCAGAATGCGAGGAGCGGGAAATGGAACCGGACGTCAGGACCGAGCTGGGATGAGCCCGGTGGCCGTTGCAATGCGGACGGATGACTCGGTTGCCGTTCTGACCGTCGACGGTGAGCTTGATGCCGCCCACGAGACCCCACTTCGCGAACGGATCCTCAAGGCCACGCTGGACGATGCCGCCGCCGTGATCGTCAACGTCTCCGGGCTCAAGGTGCACACCGAATCGGCATGGTCGGCCTTCCTGGGCGCGTACTGGCAAATCGGCAGCGTCCCCCACATTCCGATCGTGTTGGTCTGCACCAACCGGGCGGCCCGCGAAGCGATCACCAGTAGCGGTGTCAGCCACTTCATGCCCATCTATTCGAGCGAGAAGGCCGCGTTCAAGGCACTCGGCCAGAACAGCCGTCGCCCGATGCGGCGCACCGACGTTCAGCTGCCCGCCGACCTGACCAGCCTGCGCGAGTCACGACGCCTGGTTCGCGAATGGCTCACCACCTGGTCGCAGTCCAAGCTCATTCCGGTGGCGTTGGTGGTGGTCAACGTGTTCGTCGAGAATGTGCTGGAACACACCGCCAGCGTTCCGGCGGTGCGAATCGAAGCGCAAGGCACCACCGCGACCATCGCGGTGTCGGACGCGAGCAACACGCCCGCGGTGCGACTGCCGTCGCCGAACAAGGGCATCGACGTGTCCGGGCTGGCGATCGTCGACGCGTTGTCCCGAGCGTGGGGCAGCACCCCTACCTCGTCCGGCAAGACGGTATGGGCGGTCATCGGCCCCGAGAACCAGCTTTAGTCGGAAACCTGCTCCAGTCGACGACCGAATCATCGTCGCGCCCATCTGCCGGTTGTGCTGAAACTAGAACACGTTCTAATGTCGTGTTAGTGCCCGTTGACGGAAGGTAGATGACGTGCGGTTCAGCTTTGCGGAGTCACTGACCGACCCTTCGTTTTACATCCCGCTGGCCAAGGCGGCCGACCAGGCCGGCTACCACAGCATGACGATCGCCGACAGCATCGCGTACCCCTTCGAGTCCGACTCAAAGTATCCGTACACGCCCGATGGCAACCGCGAGTTCCTCGACGGCAAGGAAATCGTCGAGGCCTTCGTGCTGACGGCGGCGTTGGGCGCGGTGACGACAAACCTGCGGTTCAACTTCTTCGTCCTCAAGCTGCCCGTCCGGCATCCGGCACTGACGGCCAAGCAGGCGAGTTCGCTGGCCGCGCTGACCGGCAACCGGTTGGGGCTCGGCGTCGGCACCAGCCCGTGGCCAGAGGACTACGAGCTGATGGGCATCCCGTTTACCAAGCGCGGCAAGCGGATGGACGAGTGTCTCGAGATCGTGCAAGGCCTCACCACGGGCGAATACTTCGAATTCCACGGCGAGTTCTACGACATCCCCAAGACCAAGATGACCCCGGCCCCCACCCAGCCGATCCCGATCCTGGTCGGCGGCCACGCCGATGCGGCGCTCCGGCGCGCAGCGCGCCTGGACGGCTGGATGCACGGCGGCGGTACCGACCCGGAAGAACTCGACCGACTCATCGCCCGCGTCAAGAAGTATCGCGAGGAAGAGGGCAAGACCGGCCCCTTCGAGATCCATGTGATCTCAATGGACGCCTACACCGTTGACGGCATCAAGCGCCTCGAGGACAAGGGCGTTACTGACGCCATTGTGGGCTTTCGGTACCCCTACATCAAGGGGCCTGATACCGAACCGCTGGAGAAAAAAATCCGCCACCTGGAACGGTATGCCGAGAAAGTGATGTCGAAAATCTAAGCGTTACAGCACATCCCATTTCGGGGCGCGCTTCTCCCGGTGCGCCATGGCGGCCTCGACCGGGTTGTTCGTGAAGCCGCTGAGGATCTGGGTGCGGTTCTCGATCTCGATGGCATGGCGCAGGCTGGGGGCGTCCAATGCGGCGTTGAGGCCAATCTTGGTCTGCCACACGCCGTATGCGTTGTTCTCGGCGATCGAGCGGGCCAGCTTGAGCGCGGCCGGCACCAGCTCATCGGGGGCGACGACCTCATGCACCAGCTTGATGCGATAGGCCTCGGCCGCGTCGATGATGCGACCGGTGAGCATGAGTTCGCGCGCCACCCCGGCGCCGACGATCTTCGGCAGCAGGTAGCTGGTGCCCATGTCCATCGACGAGAAGCCCGCCTTGATGAACACCGAACCGAACCGGGCCTGCTCAGAGGCGACCCGGATATCGCAGACCAACGAGAACGCCAGGCCACCCCCGACAGCGACACCGTTGACAGCGCCGATCACCGGAATGTCCATGTCGTAGATCCGGGTGTACAGGTTGGCCAACCGGACCTGGGAGTCGTAGTTGACCTTGAACGCGGGCGTGGTCGACTTGTTCTGCGTCCACGGCTCCCCGGTGCCGCTCAAATCGGCGCCGGCGCAGAATCCGCGCCCGGCACCGGTCAGGATCGCCACCCGGTACTCACCGTTGTCCAACACGTCCAGGGCCTCGTGGACGCCGTTGATCAACGACCCATCGATGGCGTTGAGGCGCTCCGGCCGGTTCAGGGTGATGCAGGCGATGTTGTCTTCGAGAGCTTCCAGTGTCACTGCAGGCATAGGGGAACCGTAGGCGACATGGCCATTTACCGACGAGGCATACCGTAGTTTTGCCACCACATCGAAGGAGAAGTCATGGCACGAACCGAAGATGACACTTGGGACCTGGCCAACAGCGTGGGCGCCACCGCCACCATGGTGGCCGCGGCCCGGGCGGCGGCGACCAGAAGCCCACAACCGGTGATCACCGATGAGTTCGCCGAACCGCTGGTGCGTGCCGTGGGGCTGGACCTGTTCACCAACTTGGCGACCGGCGAAGTCGATTCCGACGACATCGAAAAGGACGTCGGATTTTCGCGGTTTGTCGACACGTTCGCCGCCCGGGCCCTGTTTTACGACGACTATTTCGCCGCGGCCGGCAAGGCGGGCCTGCGCCAGGTGGTGATCGTGGCATCGGGTCTGGACTCGCGCGCCTACCGGCTGCGGTGGCCGGTCGGGACGACCGTGTACGAGATCGATCAGCCGGAGGTGATCGCATTCAAGACAGCCACACTGGCCGAATTCGGCGCGGCCCCAACCACCGAACTCCGCACCGTGGGAATCGATTTGCGCGAAGACTGGCCGGCGGCCCTGCAGGCGGCGGGATTTGACCCGGCTGAGCGGACGGCGTGGCTCGCCGAGGGCGTGCTGATCGGATTTCTTCCGCCCGAGGCCGAAGTTCGGTTGCTGGACGCCATCATTCCGTTGTCCAGCGAGGGCAGCCGGTTCGCCGCCGATTACGGAGCGGTCGCCGGGACGTCGCCGGAGGCGCTGGAACAATCCAGGCGCATGGCTGAGGGTTGGCGGCGCCAGGGCCTCGATCTGGACATCACCGCGTTGACCTACCCGGGCGAGCACACGGATGTCGCCGCGCATTTGCACAACAACGGGTGGCAGACCACCAAATTCCATCTCGCCGAACTGTTTTCCGCAGCGGGCCTACCGGAATTAGGCGAAGCCGAGCACCAAGTCCCTGCAGACACGATCAGCTTCGTCACGGCGGTGCGGCTCTAGCCACCGCCAGTGGTCACGCGGACCGTTTGGCCAGCCATTCGGCCTGCATCACCAGCAGGGCCATGACCTCCAATTGCGGTGTCTGCGGATCCAGTTCGCGGTATCGCTGATAGACGTTGACGACGACGCGCTCGGCGTCCAGCCATGTCGCGTACTCGCCGAGGTCGATCGTGTCGGCGGCCTCGGCCCACGACAGCCCCTGGCGGTACGCGACGTCGGACTGTTCGGCAACGTGCAAGAGATAACCACGCACCGCACGGATTCCATCCGGATCGGTGATTGGACCATGGCCGGGGACCACTGTCGGGGCGTCCAGCGCGATCATCGCGTCGCACGCCGCGACCCAGTTGGCGATAGGGCCCGCCCACACGATCGGGGTGCAGCCGATGAACAGCAGGTCGCCGCCGAACAGCACCCCCGCGTCGGGCACGTGCACCACCGAGTCGGCGGCGGTGTGCGCGGGGCCCAGATTCAACACGTCGATCCGCCGCCCGCCGACCTCGACGCGCAGGTTGCGCTCGAAGGTCTGGTCGGCGTTGCGCAACGTGATGTTGCTGAAGTCGAAGTGCCCGAAGCGTTCTCGCGTGTACGGGGTAGCCACCGGCCCGAGGTTGGCGGTTTGCGCCATGGCCAGCATCTCGGGCGCCATCCCGTGCTCGATTTCCTCGGCGGTGCCGCGCGCCGCGATGATGCGCACCGACGCGTCCAGCAGCTGGTTGCCGTGGGTGTGGTCGCCGTTGGAGTGGGTGATCACCGCGTCGGTGATGGGAGCCGACCCGGTGATGGTCCGCATCGCGGTGAGCATCTCGTGCGTCAGTGCCAGGTCGAACAGGGTGTCCACCAACAGGGACGCGCGCTCGCCGGCTATCAGCCCGGCGTTGCTCCATCCGTAACCCCCGTCCGGCAGCGTCCATGCCCACACCCGGTCGGCGACCTGATGCAGCCCTCGGGTGTAGGGCACCCGGGCCGATGCCCGGTTGACCCGCTGCGCGGCGGGCGCGGCATCCGGATTGGGTCGCGCGGCCAATGCGTGTGGCGCGCTGCTCGAGCGGACGGTTTGCCGGGTCTCCCCCAGACCCTGGACCTGCAGCGTGACGATGTCGCCGTCGTGCAGCCAGCCGGGAAATGATTCCAGCGCTGTGGGATTGAGGTGCTCGACCAGCGTGCAGGTCGGCACCGTCCCGGAACCGATGACGTCGCCGGGATTGAGAGTGACGCCGCGCGATGCGTAGGAGATGACTTCGCCGAAGGTCCAGTCCATCTGGGCCGTCGACCCCGAACCGATGAGGGTGTCGTTGACCAGGGCGGTGACCTGCAGGTCCAGTTTGGCGTCGCGGCGGTAGGGCTCGAGCTCGTCGGGAGTCACCAGGTAGGGGCCCAGCGTCACCCCGCTGTCTTTGCCCTTGCCCTGTCCGATTCCCAGCTGGCTTTCCATCTGCTGCAGGTCGCGCGCGGACCAGTCGTTGAAGATGGTGTAGCCGATGATCGTCTGTTCGGCCTGCTCAACGGTGAGATCCTTTCCGCCCGTTCCGATCACCGCCGCGATCTCCAATTCGAAGTCCTGCCAAGCGCTTCCGGGTGCCGTCGGCGCGTCGTCGTAGGGGCCTAAAACGGTTGTCGGACAGGCGAAGTAAAACGCGGGAATGCGATACCAGGTGTCGGCGAGCACGCGCCCGGCGCCCAGCGCTGCTTGGCAGTTGCGCATGTGGTCGAGGAAGCACAGGGAATCGCGGATCGACGGCGGACGCGGAATGGGCGCCAGCAATCGCACATCGGCGACAGGCACCGCCGCCGCCGGGGAGCGCTGCGCCTCCTCCCCCGCTTGCCGCAATCCCTCAGAGCCCCGCGAGATCAGATCGAGCAGCGTCGCTCCCGGCGGCATCGCATAGATCGTGTCGCCGGAGAGGACCCCGACGCGCTCGCCGTCATCACTTTGGTAGGTAACCCATTTCACTCGCGTACCACCTCACTCGCTTCCTTGTCCGGCCGCAGTCCCCGCCAACTCGATTGGCGTAGCCGGTTATCCGGGGTCCACTCGCTGTAGCGAACCTCCCCGACCAGAACCGGCTCCACATACGTCACGCCCCGGGCTTCGCTCCGGGGCAGCGTTGGGTGGAACGGGGATTCGTCGGTGTGCAGCGGCGCCAGCGTCTTCTTCAAGTTGGCGAGGTCGCGTTCGGTGAACCCGGTACCGACGCGACCCGCGAAGTGCAGACCGTCGGCGGTGGGGATGCCCATCAGCAGTGAGCCGATGCCGCTGGTGCGTCCGCCTTCCCCGGCCTTCCAGCCGCCGATCACGACCTCCTGGGTGTTCCAGTGCTTGTCCTTGATCCACGACGACGAGCGCCGGCCGGGCTGGTAGGTGGAGTCACGCCGCTTGGCGATCACCCCCTCCCAGCCGCGCTTGCCGGAGTGTTCCAGCGCTTGTGCGCCGTCTCCGGGCAGCAGCTCGGGAACGATGAGATCGGTCCCGGCGCCCAGTGTTTCCAGCACCTTTCGCCGGTCCCGGTAGCTGGCCCGCAGCAGCGAGCGGCCGTCGAGGTACAACACGTCGAACGCCCAGAATTCGACGCGCGAGCCTCGGCCACGGTTCTGCATCTCGTGGAAGTTGGGCACACCCGAAGAGTCCAGGACGACGGCCTCGCCGTCGAGGATCACGTGGTGCTCGTCGAGATCTTCTGCCAGCGAACGCAATTCGGGATATTCGCCAGTGACTTCGCGGCCGCGCCGAGACCGCACCCGGATGGCGCCGTGGTCGACCTCGATCAAAAGCCGGTAGCCATCCCATTTGCCTTCGAACGCCCATTGGCCTGCCTTGAGCGCCGTCACCGAACCGTGGGTGGCCAGCATGGGCGCGATCGTGTCGAACTCGAAGACCTTCTGGTCCTTCATCCGGTGCGCCAGCCACTGGTCCCCGTTGGTCTGAATCAGTGCATAGCGTCCGGAGATCTTGCTGCCGTGCAGATTGACGATGACTTCGTCGGCACGGAACTTCTCGGCCTCGTAGGTTCCGGAGTCCCAGATGATCACCTTCCCCGCGCCGTACTCCCCTTTGGGAATGCTGCCCTCGAATCCGCCGTATTCCAGCGGGTGGTCCTCGGTGTGGACCGCCAGGTGGTTCACCGAGGTGGATTCGGGCAGGTTCTTCGGCACCGCCCACGACACCAGCACACCGTCTCGTTCCAGCCGGAAGTCGTAGTGCAGCCGACGGGCGTGGTGTTCTTGGATGACGAAGCTATTCCCTTGTCCTGTATCGGGTTTCGCTACCGGGACCGGCTCGGGGGTCTTCGACGCGTCGCGCATGCTGCGGTATTTACTCAGGCGATCCGGCACCGGTGCATCCTCGTCCAGCGGTGCCAGCAGATCGCCGTCGCGGGCGACCCGGTCCAGTACTTCGTCGTAACGCAGCTGGCGCAGCGATGGGTCGTCGAGTTCCTCCCAGGTGCGCGGCGCCGCGACCGTGGGTTGTTCACGTCCGCGCATCGAGTACGGCGCGATGGTCGTCTTGGCGCCGTTGTTCTGACTCCAGTCCAGAAAGATCTTTCCGGCCCGCAGGCTCTTGGTCATGGTCGACGTCACCAGTGCGGGCATCGTCTTTTCCAGTTGTTGTGCAACGCGTTTGGCCAATACCGTGGCGCCCTTACTGCTCACCGGCTCCTGCAGCGGCGTGTAGAGGTGCAGGCCCTTGCTGCCGCTGGTGAGCGGATACGTCGTCAGCCCGATTCCGGTGATCAATTCGCGGACGGCGCGCGCCACCTCGGCCAGCTGCGCCATCGTGACGTCTTCGCCCGGATCGAGGTCGAACACCAGGCGAGTCGCCGGGCCGGGTTTCAATTCCTCGGCCCGGCTGCGGGTCCACTCGGCGACGAAGCGCCACTGCGGCACGTGGACCTCCAGCGCGGCCTGCTGGGCGATCCAGGCCAGCCCGTCGACGCTGTCGATGACCGGATACGTCGTCGTTCCGGATCGGTGGGTCACGCTGGCGCGCGGCAGCCAGTCGGGCGCCGACGAGGCCAGTTGTTTTTCGAAGAACGATTCTTCGTCGACGCCGTTGGGCCAGCGCTTGCGCGTCGCCGGACGCCCGGCGATGTGCGGGATCATCACCTCGGCGACGCGCGTGTAGTAGTCGAAGATCTCGCTCTTCGTGGTTCCGGTGGCGGGATACAGGACCTTCTCGGCGTTGGTCAGTTTCACCCGCGGTGCCATGTTGTCAACCTACGCGTTTCGCGCGTGTTAACCGCTGTGACCACCGCTAATTGCGCGACCGTCGATTCATTTTGTGACAAGACCCACGGACGCGTATACCTCCGGACGGTTCGGGGCACAGGAACACGATGTTTGATGTCATCCCCTCCCCCTGGCGTCCAAGAGGCGGCGTCCCACTCAGCGACGCGACACTACGACTGCATTCGCGACGAGTCGACGTTCCGACGTACGACCGGTCGGCCCTCGGTCGAGGAGTCGTCCACATCGGCGCGGGCAACTTCCACCGCGCGCACCAAGCCGTCTACTTCGACGACCTGGCCCGCTCGGGCATCTCAGGACGCTGGGGGGTGACCAGCGTCAGCCTCCATTCCCCCGACGTCAAGCACCTGCTGTCGGCCCAAGACGGGCTGTACACCGTCGTACAGCGCGGCCACGACCGCCAAACCGCCCGCGTGGTCGGCTCGATCGGCTCCGTTCATTACGCGCCGAACGACGGCGCGGCGGTTCGAGCCGCCCTGGCAGATCCGCAAACCCGCATCGTCAGCCTGACCATCACCGACAACGGCTACTTCCTGAATCCGGTCACCGACGAATTCGACGCCGAGCACCCCGACGTGCGCGCTGACCTCGTCGCCTCCGGCAGCTACGCCACCGCGTGGGGATACCTGGCCGAGGCCCTCGACCGGCGTCGCCGCACGGGCATCGCGCCGTTCACCGTGCTCTGCTGCGACAACGTTCCCTGCGACACCCAGCCGGCGAGAAGCGCGCTGGTGTCGTTCGCCGCGTTGAAGGATCCCGGGCTTGCCCGCTGGATCGACACGCACGTCGCGTTCCCGTCGACCATGGTCGACCGCATCACCCCGCAAACCACCAAATCGGAGCGCAAGTTCGTCGAGCAGACGTTCGGCGTCGCCGACAGATGGCCGGTGGTGACCGAGCCGCACAGCCAGTGGGTGATCGAGGATTCGTTCAGCAACGGGCGGCCACCGCTCGACGAGGTCGGTGCCGAATTCGTTGCCGATGTCAGCGACCACAAGTTGATCAAAACCCGTCTTCTCAACGGAACCCATATCGCGCTCGCGTGTCTGGCCATTCTGGCGGGCTACCAGCGCACCGATGAAGCGATGCGGGACCCCGTCATCTTCGATTACGTCGACAAGCTCCTGCG
Source organism: Mycobacterium sp. (assembly GCF_036273375.1). GTDB lineage: Bacteria > Actinomycetota > Actinomycetes > Mycobacteriales > Mycobacteriaceae > Mycobacterium. Next base: position 23,185 of record NZ_DASUHS010000250.1, on the reverse strand, counting down.
TGACGAGATTCAGCCGCTTTTGCCCGCGGTGCCCGGAATGAACACACCCGAATACCGGGGCACCTTGCTCGAGCGGCTCAGCAATTCACGGATGAGTGACCAGCTGTCGCGGCTGGCCCGACGCGGAACCAGCAAGATCGCGACCTTCGTGCTGCCCTCTCTGCAGGAGGCGATCACGCAGGGTCGGCCGCACACACTGCTGATGGTGGCCGTCGCCGGATGGGCCCGTTACATGCGGGGTCACGACCTCGACGGGCGAACACTCCGCCTGGAAGACTCGCAGGCGATACCAGTGGCTAGGTTGGCCAATATGGCAAGCAGCAATCCTGATCCGCTGCTGAGGCATGAGATGTTCGCCGAGGTGCGCGCGGTTCCCGGTTTTGCCGAGCGCCTAGGCGCCATGATCGCCGACATCGATGACCGCGGTGTGGTGCCCACGCTGCGTGACGCGATGCGCAACGACGAGTGGGAGTTGGTGTCGCGATGAATGGGCTGACTGTTGTGCGCACCTTCGACCCGGCGCCGATCACGACCTTGCTGTGCGACGCCGATGACAACCTGTTCGGGTCCGAGCGGCCGGCGTTCGACGCCTCGACGGAGGTGACCAACCGTTTCCTGGCCAGGTTCGGTGTGACCGCGCCGCTCAGCTGCGAGGAGCTGCGCAAGCGGGCCGTCGGGAAAAACTTCCGTAACACGGCTCTCGACCTGGCGGTGCAGTGCGAAGTGCCGCTCGATGAGACGCTGGTGCAGGGCCGTCCCGCAGCAGTGGTCGCGTCGGCCGGCGACCTCGCGAGCGGCAACGCGTTGTCCGCCGACGAACTCGATCAGTGGGTGCGCGAGGAGCGCGAGCGGGTCACCGCTCATCTGGCCGTCACCCTGACCCCTGATCCGGAGGTGCTGGAGCCGTTGCGAAGCCTCGCGACCCGCTACGCGCTCGCGGCCGTGAGCTCCAGCGCCACCAAGCGTCTGCGTGCCTGCTTCGCCGCCACCGGCCTCGACTCGCTCATATCGGAGGCGGTGACTTTCAGCGCGGAGGATTCGCTTCCGGTGCCGACGAGCAAGCCCGACCCGGCGGTGTACCTGCACTGCGGCCAGGTCCTGCGCGTCGCCCCGGAACAAGGGCTGGCCATCGAAGACTCCGTGGCCGGCGTGACGTCCGCGGTCGCGGCCGGCTACGCCACCATCGGCAACCTGATGTTCGTGCCACCTGACGAACGGGATTGCCGCCGTGCGGAATTGATCGATGCCGGCGCAGTCGCGATCACCGATTCGTGGCGCCCTCTCGCGGATGTGCTGCTGTTATCGGCCATGCCGGCTGGAGGTTCCCGAGCCCGGTGACGATCCGGGCCCTGACCCGGGGAGGAGTTGGCCAATGAAGGCTAACGGAATCAACCTGAACAATGCGGCGCTCGCGACGCTGCCGATCGACGCGCCCAGCTACGACCGCACCAGGGTGACCGTCGGGATCGCGCATATCGGCGCCGGTCATTTCCACCGCGCGCACCAGGCCGCGTACATCAACCTGCTGCTGCAGCGGGGCCTGGCGCACGAGTGGGGCATCTGCGGCGTGGGGGCGATGCCCGCCGACTGGACCATGCGCGACGTCCTTGATGGTCAGGACGGGCTCTACACGCTGATCCTGGAAAATCCCGACGGCAGCCGCGATGCGCAGGTGATCGGCTCGATCATCGATTACCGTTACGCGCCCGATGATCCCGAGTCGGCGCTAGAAGTGCTGGCGGCACCGACCACCCGGATCATTTCGCTGACCATCACCGAGGGCGGTTATCGCGACCCGGACGGGCCCGCGTTCGCGATGATCGTCGAGGCGCTGGACCGGCGTCGCCGGCGCGGGATCGACGCGCCGACAATCGTCTCCTGCGACAACATCGAGAACAACGGTGAGGTCGCCAGGCGGACTGTGCTCGCAAGCGCCGACCGCATGGATCCCGAGTTGGCCGAGTGGGTGGCCGAGCACGCCCGGTTCCCGAGTTCGATGGTCGATCGGATCACTCCGGCAACGACTTTGGAGATGGCCGAGGAGGTGCGGCGCGACTTCGGTGTCAACGACCGGTGGCCGGTGGTGACCGAGCCGTTCACCGCCTGGGTGATCGAAGACGACTTCGCCGATGGCCGGCCACCGCTCGAACAATCGGGCGTGCTGATGGTGGACGATGTGCGCCCGTACGAGCTGATGAAGCTGCGACTGCTCAACGCCGGACATCAGTGCCTGGCCTACTTCGCCCATCTCTGCGGCTTCGAATTCGTTCATGACGCCGCGCGCGATCCGTTGTTCGCCAAGTACTTGCTCTCCTACTTCGACACCGAGGCCATCCCGACGCTCCCGCAGGTACCCGGGATCGACCTGCATGAATATGGACGCACGCTGGTCGAGCGGTTCGCCAACCCGGCCATACGTGACACCGTCGCGCGGCTGTGCGCCTACTCGTCGGACCGGATCCCGAAATGGTTGTTCCCCGTCATCTGCGACAACCTGGCCAGCGACGGGCCGGTTCAACTGGCGGCCGCCGCGGTGGCCAGCTGGGCCCGCTATGCCGAGGGCACCGACGAATGGGGTAAGCCGTACGAGGTGTTGGACCAGCTGGCTGACTCGCTCATTCCGATCGCCCGGTCGCATCACGAAAATCCCACCGCATTCATCGAGGTCACTGCGGTGTTCTGCGATCTGGCCCACCAACCCCGCTTCGTCGAGGCGTACCGCTGGGCGCTGGATTCGTTGCACAGCAAGGGAGCTCGGGCGACACTGGCGGCTTTGGTGCGATGACCCGCGGGCTGGTGATCGGCGAGTCGCTGATCGATATCGTCGACAGCGACGAGCACGTCGGTGGCAGTCCGCTCAATGTCGCTGTCGGACTCGGCCGACTGGGCCGCGAGGTCGACTTCCTGACCTCGATCGCCGACGACTCGTATGGCCGGCGCATCATCGAGTACGTCGAAGCCGCAGGGGTGCAACTCGTTTCGGAAAGCCGGGCAGCGCAGCGTACGGCGACTGCGCGGTCAACCATCGCCGAAGACGGGTCCGCCGATTACGTGTTCGATCTGGACTGGCGACTGTCCGGAACGCCGCCGGTCCCCCCGCCGCTGTTCGTCCATACCGGATCGATTGCCGCCGTGCAGGATCCGGGCTGCCTGGCGGTCGCGGCGCTGATCAATACCTATCGCGTCTCGGCCACAGTCACCTTCGATCCCAACGTACGGGCGTCGCTGATCGCCGACCGGCAACTGGCCGTCGCGCGCATCGCGCATCTCATCGAACGCAGCGACGTCGTGAAGGTCAGCGAGGAAGACCTGCGCTGGATCGACCCCACGCAGCCGCCCGAGCAGATCGCGCAAACGTGGCTGCGGATGGGCCCCGCCATTGTGGCGATGACGATGGCCGACCGGGGCGCGGTGGCATTCTGCGCAGCGGGGGCCGCCCGGGTGCCGACGCGCGCGGTGCGCGTGGTCGACACCGTCGGCGCCGGCGACTCCTTCATGGCCGGACTGCTCGACGCGCTATGGGAGTCGGGAGCGTTGGGCGGCGAGCGGCGCACCGAGTTGCGCGGAATCAGCGTGGACGCGCTGACGAGGGCGCTGGAAGCTGCGAGCCTGTCTGCGGCACTCACCATCGCTCGCGCGGGAGCTGACCTGCCGGATCGGGCTGCGCTGGACGCTGCTTCGCGTCGTTAGCCGAGTGGACCGATAGGTCGAGTCCGGGGTGGAATCCCAGGTCGTAGGCCTGTCGTGCTGTTTTGCCACCGGCCCGACGGGCATACTGACTTGCATGCGCTCCATCTGGAAGGGTTCCATCGCGTTCGGTCTGGTGAACGTCCCGGTCAAGGTGTACAGCGCCACCCAGGACCACGACATCAAGTTCCACCAGGTGCACGCCAAAGACAACGGCCGCATCCGTTACCAGCGCGTATGCGAGGTGGACGGCGAAGCCGTCGAATACCGTGACATCGCGCGGGCCTACGAGTCCGACGACGGTCAGATGGTCATCATCACCGACGACGACATCGCCACCTTGCCCGAGGAACGCAGCCGCGAGATCGAAGTGCTGGAGTTCGTGCCGGCCAGCGAGGTGGACCCGATGCTGTTCGACCGCAGCTACTTCCTGGAGCCCGACTCCAAATCGTCGAAATCCTATGTGCTGCTTGCCAAGACGCTCGCCGAGACCGACCGGATGGCGATCGTTCACTTCACGCTGCGCAACAAGACCCGGCTGGCGGCCTTGCGCGTCAAGGACTTCGGTAAGCGCGACGTGATGGTGATCCACACCTTGTTGTGGCCCGACGAGATCCGCGACCCGGACTTCCCCGTCCTGGACAAGAAAGTCGAGATCAAGCCCGCCGAACTCAAGATGGCCGGTCAGGTGGTGGAGTCGATGGCCGAGGACTTCAATCCCGACCGCTACCACGACACCTACCAGGAGCAGCTACAAGAGCTGGTAGACGCCAAACTCGAAGGCGGAGAAGCGTTTACCACCGAGGAGCAGCCAAAGGAGCTGGACGCGACCGAGGACGTCTCGGACCTGCTCGCCAAGTTGGAGGCCAGCGTGAAGGCGCGTTCCGGTAACGGCAAGGCACCCGCGAAGAAGGCCACGGCGAAGAAGGCCCCCGCGAAGAAGGCCCCCGCGAAGAAGACAGCCGCCAAAAAGGCGGCGTCGAAGTCCTGACCCGGGTCAGCGTCTGCGGCTTGCCAGGAAGCGCGTGAGCGCCGCGACGATGTTGATCACGGCGACCATGATGATCAGGGTCAGCGCCGCACCCCAGATCCGCAGGAAACCGGCGTGTTCGGGGTTGGTGAGCTCGGTGTAGATCAGCAGCGGCAGTGACGCCATGTTGCCGTGGAAGATGTCGAGGTTGATCGATCGGCTGTAGCCGACCAGCACCAGCACCGGCGCGGTTTCACCGATCACCCGCGCAATGGCCAACAGGATCCCGGACACGATGCCGGGCATCGCGATCGGGAAGACGATCCGCACGATGGTCTTCCATTTGGACACACCGAGCGCGTAGCTGGCTTCGCGCAGTTCGTCGGGCACCAGCCGCAGCATCTCCTCGGCGGAGCGCACCACCACCGGCAGCATCAGCAAGACCAGGGCCAGCGACACCGCGAACGAACTCTGCTGGAAGCCCAGGGTGGCGATCCAGAGGCTGAAGATGAACAGCGCCGCCACGATCGAGGGCACGCCGGCGAGCACGTCGACCATGAAGGTCGTCAGCCGCACCAGGCGCCCGGATCCGTATTCCACCAGGAAGACCGCGGTCATCAGGCCCAGCGGCACGGCCAGGGCCGCGGCCACCCCGGCTTGTACCAGCGTGCCGTAGAGCGCGTGGTAGACGCCACCGGCGAACTGCTCCGGCAGGATTCCGTGCAGCGAGTGGGTCCACCACCCCGACCGCGTGACGGCGTACCAGCCTCGTTCGACCACGATCCACAGCACCCAGATCAGCGGCACCAGCGCGATGCAGAACGAAGCGAGGAAGAAAATCGTCGCGGCGTTGTTGGTGATCCGGCGCCGAAAGCTCAGCGGCCTGAACACCTCGACCTTCACCGGCCGGTCCAGCGCTTCAACGGTCACGAGCGCCGCTCCTCATAGCTTCGCTCTGCATCGTCGCCGGCGCGGGTCACGAGCGCCGCTCCTCATAGCGCGTCATCCGTTGACCTTGCCGCCGGCGATCGCGCGGGCGAGCGCGTTGACCACGAACGTCAAGACGAACAGCGCGAATCCCGCCGAGATGTATGCCCCCGTGGGCAGCGGCGCGCTGAACTCGGCGGCCGCCGACGCGATCTTCGAGGCGAACGTGTAGCCGCCGTCGAACAGCGACCAATTACCCGGGTGGGCCGCCGAACGCAAGATGATCAGCACCGCCACGGTCTCGCCCAGCGCGCGGCCCAACCCCAGCATCGAAGCCGCGATCACACCGCTGCGACCGAACGGCAGCACGGTCATCCGCACGACCTCCCATTTGGTGGCGCCAAGCGCTTGCGCAGCCTCCATCTGGATGTGCGGGGTCTGTCGAAACACTTCCCGCGAGACGGACGTGACGATGGGCAGGATCATCACCGACAGCACGACGCCGGCGGTGAAGATGGTGCCGCCACCGGCCAGCGAGACATTGCCCTGCTTGAACAGGAACAGCCAACCCAGGTGGCGGTTGAGGAACGCGGCCACCGGCTCGATCTGGGGTGCGAGCACAAAGATCCCCCACAGCCCGAAGATGATCGACGGCACCGCGGCCAGCAGGTCCACCACCGCGCCGAAGGGCCGCGCCAGCCGCTTCGGCGCGTACTGGGTGAGGAACACGGCGATACCGACCGCGACGGGAACGGCCAGCACCAGCGCGCTGAGCGAACTGAGCACCGTGACCATCAGCAGGTCGCTAATACCGAACGCGAGCTTGTTCGGGTCGCTGGTGCTGAATTTGGCGCTGGTGAAGAAGTTCGCGTGGTTGACACGCAACGATGGGACGGCACGCAGCAACAGGAATACGGCGATCAACACGATGGCGACAACGATCATCGAACCGGCGGCGGCGGCGATCAACTTGAACAGTCGATCAGTCCGCCGCCCCACGTGTTCACTCAGCGCTGTTAATGCCGGCTTCTCCGTGGTCGACGGGCTGACTGCTGTTCCTCGTGTCACGACCACCTCAGGTTAGGTGATGGCGTTGATGGAAGTAGATAACCTCGCTTTGAACGCATCAGGAATTGGGATGTAGCCGTTGTCAGCCAGGCCGTTTTGCCCGGCGCCGATGGTGCTCTGCAGGAACGCCTTGACCGCGGTACCGATCTGGGCGTCGGGATACTTCGAGCAGACGATCTCGTAGGTGGCCAACACGATCGGGTAGGAACCGGCCTGGGTCGGCTTGTAGAACGACAGCGTGTCGAGCACCAAGTCGTTTTCCTGGCCGGCGATCTTGGCCCCGGCAATCGTCTTGCCCACCGAGTCGGCGCTGATCGACACCGCATCCGGGCCGGCCGAGGTGACGACCTTGGCCATGTTCAGTTTCTGTGCCTGAGCAAACGACCATTCGTTGTAGGTGATGGATCCTTCGGTGGCCTTGATTGCCGCGGAGGTGCCGTCGTTGCCCTTGGCTCCCTCGCCGACACCGCCCTTGAACGTCTTGCCGGCACCTTTGCCCCACGCGCCATCGGCGGCGGCATCGAGGTACTTCTGGAAGTTGTCGGTGGTGCCGGATTCGTCGTTACGAAATACGACGTGGATCGGCTCGGCGGGCAGCGCCACACCCGGGTTGAGCGCCTGGATGGCGGGATCATTCCACGTCGTGATCGCGCCATTGAAGATTTTGGCGGCCGTGGCGCCATCCACGCTCAGTGAATTCACGCCCGTGACGTTGTAAGTGATGGCGATCGGGCCGAAAACAACCGGCAGATTCAACGCCGGCGAACCGCAACGTTGTTGGGCCGCGGCGTATTCGTTCGGCGCCAGCGGCGAATCCGAACCCCCGAAATCGGTTTGTTTGCCGTTGAATTCGCTGATTCCCGCACCCGAACCGTTGGCGGTGTAGTTCAGCGTCTGCCCGGGGCAAGCATGCTCGAAGGCGTTGACGAACCGGGTCATCGCGTTGGCCTGAGCCGTCGAACCGCTTGCCTTGAGGGTTTTCGCCCCGCCGCAGCTCACCTTGCCCGACAGGGAACCGCTACTTGCGCTCGCGCCGGTCCCGTTGTTGTCGCTTCCGCATCCGGACAGCGCCAGCGCTCCGGCGCTCAGGACACCCAGCACGGCGCCAAATCGGTTGAGTTTCAATTCGCTTCCTTACGGTAGGGATGAAACAGGATCGCCGCCGGTCAGCACCGCTGCGCCCCGACCGGCCCGTCTCGCAGCCACGAAGCTAACAGTAACAAGGTTAACTGTCAGCAAACTGTTCGACGATCGCGCCTTAACGCGATGGCGACCGGCGGCGACATGGACGAAATCCGAACTGGACTTTGTTTCGGCGCCCTCCGACAGCAAAGAAAGTTGCTTAGATCAGTTCGCAACGCGGGCCGCGAACCCGCGCTCACATTCCCCCGCAACTGACCTGGCCCGAGGGGTTGCCCGCTTCCCCACGCTCGGGTGTCGCCATCCCCGCATCCCGACAAAACCACGCGCCGGCCGTAAGAACACTCAAAGCGACCCCAAATCGGTTGCGCCTCAAGTTACTTCCTCACGGTGAAGACCAAACATGATCGCCGCCGTTCAGCTAACGGCACCAAGGTTAACGGCGGGTGAATGAGGTCGCGGTGCAGGCGAGGGCCGGTACCGCGGCCTCGGGCGCATGCATGCCTCCTCGGCGGGCCGTATCACCACGCCCGTACGGAAAAGTAGAACGTGTTCCAGAAATGTCCAATCCAAGACGGCGCGGCTTGCTACCGTGTCGGCTGACACCGAAACGAAGAGAGGCCGCCAATGATCCTCGACAGGTTCCGTCTCGACGACAAAGTCGCCGTCATCACCGGTGCAGGCCGCGGCCTCGGGGCGGCCATCGCGCTGGCCTTCGCCGAGGCGGGTGCGGATGTTCTCATCGCCTCACGCACGGAATCCCAACTAGAAGCCGTCGCCGAACAGGTCCGCGCCGTCGGACGGCGGGCCCAAGTCGTGGCCGCCGACCTGGCGCATCCCGACTCCACCGCGGAGCTGGCCGGCAAGGCCGTCGAGGCATTCGGAAAACTAGACATCGTCGTCAACAACGTCGGCGGGACCATGCCCAACACGCTGCTGACCACCTCGACGAAGGATCTCAAAGACGCCTTCACGTTCAACGTCGCCACGGCCCACGCGCTGACGCTGGCCGCTGTCCCGTTGATGCTGGAGCACTCCGACGGCGGCAGCATCATCAACATCACCTCGACCATGGGTCGGCTGGCCGGGCGCGGTTTCGCCGCTTACGGCACTGCTAAGGCCGCGCTGTCGCACTACACCCGGCTGACCGCCCTGGACCTGTGCCCGCGCGTTCGTGTCAACGCGATAGCGCCGGGATCGATCCTGACCTCCGCCCTGGACGTCGTCGCCTCCAACGACGAGCTGCGTGCGCCGATGGAGAAGGCCACACCGATGCGCCGACTCGGCGATCCCGTCGACATTGCGGCTGCCGCAGTTTATTTGGCGTCCCCTGCCGGAAGCTTCCTGACCGGCAAGACGCTTGAGGTGGACGGTGGTCTCACATTCCCCAACCTCGACATCCCCGTCCCGGACCTGTGACCCCGACCGCCAAGGAGCCAGTCATGCCCATTCCCGTCGTCCAATTGGGCACCGGCAACGTCGGTATCCACGCTCTGCGGGCGCTCATCACCAATCCCGAGTTCGAACTGAAAGGCGTCTGGGTGTCCTCGGACGCCAAGGCAGGTAAGGACGCGGCAGAGCTTGCGGGACTTACGGAATCGACCGGCGTGCTCGCCAGCACCGACCTGGGTGCCGTGCTCGCCACCGGGCCGCAATGCGCCGTGTACAACGCGCTGGCCGACAACCGGTTGCCCGAGGCGCTCGAGGATTACCGGCGCGTCTTGGCGGCGGGAATCAACATCGTCGGCAGCGGCCCGGTCTTCTTGCAGTATCCGTGGCAGGTCATCCCCGAGGAACTCATCAAGCCTTTGGAAGATGCAGCGCGCGAAGGAAATTCGAGCCTCTTCGTCAACGGTATCGATCCCGGCTTCGCCAACGACCTGTTGCCACTCGCGCTGGCGGGTACCTGCCAGAGCATTCAGCAGATTCGATGCATGGAGATCGTCGACTACGCCACGTACGACAGCGCCGCGGTCATGTTCGACGTGATGGGCTTCGGCAAGCCGCTGGACGAGCTTCCGATGCTGCTGCAGCCCGGCGTGCTCAGCCTGGCGTGGGGGTCGGTGATCCGCCAAATGGCTGCGGGCCTGGGTATTTCGCTCGACGAGGTCACCCAGGACTACGTCCGCGTACCCGCTCCCGAGGACTTCGACATCGCCGCGGGTCATATCGCCAAGGGCACCGCCGCGGCGCTGCGCTTCGAGGTGTTCGGCATGGTCAACGGCGACCCGGTCGTCGTCCTCGAACACGTCACCCGGCTGCGCGAGGACCTGTGCCCCGAGTGGCCGCAGCCCGCCCAAGAGGGTGGTTCCTACCGCATCGAGATCACCGGCGAACCGTCGTACGTCATGGATGTCTGCCTGAGCAGCCGCAAGGGCGATCACAACCACGCCGGCCTGGTGGCCACCGCGATGCGCGTCGTCAACGCGATTCCCGCGGTGGTGGCCGCCCAGCCGGGCATCGTGACGACCCTGGACCTGCCGCTGGTCACCGGGAAGGGGCTTTACCTCCGCGGCTGAGGCTCGAGGGGAAATGCTGGAGCCGCTGACGCCCGCGCCGAGATGTTCGACTAACCTCACTTTATTATTTGGTGAACTGAATCGAGGTCGGCACGTTGGGGCAGCGCACCCAGGGCTCGCTCAAGGGCAACTGGTATTTGCTCGGGCCCGCGTTTGTCGCCGCGATCGCCTACGTCGACCCGGGAAACGTCGCCGCCAACGTCAGCGCCGGCTCGCAGTATGGCTACTTATTGCTGTGGGTCATCGTGGCGGCAAATGTGTTGGCGGGGCTGGTGCAGTATCTGTCGGCGAAGCTGGGGCTGGTCACCGGGCGCTCCCTGCCCGGCACGATCGGCAAGCGGATGGGCCGCCCGGCTCGGTTGGTCTACTGGGCTCAAGCCGAACTCGTGGCCGTCGCAACCGATGCGGCCGAAGTAGTCGGTGGGGCCATCGCCTTGCACATCCTGTTCAATTTGCCGCTGCTGGCCGGCGGGTTGATCACCGGCCTGGTGGCCTTGCTGCTGCTGGGAATTCAGGACCGGCGCGGACAGATCATTTTCGAGCGGGTCATCACCGGCCTGTTGCTCGTCATCGCGATCGGGTTCGCGGCGAGCTTCTTCGTCAAGACGGCGCCGCCGGAGGAGATGCTCGGCGGGCTGGTGCCCCGTTTCCGCGGCACCGAAAGCGTGCTGCTGGCGGCCGCCATCCTGGGCGCGACCGTGATGCCGCACGCGGTCTACATGCATTCGGGCCTGGTCCTGGACCGGCACGGGCATCCCGCCGAGGGGCCGCATCGGCGCCTGCTGCTGCGCGTCACCCGTTGGGATGTCGTGCTGGCGATGACGGTGGCGGGCACGGTGAACGCCGCGATGCTGTTGATCGCCGCGATCAACCTGCAGCACCGCGACGTGAGCGCCTCCATCGAGGGCGCCTATTCCGCGATTCACAACACGCTGGGCGCGACCATCGCGGTGCTGTTTGCGGTCGGCTTGCTCGCGTCGGGTCTGGCGTCGTCGTCGGTGGGCGCCTATGCCGGCGCCATGATCATGCAGGGGTTGCTGCACCGGTCGATTCCTATGGTGGTGCGCCGGGTGATCACCCTGGTGCCCGCCCTGGTGATCCTGGCGGTGGGATTCGATCCCACCCGCGCGTTGGTGCTATCGCAGGTGGTGTTGTCGTTCGGAATACCTTTTGCGGTGCTGCCTTTGATCAAGCTGACCAGCGATCGCGAGCTGATGGGCGGCGACGTCAATCACCGCATCACGACGCTTCTCGGCTGGGCCGTCGGCGTATTGATTAGTCTGCTTAACGTGGTGCTCATCTGGCTGACGGTGACCGGCTGAATGCCGGCCCGCCGGCACCTCTACTTCGCATACGGGTCGAACCTATGCGTCCGGCAGATGGCGCGACGCTGTCCCGACGCCGCACGGCCGCGACCGGCGGTGCTGGCCGATCACGACTGGCTGATCAACCAGCGCGGCGTGGCCACCGTGGAACCGCTCGCCGGTAACCAGGTGTACGGGGTGGTTTGGCAGATCTCCGACGGTGACTTGGCGACGCTGGACAGCGCCGAGGGTGTGCCGGTGCGCTACCGGCGCGACGAGATGACCGTGCACACCGACGACGGGCCGGCGCCGGCCTGGGTCTACATCGACCACCGGGTGACGCCGGGTCCGCCCCGTCCGGGCTACCTGCCCAAGATCATCGACGGCGCCACGCAGCACGGATTGCCGCAACGCTGGGTCGACTTCTTACGCCGCTGGGATCCCGCTGGATGGCCCAGCCCGAAATCGTCTTCGGCGTCCGGTCTTGGGCCACAGTCATTTTCGGCATTGCTGAGCGAGCCCGGGGTGACCGAGATCAGCAAATTGCGTTCGCGTTTCGGCTTTTTCGCGATCCACGGCGGCGGCCTGGAAGAGATGACCGACGTGATCGCCGAGCGCGCCGCCGAAGCCGCCGGCGCCTCGGTGTATGTGGTGCGCCATCCGGATCGCTACCCGCACCACCTGCCGTCGGCGCTGTTCGACCCGGCCGAGTCGCCGCGGCTCGCCGAGTTCCTCGACCATGTCGATGTCGCCGTGTCGCTGCACGGGTACGGCCGCGATGGTCGCAGCACCCAGCTGTTGGCGGGCGGCCGCAATCGGGCATTGGCCGCTCACCTGACCCGGCACATCCAGCTGACCGGCTATCAAGTGATCACCGACCTCGCCGACATCCCGCCGGAGTTGCGGGGCCTGCACCCGCGCAACCCGGTGAACCGGGTGCGTGACGGCGGCACCCAGCTGGAGCTCTCGGCGCGGGTCAGGGGGATCAGCCCGCGCAGCCCGCTGCCGGGCGATGATGGTTTGTCGTCGGTCACCAGCGCCCTCACCCAGGGGTTGGCCGCGGCCGCCCGTAGTTGGTCAATGTCGGATCGTTGAACGGAGATTGTTGGTGGCCAAGGACTTTCGTTTCGGAATGAGCATGCGGTTCTACAAGTCGCGCGTGGCACTACTCGACAAGGCCAAGCGCGCCGAGGACGCCGGCTTCGACATTCTTTGTGTGCCGGACCATTTGGGGGCCGCAGCTCCATTCCCGACGCTCACCGCGGTCGCGATGGTCACCACGACGCTGCGGTTGAGCATGTATGTGCTCAACTCCGCGTTCTACAAGCCGGCCCTGCTCAGCCGGGACATGCAAGCCCTGGATCTGCTCAGCGATGGCCGCCTGGAGATCGGGCTCGGCACCGGTTACGTACGGGAAGAATTCGAGGCCGCGGAGATTCCGTATCCCAGCGCCGGCGCGCGGGTCGACTACCTCGAGCACATGACGAAGTACCTGAAAGAGCACCACCCTTCGACGCCACTCATCATCGCCGGCAATGGTGACCGGGTACTGACTATTGCAGCCCGCAACGCCGACATCATCGGGCTGACCGGCTCCAAGGTGCGCGACGTCGAGGACCCGTTCGCCGAACGCGTCGAGTTCGTCCGCAACGCGGCGGGAGAACGGTTCGACTCACTCGAGCTGAACCTGGCGATCACGGCAATGCCACGCGACGGCGAGACCGAGCCCGACCTCAAATTGACCCGCGCTTACTCGCCCAACCTGTCCGACGAGGAGATCCTGTCCCAACCCTCGGTCCTCAGCGGTTCCCCCCGCGAGATCGCCGACACGTTGTCCGCATACCGCGACAAGTACGGCGTGTCGTCCTTCACCGTGCAGGACAACAACATCGACAACTTTTCCAAGGTGATCGCCGAACTGCGCTGACCGCCGGGGCGATTACCTGGGGGCCTGCCGGTAAGCTCAGGCCCGTCCGCCCCCGTAGCTCAGGGGATAGAGCACGGCTCTCCTAAAGCCGGTGTCGCAGGTTCGAATCCTGCCGGGGGCACAGGCGGGAAACCGCAGTTCAGCGCTGATTTTTGATGCCCGCCGACTGGTCTTCGCTTGTTCTGGTCGGTGCTGTGGTCGGCGATTTTTTGGCATCAGATGGCTCGCATTGGCTCGGCGCTGGCAATCATTCGATCTCGATGAGGATTTTGACGTCCAGTGACGTCCGTCGCAGAGCGGCCGCGACGTCACGGCGATCGCCGGGCTGGGTCAATGGCGAAGTATTAGCAACCAGGCAGTGCGGCCCTCCCGGATTCCCCGATCTATCCCTTCCCTCAGAGCTGGGCTGCCGGGCGGAGCTGTCTCTCGGCAGCCACAGCTGAGGCCGCCGAACGGGTTCGGGGCGCTGCCGATCGGGTTCGGGTCAGCGCTGACTGGTGCCGCTCCCCCCACGTAAGCGCCGAGAGCGACAGCAGCACCGATCAAGATTTTCGTGATCCGTTGGAGGTGCTGATTCGTCATGTCATACCTCTTTCCTCGAAGCGAAGCGGTGAGACTTGATACCGAGAAATGCGCTCCGCGAGTCCGAATGCAGCAGCGCGGGTAGAATCAGACGTCCGTTGTCCTGTCGATGTAATTGCGCGCCGGGCAGTCGGCCCGCGTACACCGACCTCGTGATTTCACTTCCTGCGCCCAGCGTCCGGCGTCTTCGACTGGATCCCCTACGGATTCGGACCAAGGCGAGACGCCGCCTTGCCGGGTTAAATCTTGCGGTTCTCGGATTTGATCATCCAAGCGAGCTTCTCCAGCGAGTCGATGACTTCGTGGAGCAGATCGCTGGTACTCGGGTCGACGGCGTCCACCGCGTCGTGCACATCACGAATGGTGTCGACCGTTGCGTACGTCCGCGTGGTCACCAGATCGACGACATCGCCGGTGATTACCTCGTTGGCCGGGAACTGCGGCAGGCTCGTCGTCGCTGCGACGGTGTCGGACCGGCCATCGGGGACGGCGTCGAGGGCACGCATCCGCTCGGCGATGGTGTCGCTGGCCTCGCGGGCGGCGTCAACGAGCTCGTCGAGCTGCAGGTGCAGGTCGCGGAAATTTGAGCCGATGACGTTCCAGTGCGCTTGCTTGCCCTGCAGGTGAAGCTCAACGAGGTCGACTAGCACGCGCTGCAGACTGGCGGCCAGCTGTGGGGACGGCGTGAAGTTGTGGATTTCGTCGGCGTGACGACGGTTGCCACGCCGGTCGGCCTTCTGGGCTGCGGTCATGGTGGGGCATCCTTCCAACCAAATGAAATGAACTTGCTTGCGCTCACAAGTCTATAGTTGCTTGCGTTAACAAGCAACTACTCATGGGGAACCTCGGCTGTGGCATCGCCCACAAACGAAGAAGCGAAAAGTTATGTGGCCCGCCAGTCACACGCCGGGTGCGGACGTGGAATCCTCTGCGACGGCGATGCGTTCGAGCGCAGTGCCGAGGGCGCGCAGGTCGACACCGTGCAACTGATCCCAGCAGATACCGCCGGGCGCAGCCTATCGATCACTCTGACTTCGTCGTCTGTGAGCGCTGTTCTCGCGCGGCACGCGCTCATAACTCCGGACTTTGGCACTTGGTTGTTCGCGCAAGCAATGTTATGCTTGTCGGCGCAAGCAAATTCCAACGAGATGGAGAGCCCCGTGACCACCCGAATCCTGGCCCTGGTGGGAAGCCTGCGTGCCGGCTCGTACAACAAACAGCTCGCCGAGGCGGCCGTCAAATATGCACCCGACGGCGTCGACGTCGACATCTTCGACAACCTGGCCGACGTGGCTTTCTACAACGAAGACATCGACCGCCCGGGCGCAGTTGCGGCCGCAGACTGGCTTCGCGTCGAAGTTGAGTCCGCCGACGCGCTGTTACTCGTCACCCCCGAATACAACGGCACCATGCCGGCCTCGCTCAAAAACGCCATCGATTGGATCTCGCGACCCTACGGAGCCGGGGCGATCAGCGGAAAGCCGTTGGCTGCCATCGGCGTATCGAATGGCCAGTACGGCGGGGTGTGGGCCCACGACGACACTCGCAAAGTAGCGAGCATCGCCGGCGCAAGGGTGCTCGATGACGTCACGCTGTCGGTGCCGCACGGATCGACCCGATTCGCGACCATCCACCCCGCACACGACGACGAGATTGCCGACGCGATGCCCACCATCCTGGCCGCTCTCGCCGCCGCGGTCGACAACCGTCGTCAGGCTGTCGCGGAGTCATAAACCGGAATTCACGGACAGGAGGTAGGTATGTCAACAGTAAGGCTGCTTGACATCGAGGAGATCGAGCGCGAGGTTTTCACCAGATGGGACATCACCGGCGGAAGCCGGCAGAGCCGAACGCATCGCAAACGACGCCCTCTCGGCGCTCCGACAACGACATGCGGAGATCTCCTCGGTCCACGAGCAGCCGCCAACGAAGGGCGATACCCGTTCAGGCCGTGATGTATCGCCCCATCGGGGTGTCTGGTGATGGTTGACCAGGAACTGCATGAGGATCTCCGCTAGCGGCAGCCGCAATGCGTTCGAAGGCATCGCCGATTGCGTTGAGGTTGACACCGTCGAGGTGATCGAATAGGTGACGGCGCAGGCTCGCGACATGGGCGGGGACGGCTTGTTCCAATCGGGTGAGCCCGGCATCGGTGAGCACAGCGTTGTAGGCCCGCGCGTCGTGGGATGACTGCTCACGGCGGACCAACCCCTGGGCCTCCATCCGCCCGACCGTACGGCTAATCGCGCTCAACGACTGCTGGCAACGCCGGGCCAAATCGCTGAGCCCTAACGTGCGGTCGGAAGCCTCAGACAAAAACATCAACGCGACGAATTCGGCGTGCGACATGCGATGCTCGCGCTGCAAGTCGACATCGAGTTGCCGCATCATGGTGACAAAACCCGGGTGCAACGAACGAATCACCCTGAATTCACCCGCGCTGAGCGGGGTCACCCCATCGACCTTCGTACTTCGCGTTCTCTTACTGCCCGGTTTACCAGCTGCCACGAGTCTCAACATACGTAGTATCTGTTCGCGCGAGCAAGTAAAGCGCTGCTTTGCGCACTGAGCACGTCCCCTTGTCAGGCGGCGGCTAATCCCGGCAGCAGAATGGCGACCAATCCGTTGGCGTGAGCGTCGATCCACGCGTGGCTCTTCGGATCCTGGCCAGTGAGAAGGCGGACTTCGGGGGCGTTGACATACGGCAGCGATGCAGCGCCGATGAGTACGTAGTGCAGGATCGAGCTGTCGATGGGTGCGGCAACCCCCGCGTCACGAAGGATCTGCCATGCCGGCCTAATGGCATCGAAGACTGGCTTCACGTGGGTTTCGGTCATCCATGTCAACCGGTCGCTCTCCGCCGTGCCCTCGTGGACAATGATCTGGTTTAGTTCGGGGTGCTCGGCGGCGAATCGCACGAACCGACGAATCGCGTCCGCAAAGGCAGCACTGAGTTGCGGTGTAGCGACCTCGGTCAGCGTCGCGACATACGGACATGCTTCCCGCGGGACCAGCAGTCCCACCAGTCAGGTGTCCGCCGTCAGGGGTCAACCCCACACAACACGAGTGTCAACGATCAACCGAAACCAAAACGTCAACCATCAACCGACTCTGAACAGGGGCACCGACCGAGCTGTATGACCTCGGCTGACGCTTGACGTTTTAATTCCGCGTGATGATCGTCGATTCGCTGAATCAAACCCCCGCGATGGGCCGGTCGCGTAGTCTTCCCGCTCACTCGCATCTGAATGAGGGGAGACGCGAATGGGCACCAGCCGAGCCATCATCAATGGCATCTACGACCAAGTGGATCTCGAACATTTCAGCGACGTCATCGTCGCAAAGGTAGACCTGCGCAACCCGGACCGTCAGGAACTCAACTGGCTCCTCATGGGCACAGTCGTGTTGTGGAATTACGATGGCTCCAAACAATATGCCGAAGCCCGGCTTCTTTACGATGCGAACATCGAACTTGAAAAAGTAAGGATCTATCTGAACGAATGGGATAATTCAGGCATTACGCTCGTCGCCGGACTCACCACCACTCGCGACGAAACGGTCACCCTGGCATGTAACACCTACAAAGGAGGCGCTTTCGGGGCACGCGTAGTCGCGTTGAGCGTCGACTACCTCGAATTTCAATAGGTGCGCCGCCGAAGGTCCGGACCGGCCCTGACCATACCCAGTCCCCGCTGTCCATGGCCGCGCCACGCCGTTGCGGACCACGGGCCCGCGTCATAGTTGTCGGGCCACCCCTCTCTCCGGTCGGGCTCGTGGCCCTCGCGTGGTGAGCCAGCCGTCGATTCGTTCGGCGACTGTCTAGAACAAGGCTTCAGCGTGGTTTCCCCAACATGGGCCACATCATGATGCTGGAGACTCGATGGCATACAGCGAGCCTTTCCCTATCGGGTCGCGGGCCGCACATACGTCGGCGCCTTCGAGGACCAGTGTCGGCGTTTGGGTTACGCGCTTGGGCCGACCAGGCTCAACAGGCGCATATCCACGCTGAGCGCTCGATAAGCCTGGAGTCGACTGACGAATCGCTCAACCGTCGACTCGGAGTGTGCGCACAGAAAACAATTAACGCACGTGTAACGTTTATTCCTCGCGAATAGGGCAATGTCATGAAAACTGCGAACGGGGGTGCTTGGCGTGGTGTTGAACTTTTTGACCGGTTCAAAACGTGGTGGCACAGTGGCCGCGGAAAGCTTCCAAATCGACCGCATGCCGCGCGGCGGACCGGACGCCTCGTGGCTGGACCGGCGGCTGCAGACCGATCGTCTGGAATATCTCGACCGCGACGACGTCGACGATCTGAAACGCAAGGTGGTCCGCAACCTAGACCGCATGGAGAGGATTTCCGGTGCGCAGAAGAAGTTTGCGCGCATCGCGCTCGATGAGGTCGCGGAGGTGCCCGATCCCAATATCGTCGAACTCGGTGCCGGCCACGGCGGGCTATCGCGAGCTCTGCTGGAGATGCATCCCACCGCCCAAGTGACGGCTACCGACATCGATCCCACGTTTGTGGCCACCATCGCCGCAAGTGACTTAGGCAGGCACCCGCGGGCGGTGGTTCGCGCGATGGACGCCACCACCATCGACGCGCCCGATGGACACTACGACCTCGCTGTGTTCGCGTTGTCGTTGCACCACCTCCGGCCGCCGCTGGCCGCCCGAGTGTTCGCCGAAGGCACCCGCGTCGCGAGGAAACTGCTGATCATCGACTTGTCGCGTCCGCCGTCGTTAGTGCACATCGCGCGGTTGTCGCTGACCCTGCCGTTCGCACCGATATTGCCGGTACCGCATGACGGATTCATCAGCGGGCTGCGCGCCTACAGCCAGTCGGCGCTGAGGACGTTGGCACGGTACGCCGACCCGGCGATCAAGGTCGAGCTGCGGGGTGGCAAAACTTTCAGGCCACAAATCGTGGTGGCGAGCCGGTAGCCGTAAAGCATTGTTCAGCCACGCTCAACTCCTTCATGCAGGGAGTGGGATCAGCTGAAGTAACTGTCAGCATCAGCCGAAACTCTGCCACGCATGACCCGACGACAAAATGT
The DNA here is from genome assembly GCF_036273375.1 of Mycobacterium sp. Lineage (GTDB taxonomy): Bacteria > Actinomycetota > Actinomycetes > Mycobacteriales > Mycobacteriaceae > Mycobacterium. The sequence continues at coordinate 4,004 of NZ_DASUHS010000250.1, read as the reverse complement.
CGAGCATCAAACGACGTCATATGACTGACAGTGGCCCGGCACGACTCGAACGTGCGACCTAGGATTACCTGTCGGCCGTTCTAACGATTGCAATAGATTGATGTTGCCGTTGCGGCGCAACGTCTTTCGGGGGATTACCGTTGCCAAGGATTGAGGCTAGTTCTCGTTGCCTGACCCGCGGTCACCACAGCCTTGGACCTTGTTGATGGGAACTCTCGCCTGCACTGGGTCACCTCACTGCGGGCCCCCAGCAACGAACGACCAACATGAACCGAGCTGTGCGATTTTCCAGTGTTCCCGGGTCACATGGGAATAATCTGCGGTTTATGAAACGAGGAATCGTTGGGTCAGCAACGATCATGCTGGTGTCCGGCGGTTTGGGCGCGGCAGGTTTGGGACTGGGTGCTGGTACCGCCCATGCCTATACCTATGGCCCATTCCAATGGTGTCCGGGACAAGCTATGCCGAATGATCCACCACGGTCGGATACAGACCTAGTTTGGGACATGGGTGTCTGCCACACCTACTACTTCGACTACGACGTGCGGACTACGGCTCCTGCGCACTATTGGGAGGGACCTAACCTATTCCCAACTCCAATCCCGCCGCCTCCGCCGCAACCGTTGCCAGCTGATTGCCCCCCGTGGTCACCCATCTTGGCCCCCTCGCGGTGCGGTGGCCTCTAGTAGGCGTGCCGTGCTCACGACCGGATCCGCTAAGTTGCGGGTCGCCCGCTCACAGCCGATCGAAACACCCGGTTATAGCCATCGTTTGTTCATCCATTAGGACTAAAACAGTGCAGGATTACCGATAGCCGTTGACACGGTAGGCTATCGAAAGATATTGCGCTACACCGACTTGCGATAACAAGTGAGCAGCGTCAAGACCAGTCGGCTCTCCGAAAGCCGGAGTCGCAGGGTCGAATCCTGCCGGGGCACCATCTGAAGAAGGTAAACGCAAGCCCATGCAATATTTGTGCACTATCTCCTCCCTTCAGGCGGTTCAGAATCACGTGGACCCGCTCGTCATTCCCGGCGTAACCAGCTGCCTCGATAATTACTAGAGGGAACTACGAGGCCACACTGGTCTCATTGTTCCGCGCTTGTAAGAGGGCCAGCCGGGAAACGCTGAGTGCCATGACCGGAGCGCCGCTGGTCCAGCACCGGCGACCGAGTCGGTGGGCCCTCATCGGTTGATTTGTTGTCGGGCTGTCGGTCTAAGCACAGCTTTTCGTCGTATGGATAGACATCCGAAAATGACGACTCAGGAGAACGCAATGAACATCATCAGACTCAACGACGCCGCACGCCAACTGATCGGTTCCGACCCTGCAACGCTGGTCACGATCAATCGCGACGGCAGCCCGCAAGTCAGCCTGGTCTGGATGACGGTGCAGAGTACCGCTGACGGCGGTGATGAGCTGGTCACCGCTCATCTGTAGGAGCATCAGAAGATCCGCAACACATTAACCAGAAACCCCCAAAGCGAAGCTAACTGCCGCGGCGGCCCGACTTGATGATCTCGAGGCGTTCCCTGAGCAGTTCGTCGAGTTCCTCGATCGAGCGGCGTTCCCGCAGCATGTCCCAGGGTGTGCGTGGCACCTTGACCTTCTTGGGTTCGGCCGGGTCACCGCCCTCGATCAGAGTGCCCTCCATGCCGTTGCGGCACAGCCAGGTGCCGGGGATCTCAGCGTCTTCCGCGAAGGGAACCTCAAACTCGCCACCGTTCTCGGTCCGATACCGCGCGACCTGACGTGGCGCGAGGCTGTGGTTGCGGTCAGCCTCGTAGCTCACGAATCCGAGGCGACTGCCTCTCATGACGCGATCAGCCATCATCAACGCTTCCCTGACGCTCCACTTGATCGGCAGCAACGCGCATCCGACCCGACATTTCAAGCAGATGGTGCTCCCCCACACCTTCGGGCAGGGTGTAGGCAAGTTGTCGTAACTCGAGGGCGTAGTTGCGCAAGTCCTGGCGGAGCTGCGCCTCTAAGGTGGGCATAATTTCTTCCTGGGGCAGGGATTTACTGAGACGCACGGACTTCGACTTGGAGTTTGATGCCGTCCAGCTGTCTATCCGAGATGCACCGGGGGTGTTTTCTAGCGTCTCCCAACCGCCCCCGCCACCCTACTCCGCTGGCGGGCTAACCACTTTGCGCCGGCATATTCGTAGGACGGCCGGTACAACATTCCGAGGGCGGCCCCGCCTACCTACCCAACCTGGACCGGGACAATGACGGCATCGCCCACGAGTCCTTACGTAACGTCAACGCGGTACCAGCCGACTTAACCTCCATGAGGACCAGCAGGCTTGTTCGGCTCATTGTCTTGAGCTTTTCCTTTGCGTTCGTCATCACCGCCGCTGCGGGGCCGGTCGTGGCCGCCGTAGCATGCGCCGCGGCGTTGATTTCCGCGCTGGCGACGGGACGCAATGACGCGGCCCGGCGCGCCGAGGCAGCAGAATCCGAGGCAGTCGCGGCGACGCCAGAAGCCAAGGCGGCAGAAGCAGTAGTTGCAGAAGCCGAGGCAGTGATATTACGGGCCCGATTACGCCTGTCTGGAGAAGCCGCTTGGTGACCCTGGTGAAGTGCGTGCCATCCGCGCACTTACCTAGCCTCGCGCCATGTGTGACACCGACGATTGACTTCGAGCTGCGATTAGTGCCGGCGCTTTTGGTCGCGAGCGGGACTACGTGAAGCACATTCGACTTACCGCTCTTGTTCTGACCCGCAAGGAGGTTGACATCAGTCAGCGGCCAATGCTCACGCCACCGCTGTCAGGCCGGGACGTTCCGCAGCCGCCGGCGCCGCCTCAAGTTCGGTGCGCACGGCCGCGGTCACAGCCCAACAGCACCTACCGGTTGCGCAAGTTTCACGATTTCCCGTGTAACCAACAGCGCAGGCATCTACGCTCGAATCGACGAAGTCGGGCAACGTCACCAAACAGCATCACCAATCCCGGAGGTTCGGGCGAGCATGTTGTCCCGCGCATCTCACGGCCACGACGGCGTTCAACAGTCGCGTGTAGTAGCCGTCTCATGACCGCCCAGTCGCTGAGCCAGCATCTGTACGGATTTGCCGCCGAGTTCCACCAGCTGGCTTTCTGGCGGTGATGTCATGGACGCGGCGGGCTTCTTTTACATTCTCTTTCTCGTTTTCTTTGTCGCTATTGGTGGAATTGTGCTCGGCGCGTTGGTCGTTCAGACGAGGCCCGCCAAGGCGAGGGCCGCCAAGGCGAGGACTCGAGCCGCAACGGCTAAAGCAGCCGCACGCGACGCCGATGTTCGCCCTGCCGGACTCGAGATCGAGGTGGCCCCGACCGACGACTCCACCCCTGCGCCGAACTCCAACGGGGTTACGCCGCCAAGCAAGTTGGGAACGCAAGGTAAGGCAGCGACGCTGACCGAGCGCTCCAAGCTGTATTGGGATTTCTGGGAGCAATTCCTCAACCGCGTAGGCGCGGAGCACCCCGGCTGGACAAAGAGGAAAACACCGACACGCGCCTCGCGATACAACCTCCCTACCGGCACGAGCGCGGTTTCCTACTCGACCGCCTTCACTCACCAGGGTCTCGGCGTGCAGCTTTACTTCGGCAGTCCCGATCCCAGAATCAATTTGGGCCGGTTCGAGGCACTCCGCGCGATAAAACGTGAATTCGAGGGCGTTCTGGGCCAGGTCGCCGAGTGGGACGACAAGCCCGGTAAGAAGGCCGCCGCAATCTGCGTCACATCGCAGTTCGACGATGTTGCGGATGTGGATCTGTGGCCCGCGATGCTCGACTGGGCGCTGGATCAGCATCAGCGGTTCAGGCAAGCGGTTGAAGCGGTCGGTGGGCTCGGGAGACTGAAAGAGACGATGCCTTCCATGCGTTTTGCGGAAGCTGGCTAACTGAACTGCGGGGGCTCCTACCGTCGGTGCACGTAACGGATGCGCTGCTGGAAAACCCGCGAGCTAACCGATTGGGACACAACCCGCCACCGGAACGTTCATCGAACCGGCCTAAGTG
>NZ_DASUHS010000249.1:0-36197 GCF_036273375.1 Mycobacterium sp. | reverse complement strand
CTGCAGGAGCCCTCACACCTGCACATCATGGGTGAGGTCGTCAACCAGTCGAACTTCATGTGGACCGCCGCGCCGCTCGCCGAGTACGACCACGACTTCGCCGAATATCCGTTGAGCGACAATAACCCTCGCAGCCAGCTGCTGCACCGGCGCATCGACGTGGACTACAACGGCTGGTGGACGTGCATGATCCCGCGCCAGGTCGCCGAGGAATTGGGCCAGCCGCTGCCGCTGTTCATCAAGTGGGACGACGCCGAGTACGGTCTGCGCGCCGGTGAGCACGGCTATCCGACCGTCACGCTGCCCGGCGCCGCGATCTGGCACATGGCCTGGAGCGACAAGGACGACGCCATCGACTGGCAGGCTTACTTCCACCTGCGCAACCGGCTGGTGGTGGCGGCATTACACTGGGATGGCGACATCACCGGTCTGGTCCGCAGCCACCTCAAGGCGACGTTGAAACACCTTTCCTGCCTTGAGTATTCGACCGTCGCGATTCAGAACCGCGCCATCGACGACTTCCTCGCCGGGCCCGAACACATCTTCTCGATCCTGGAATCGGGTCTGCCGGAAGTACATCGGCTGCGCAAGGAATTCCCGGACGCGGTCGTGCTGCCGGCGGCCAGCGAACTCGCTTCGCCCCAGCACAAGACCAAGGCGATGAAGCCGCCGGTGGACCCGGTGTCGATCAGCTACCGGCTGGCCCGCGGAATCCTGCACAACATGACCAAGGCCGATACGGGCTCCCACGCGCGGCCGGAGTTCAACGTGCCGACGCAGGATGCGCGCTGGTTCCGGCTGTGCACGGTCGACGGCGTGACGGTCACCACGGCCGACGGTTGCGGCGTGGTCTACCGCCAGCGGGACCGGCGAAAGATGTTCTCGCTGTTGTTCGCATCGCTGCGCCGTCAACGTCAGCTAGTCAGCCGGTTCGACGAGATGCGCCGGGTGTACCGCGACGCGCTGCCCGTGTTGTCCAGCAAGCAGAAGTGGGAGACGGCGTTGCTGCCAGCTGCAGAACATGCATGAGGCCGCTGCCGCACAGGCGCCGCGTGGCGAGGTGGCCGCGCTGGTCGCCGTCCAGGCTGCATTGAGTGATCGTCCCGGGGCGTTACCCGTGGCGCGTGCACTGTCCCACTTCGGTGAGCACAGCATCGGCTGGGTGGCCGTCGCCGCCCTCGGAGCGGTGCTTTCACCGAAGTGGCGGGCGGACTGGCTGGTGGCCGGGGCAGGGGCGTTCGCCGCACACGCCGCCGCCGTCATCGTCAAGCGGATCGTGCGCCGCAAGCGGCCGTACGATCCCGCCGTCGTGGTGAACGTCGGCACGCCTAGCCAACTGAGTTTCCCGTCCGCACATGCCACTTCGACCACCGCCGCGGCGATTCTGATGGGCCGGATCACTGGTCTGCCGCTGCCAGCGGTCTTGGTGCCCCCGATGGCGTTGTCGCGGATGCTGCTGGGCGTGCATTACCCCAGCGACGTGGCGTTCGGCATCGCCCTCGGTGCCGTCGTTGCGGCGATCGCACGCCGCGCACGAGAGGTCGCAAGAGGTGGAGCCGAATGAGTGAGGACGTCGTGACGCGACCGCCCGGCAACCTGGTCACCGGGGTGATCAAGGCGTTACGCCCGCGGCAGTGGGTGAAGAACGTTTTGGTGCTGGCGGCGCCGGTGGCCGGGCTGGGCAGTGGTATTCGGTACGACTACGGCCAGATGCTCACCCAAGTGGGGTATGCGTTCGTGGTGTTCAGTCTGGCGGCGTCCTCGATCTATCTGATCAACGATGCGCGCGACGTCGAGGCCGACCGCGAACATCCCACCAAGAGATTCCGCCCGATCGCGGCGGGCGTGGTGCCCGCGTGGCTGGCCTACGTCGTGGCCGTGCTGCTGGGCGTGGCCTCGCTGGGCATCGCGTGGACGGTGACGCCGAACCTGGCGCTGGTGATGGCCGTCTACCTCGGCATGCAGCTGGCGTACTGCTTCGGCCTCAAACACCAAGCGGTGCTTGACATCTGCATCGTTTCCTCGGCGTATCTACTTCGCGCCATCGCGGGCGGTGTGGCTGCCAAAATCCCGCTTTCGCAATGGTTTTTGCTCTCGGCGGCGTTCGCGTCGCTGTTCATGGTGGCCGGCAAGCGCTATGCGGAATTGCAGTTGGCCGAGCGCACCGGCGCGGCGATCCGCAAGTCACTGGAGAGCTACACCAGCACCTACCTGCGATTCGTTTGGACGCTGTCAGCCACCGCGGTGGTGATGTGCTACGGCTTGTGGGCGTTCGAGCGAGGTCACCACTCGGGGTCTTGGTACGCGGTCTCCATGGTCCCGTTCACCATCGCGATCCTGCGCTACGCGGTCGACGTGGACGGCGGGCTGGCCGGCGAACCCGAAGACATCGCGCTGCGCGACCGGGTGCTGCAGCTGCTGTTCCTGGCGTGGATCGCAACAGTCGGAGCCGCCGTTGCCTTCGGTTAGCCCCGAACTGCAGGCTCTCAAAGCGCGGATGATGCGCAGCCGGCCGGTGATCAGGCGGCCCGGCTGGCCGGTGTTTCCGTACACCACCATGGTGCGGGTCAGCCTGTGGATCAGCGTGGCGTTGGTCGCCGTCCTGTTCGGTTGGGGGAGTTGGCAGCGCCGGTGGATCGCCGACGACGGCCTCATCGTGCTGCGCACGGTGCGCAATCTGCTTGCCGGCAACGGGCCGGTGTTCAACCAGGGCGAGCGGGTCGAGGCCAACACGTCCACCGCCTGGACCTATCTGATGTATGTGGGTAGCTGGGTCGGCGGTGCGGTGCAAATGGAATACGTGGCCCTCGCGCTCGCGCTGACGCTTTCGGTGGTGGGCGTGGCGCTGCTGATGCTCGGCGCCGCGCGGCTGTACGCGCCGAGCCTGCGGGGCCGCAAGGCCATCATGTTGCCCGCCGGCGCGCTGGTGTACATCGCGCTGCCGCCGGCGCGGGACTTCGCCACGTCCGGTCTGGAGAGCGGCTTGGCGCTGGCGTATCTCGGGCTGTTGTGGTGGATGATGGTCTGCTGGGCGCAGCCGGTGCGCAACCGCGCGGATAACAGGGTGTTCGTCGGCCTGCTGGCATTCGTTGCCGGGTTCAGTGTGCTGGTCCGGCCGGAGCTGGCGCTCATGGGCGGCTTGGCGCTGATCATGATGCTCGTCGCCGCCCGGACCTGGCGTCGCAGGGTGCTGATCGTGGTGGCCGGGGGTTTCGTGCCGGTCGCCTACGAGATCTTCCGGATGGGCTATTACGGCTTGCTGGTGCCCGGCACCGCCCTGGCCAAGGACGCGGCCGGGGACAAGTGGTCCCAGGGCATGATCTACCTCTTCAACTTCGACGCGCCGTATGCGGTGTGGATACCCCTGGTGCTCCTCGTACCGCTGGGCGTGCTGCTGTTCGCCGCCCGCCGGCGGCCGTCGTTCCTGCGCCCCGCGATGGCGCCCAACTACGGGCGGGTGGCCCGTGCCGTGCACAGTCCGCCGGCGGTGGTGGCGTGGGTACTGATCAGCGGTCTGTTGCAGGCCCTCTACTGGATCCGGCAAGGCGGCGACTTCATGCACGCCCGGGTGCTGCTGGCTCCGCTGTTCTGTCTGCTGGCTCCGGTCGCCGTCGTCCCCATCGCCGTCCCCGACGGCCAGGACTATTCGCGGGAGACCGGTAACTGGGTGGCCGGCGCGGCCGGCGCGTTGTGGCTGGGACTGGCCGGGTGGACGCTGTGGGCGGCGAATTCGCCGGGGATGGGCGACGATGCCACCCACGTCACCTACTCCGGGATCGTCGACGAACGCCGCTTCTATGCCCAGGCCACTGGTCACGCGCATCCGCTCACCGCCGCGGACTACCTGGGCTATCCGCGGATGGCAGCCATCCTGACGGCCCTGAACAACACTCCCGAAGGGGCGCTACTGCTGCCGTCGGGCAATTACATCCAGTGGGACCTGGTGCCGATGGCCCAGCCGCCCCCGGGCGAAAAGTCCCCGCAAAAACCCCAGCATGCGGTGTTTTTCACCAACCTGGGCATGGTCGGCATGAACGTAGGGCTCGATGTCAGGGTGATCGATCAGATCGGTTTGGCAAATCCGCTCGCGCAACACACAGAACGGCTCAAGCACGGCCGCATCGGGCACGACAAGAACCTCTTTCCCGACTGGGTGATCGCCGACGGCCCTTGGGTGAAGTTGCCTCCGGGGATTCCGGGCTACCTGGATGCGCAGTGGGTTGCAGAGGCCGTCTCGGCGCTGCAGTGCCCGGAGACGAAGGCGGTGCTCAGCTCGGTGCGCGCACCGATGACCCCGCACCGCTTCATGTCCAACCTGGTGAATTCCTTCCAGTTCACCAAGTACCGGATCGACCGGGTGCCGCGCTACGAACTGGCCCGGTGTGGGCTGCCGTTACCCGCAGAGGTGCCGCCGCCGCCTCGCGAGTAAGCGTCGCGCAGAAGAAATTTCGGCAAACGCCGAACAAATCACAGCGCCCCGGTCGCGAAAAAATGGCAGCAACATCACATTTGGCCCCTCACCAGCTGGCAACGGCCGTCAAGCACATGTGAAAACACCGCCTTTCGACACATGTATGAATTGAAAGCCGCTGGGTGGGAGGGCTGCTCGACGGTTGGTGCACGTGCCTCGATGCGGCTGAACGCTATAAGGTGTGGTTGACTACACGGGCACTGCTGCGCTTCGCGCGGCGACGATGCGGGCCGAGATGGTCCGAGGAGACGCCCTGCAATCGGGTACACGCAGGCAGTTCGACCCAATCAAGAAAGCGACCGATCGGTGAAATGCGCCGAAAAGCCGCAAGAAGGATGAGGAAGCAAGGATGACGCTTGTCGACAGATTGCGCGGCGCCGTGGCGGGTATGCCGCGCCGGCTCGTCGTGGCGGCCGCGGGTGCGACGCTGCTCTCGGGCCTGATTGGTGCCGTCGGAGGCTCGGCGACCGCCGGGGCCTTCTCTCGCCCGGGTCTGCCGGTGGAATACCTGCAGGTTCCCTCCGCCGGGATGGGCCGCGACATCAAGGTTCAGTTCCAGAGCGGTGGCGCCAACTCGCCGGCGTTGTACCTGCTCGACGGGATGCGCGCGCAGGACGACTTCAACGGCTGGGACATCAACACCCCGGCTTTCGAGTGGTACAACCAGTCCGGGATCTCGGTTGCCATGCCGGTCGGTGGCCAGTCCAGCTTCTACTCCGACTGGTACAAGCCCGCCTGCGGTAAGGCCGGCTGCACCACCTACAAGTGGGAAACCTTCTTGACCAGCGAGCTGCCTGCGTACCTGCAGAGCGAGAAGCAGGTCAAGTCGACCGGCAGCGCTGTCGTCGGTCTGTCGATGGCCGGTTCGTCGGCGCTGATCCTGGCCGCGTACCACCCCCAGCAGTTCGTCTACGCCGGCTCGCTGTCGGCGCTGTTGGACCCGTCGCAGGGCATGGGGCCGTCGTTGCTCGGCCTGTCCATGGGCGACGCGGGCGGTTACAAGCCCGCCGACATGTGGGGACCCAAGGAGGACCCGGCGTGGGCGCGCAACGACCCGTCGCTGCAGGTCGGCAAGCTCGTCGCGAACAACACCCGCATCTGGGTCTACTGCGGTAACGGCAAGCCGTCCGACCTCGGTGGCGACAACCTGCCCGCGAAGTTCCTCGAGGGCTTCGTGCGGACCAGCAACCTGAAGTTCCAGGACGCTTACAAGGCCGCGGGCGGCCAGAACGCCGTGTTCAACTTCGACGCCAACGGCACCCACGACTGGCCCTACTGGGGCGCGCAGTTGCAGGCGATGAAGCCTGAGCTGCAGTCGGTGCTGGGCGCCACCCCGGGTGCGGGTCCGGCCACCGCCGCGACCACCAACGCGGGTAACGGCCAGGGCACCTAAACACGCCAAGTAGTACGACGAGCGGCGGGAACCCTTCGGGGTTTCCGCCGCTTGTTGTTTGCGGCGTGTGTGACTTGTTTCACTACCCGGCGCGCGGGCGAACCACGGCCCTGGCTAATCTGCTTTCAGCGACTACACGATGGAGGGTGGACATGACGGTTGTGCGGGGTATGTCGGCGCTTTTCCGGGTGTTCTGCGTAGCCATGCTTTCGGTCGGGTTGGCCGTCGCGCTACAGACCGCGGCAACTGCCGGCAAAGCCAGGGCGGCAGGCTACGAAAGCCTGATGGTTCCGTCGGCGGCGATGGGCCGCGACATTCCGGTGGCTTTCATGGCCGGTGGCCCGCACGCGGTCTACCTGCTTGACGCCTTCAACGCGGCCCCTGACGTGAGTAACTGGGTCACCGCCGGTAACGCGATGAACACGCTCGGCGGCAAGGGCATCTCGGTGGTGGCCCCGGCCGGCGGCGCGTGGAGCATGTACACCAACTGGGAGCAGGACGGCAGCAAGCAGTGGGACACCTTCCTGTCCAGCGAGCTGCCCGATTGGCTGGCCGCCAACAAGGGCCTGGCGCCCGGCGGCCACGCAGCCGTCGGCGCCTCGCAGGGTGGCTATGGTGCGATGGCGCTGGCCGCTTTCCACCCCGACCGCTTCGGCTTCGCCGGATCGCTGTCCGGGTTCCTCTACCCGTCGAGCACCAACTACAACGGCGCGATCCTGGCCGGCCTGCAGCAGTTCGGCGGCGTCGATGGCAACGGCATGTGGGGAGCCCCGCAGCTGGGCCGGTGGAAGTGGCACGACCCCTACGTGCACGCCTCGCTGCTGGCGCAGAACAACACCCGCGTCTGGGTCTACAGCCCGACGAACATGGGCGGCGACGACGCCGCGATGATCGGCCAGGCCGGCGCGGCGATGGGCGGTTCGCGGGAGTTCTATCAGCAGTACCGCAGCAACGGCGGACACAACGGCCACTTCGACTTCCCCGGCGGCGGCGACAACGGCTGGGGTTCGTGGTCGGGGCAGCTCGGGGCGATGTCGGGTGAAGTCGTCGGCGCCATTCGCTAGCAGCGATCGCAAGCGCGGCGGAGCCGGGCGCCGGGGGTACCTCCCGCTTGCGGGGAACGGGTCGCTGCACGGCTGATCCGGCGGGTCACTGCACGGCTGGCCCACCCAGCCGAGCCGGTACCGTGTAGGGGGTGCAGCAGGGGTCGGGAGGACCGCGTAGCTGCGATCCACTGACTCTGCTGGCAGGAGAACATGGCTAAGAGCGCGCGGCGTAAGCGGCAACGCACCCTCGCCTGGATCGCCGCACTGTCGGTCGCTGCGGTCGTCCTGTTGGGCATCTTGGCCGCGGTGACCTTACTGCGCGGGCACGAGTCTGAGCCCAGCGCGGTCCCGCCCGGGGTACTGCCCCCGTCGTCGACGACGACGCACCCGCACAAGCCGCGACCCGCGTCTCAGGATGCTTCCTGCCCCGACGTGCTGCTGGTCAACGTTCCCGGCACGTGGGAGTCCGCCGTGCAGGACGACCCCGGCAACCCCCTCCAATTTCCCAATGCGCTGCTGCACAAGGCGACCGCGAGCCTCACCCAGGAGTTCCCGTCGTCGCGGGTGCAGGCGTACACCACTCCGTACACCGCGCAGTTCCACAATCCGCTGAGTGGCGACACGCAGATGTCCTACAACGCCAGCCGGGCCGAAGGCACCCGCGCGACGGTGCAGGCGATGACCGACATGAACACCAAGTGCCCGCTGACCAGTTACGTGTTGATGGGCTTTTCGCAGGGCGCGGTGATCATGGGCGACATCGCCAGCGATATCGGCAACGGGCGCGGACCCGTCGACGACGACCTGGTGTTGGGTGTGACGTTGATCGCTGATGGTCGTCGCCAGACGGGAGTCGGCAACGACATCGGGCCCAACCCGCCGGGGCAGGGCGCCGAGATCACCTTGCACGAGGTGCCCATCCTGTCCGGAATGGGCCTGACCATGACCGGTGAGCGCCCGGGCGGTTTCGGCGACCTGAACGGCAAGACCAATGAAATCTGCGCGCCTGGCGACCTGATCTGCGCCGCTCCGGAGGAGGCGTTCAGCATCGCGAACCTGCCGGCCACGCTGAACACCTTGGCCGGCGGGGCCGGTCAGCCGGTTCACGCGCTGTACGCCACGACGCAGTGCTGGAGCATCGACGGGGCACCGGCGACCGATTGGACGCTCAACTGGGCTCACGGTCTGATCGCAAATGCGCCACAACCAAAACACGGATGATCGGGGCGGCGGGACACAAGCGTCAGGTAGCGGTTGCCGATGTCGATCAGCGGTACCTTGTGATTTGGTCTGCCGCAGGCAGCCCCGTAACATTAAGAGGAATTTAAGAGCTATCGGACCTTTGTCGCGCACCCGGTCTGGGTGGATGCTGGCTGGGGCTGGCACATCACCGGCGCTCCCCAACGGGTGCCGTGCGAGGTCTGGCGCGCGTGATTAGACATGTAACCGTCGGCATAGCCGGCTGAAGAACGAAGCCGTCGGCGGAGCCGACCTAGGAACCAAACGTCGGCGGAGCCGACCAAAAACAGGTGGGACAGGAGAGCGGCATGGTGTACCACAACCCGTTCATCGTGAATGGAAAGATCAAGTTCCCCGCCAACACGAACTTGGTCAAGCACGTTGAGAAGTGGGCGAGGGTTCGCGGCGACCAGCTCGCCTACCGGTTCCTGGACTTCTCCACCGAGCGCGACGGCGTCGCCTGCGACATCTCCTGGTCGGAGTTCAGCGCCCGCAACCGCGCAGTCGGCGCCCGGCTGCAGCAAGTCACCCAGCCCGACGACCGCATCGCCGTGCTCTGCCCGCAGAACCTGGACTACCTCGTGGCACTCTTCGGCGTGCTGTACGCCGGCCGGATCGCGGTGCCGTTGTTCGACCCGAGCGAGCCCGGCCACGTCGGCCGCCTGCACGCCGTGCTCGACGACTGCACCCCGTCGACGATTCTGACCACCACCGAGGCCGCGGAGGGCGTCCGCAAGTTCATCCGCGCCCGTGCGGCCAAGGAGCGCCCCCGCGTCATCGCCGTCGACGCGGTGCCCAACGAGGTCGCATCCACCTGGGTGCCGCCGGAGGCCGACGAGAACACCATCGCCTACCTGCAGTACACCTCCGGCTCCACCCGCACCCCGACCGGTGTGGAGATCACCCACCTCAACCTGCCCACCAACGTGTTGCAGGTGCTGAACGGCCTGGAGGGAAAAGAGGCCGACCGCGGCCTGTCCTGGCTGCCGTTCTTCCACGACATGGGGCTGATCACCGCGCTGCTGTCACCGGTGGTCGGTCATAAATTCACCTTCATGACGCCGGCCGCCTTCGTGCGCCGGCCCGGCCGGTGGATCCGCGAGATGGCGCGCAAGCCCGAGGACGCCCCGGACTGCGAAGTCATCACCGTGGCGCCGAACTTCGCGTTCGAGCACGCGGCGGTCCGCGGGGTGCCCAAGGAGGGTGAGCCGCCCTTGGACCTGAGCAACGTCAAGGCGATCCTCAACGGCAGCGAGCCGGTGTCCCCGGCGTCGATGCGCAAGTTCTACGACGCGTTTTCGCCCTACGGTCTGCGGGAGACCGCGATCAAGCCCTCCTACGGCCTGGCCGAGGCGACGCTGTTCGTCTCCACCACCCCGATGGACCAGGCGCCCACGGTCATCCACGTCGACCGTGACGAGCTGAACAAGCAGCGCTTCGTCGAGGTGCCCGCCGATTCGCCGAAGGCCGTTCCGCAGGTCTCCGCCGGCATCATCGGCGTCGACGAGTGGGCCGTCATCGTCGACCCGGAGACCGCGAGCGAGCTGCCGGACGGTCAGATCGGCGAGATCTGGCTGCATGGGAACAACCTGGGCATCGGCTACTGGGGCAAGGAAGAAGAGACCAACGACGTTTTCCGCAACATCCTCAAGTCGCGGATCAGCCAGTCGCACGCCGACGGTGCCCCCGACGACGGCATGTGGGTCAAGACCGGCGACTACGGCACCTACCACAACGGCCACCTCTACATCGCGGGCCGCATCAAGGACCTGGTCATCATCGACGGCCGCAACCACTACCCACAGGACCTCGAGTACTCGGCGCAGGAAGCCAGCAAGGCGCTGCGTACCGGCTACGTGGCCGCCTTCTCGGTGCCGGCCAACCAGCTGCCGCAGGAAGTGTTCGACAACCCGCACGCCGGCATCAAGTACGACCCCGACGACGGCTCTGAGCAGCTGGTGATCGTCGCGGAGCGCGCGGCCGGCTCGCACAAGCTGGACTACCAGCCCATCGCCGACGACATCCGGGCCGCGATCGCCGTGCGCCACGGCGTCACCGTCCGTGACCTGCTGCTGGTGCAGTCGGGAACGATCCCGCGCACCTCCAGCGGCAAGATCGGGCACCGCGCCTGCCGCGCGGCCTACCTCGACGGCAGTCTGCGAAGCGGCGTCGGTTCCCCGACGGCCTTCGCCAGCTCCACTGACTGAATCTCTTAGGACCATGGCTGACACTGAGCACCCCGGCACCGATCCCGAAGAGACCACTCCCGGCCCAGGCGGGGAGGTGCCCGCCAAAAAAGTCGATATGCGCGCCGGCGACGATGCAGAGCGCAGCGATGAGGAGAAGTGGCGCCCAACAACCGTCCCCGAGATGCGCCAATGGCTGCGCAACTGGGTGGGCCGGGCCGTCGGGAAATCACCCGACGACATCGATGAGTCGGTGCCGATGGTCGAGCTGGGCTTGGCGTCGCGGGATGCCGTGGCGATGGCCGCCGACATCGAGGACATGACCGGTGTGACCCTGTCGGTCGCGGTCGCGTTCCAGCACCCGACCATCGAATCGCTGGCCACCCGCATCATCGAGGGCGAACCCGAGGTCGCCGACGACGAGCTCGACGGCGCCGACTGGACGCGTACCGGCCCGGCCGAGCGCGTCGACATCGCGATAGTGGGCCTGTCGACCCGGCTGCCCGGCGACATGAACTCCCCGGACGAGACCTGGGCGGCGCTGATGGAGGGCCGCGACGCCATCACCGATCTGCCCGAGGGCCGGTGGTCGGAATTCCTCGAGGAGCCGCGCATCGCCGCGCGGGTCGCGACCGCCCGCACCCGCGGCGGCTACCTCAAGGACGTCAAGGGCTTCGACTCCGAGTTCTTCGCGGTCGCCAAGACCGAAGCCGACAACATCGACCCGCAACAGCGGATGGCACTGGAGCTCACCTGGGAGGCGCTCGAGCACGCCCGCATCCCGGCGTCGACTCTGCGCGGCGAGGCCGTCGGCGTCTACGTCGGCTTCTCGAACAACGACTACCAATTCCTGGCGGTCTCCGACCCGACCGTCGCGCACCCCTACGCGATCACCGGCACCGCCAGCTCGATCATCGCCAACCGGGTGTCCTACTTCTACGACTTCCGCGGACCGTCGGTGGCGCTGGACACCGCCTGCTCGAGCTCGCTGGTCGCGACGCATCAGGCGGTGCAGGCGCTGCGCAACGGCGAGTGTGACGTGGCGGTCGCCGGTGGCGTCAACGCGCTGCTCACCCCGTTGGTGACCCTCGGTTTCGACGAGATCGGCGCGGTGCTGGCCCCCGACGGCCGGATCAAGTCGTTCTCCTCGGACGCCGACGGCTACACCCGTTCCGAGGGTGGCGGCATGTTCGTGCTCAAGCGGGTCGACGACGCCCGCCGCGACGGCGACCAGATCCTGGCCGTCATCGCCGGCAGCGCGGTCAACCACGACGGCCGGTCGAACGGCCTGATCGCCCCCAACCAGGACGCCCAGGCCGAGGTGCTGCGCCGGGCCTACAAGGACGCCGGGATCGATCCGCGCACCGTCGACTACATCGAGGCGCACGGCACCGGCACCGTCCTAGGTGACCCGATCGAGGCCGAGGCGCTGGGTCGCATCGTCGGGCGGGGCCGCCCCGCTGACCGCCCTGCGCTGTTGGGCGCGGTGAAAACCAATGTGGGACACCTGGAGTCGGCCGCCGGTGCGGCGAGCCTGGCCAAGGTGGTGCTGGCGTTGCAGCACGACAAGCTGCCGCCGTCGATCAACTTCGCCGGCCCCAGCCCCTACATCGACTTCGACGGCATGCACCTGAAAGTTGTCGACAGCGCTAGCGATTGGCCGCGCTACGGTGGCTACGCCCTGGCCGGGGTGTCCAGCTTCGGCTTCGGTGGCGCCAACGCCCACCTGGTGGTGCGCGAGGTGCTGCCCCGCGACGTCGTAGAGCGCGAAGCCGAGCCGCAACCCGTCACCGCCGCTCCGGCCGCCGACGCGGCCGAGGCACCCACGCTGGAAAGCCACTCGCTGCGGTTCGACGACTTCGGCAACATCATCCCCGACCCCTCCGAGGTCGAGGAGGAATCCTACGAGCTTCCGGGCGTGACCGACGAGGCGCTGCGCCTCAAAGCGATCGCGGCCGAAGAGCTTGCCGCACAAGAGGAGTCGGAGCCGACCAAGCCGCTGATTCCGCTCGCGGTGTCAGCGTTTTTGACGTCGCGCAAGAAGGTTGCGGCCGCCGAGCTCGCGGACTGGATGGAGAGCCCGGAGGGGCAGGCGTCTTCGCTGGAAGCCATTGGTCGGGCGCTGTCGCGGCGCAACCACGGCCGTTCGCGTGCGGTGGTGCTGGCCCACGACCATGAAGAGGCCATCAAGGGCCTACGCGCGATCGCCGAGGGCAAGCAGCGACCCAACGTGTTCAGCACCGACGGTCCGGTGACCAGCGGTCCGGTGTGGGCGATGGCCGGTTTCGGTGCGCAGCACCGCAAGATGGGCAAGAGCCTGTACCTGCGCAACGAGGTTTTCGCCGAGTGGATCGAAAAGGTCGACGCGCTGATCCAGGACGAGCGCGGTTACTCGGTGCTCGAGATGATCCTCGACGACTCGCAGGACTACGGCATCGAAACCAGCAACGTCGTCATCTTCGCGATCCAGATCGCGCTGGGCGAGTTGCTCAAGCACCACGGTGCCAAACCCGCTGCGGTAGTGGGCCAGTCGCTCGGTGAGCCCGCGTCGGCCTACTTCGCCGGCGGACTGCCGCTGGCGGACGCGGCCCGCGTGATCGCGTCGCGCTCGCACCTGATGGGCGAAGGCGAGGCGATGCTGTTCGGCGAATACATCCGGCTGATGGCGCTTGTCGAGTACTCCGCCGACGAGCTGAAGACCGTGTTCGGCGACTTCCCCGGCCTGGAGGTGTGCGTCTACGCCGCACCCAGTCAGACCGTGATCGGTGGTCCGCCCGAGCAGATCGACGCGATCGTCGCCCGCTGCGAGGCCGAGGGCCGCTTCGCTCGCAAGCTGCAGACCAAGGGCGCCGGCCACACGTCGCAGATGGATCCGCTGCTCGGTGAGTTCTCCGCCGAGCTTCAGGGGATTCAGCCGCTGAGCCCGACCGTCGGGATCTTCTCGACGGTGCACGAGGGCACCTACATCAAGCCCGGTGGCGAGCCGATCCACGATGTCGCCTACTGGGTCAAGGGAATGCGGCATTCGGTCTACTTCACCCACGGTGTGCGCAACGCCGTCGACAGCGGCCACACCACTTTCCTGGAGCTCGCGCCCAACCCGGTGGCGCTGATGCAGATCGGCCTGACCACCGCCGCCGCGGGTCTGCATGACGCCCAACTGATCCCGACGCTGGCCCGCAAGCAGGACGACGTCGAGTCGATGATCTCGACCATGGCCCAGCTCTACGTCCACGGCCACGATCTGGACATCCGCACCTTGTTCACCCGCGCGCAGGGTCCCGAAGATTTTGCGAACATCCCTCCGACCCGGTTCAAGCGCAAAGAGCATTGGCTGGACGTGCACTTCTCCGGCGATGGCTCGGTGATCATGCCGGGGACCCACGTCGCGTTGCCGGACGGTCGCCACGTCTGGGAGTATGCACCGCGCAACGGTGAGACTGATCTGGCCTCTTTGGTGAGATCCGCTGCGACACAGGTTCTTTCGGATGCCCAGTTGGTGGCGTCCGAGCAGCGCGCGGTGCCCGGCACCGGCGCCCGGCTGGTGACGACGATGACCCGGCACCCCGGCGGCGCCTCGGTGCAGGTGCACGCCCGCATCGACGAGTCCTTCACATTGGTCTACGACGCGTTGGTGTCGCGGGCGGGCCAGAGTGTGGCCGCGTTGCCGACGGCTGTGGGCGCCGGTGCGACCATCGCCGCCCCGACCACGACCGCCGCGGTTGAGGCGGCAGGTGCCGCATCCGAGCCGCCGGCCGATGAGCCCGACGCCGAGACGCTGTCGGACAGCCTGACCAACCGCTACCTGCGGTCCGACATGGGCCGATGGTCGCCGGATTCCGGCGAGACCATCGCCGACCGGCTGGGCGCGATCGTGTCGGCGGCCATGGGCTACGAGCCCGAGGACCTGCCGTGGGAGGTGCCGCTGATCGAGCTCGGCCTGGACTCGCTGATGGCGGTGCGGATCAAGAACCGCGTCGAATACGACTTCGACATGCCGCCAATCCAATTGACGGCCGTGCGCGACGCCAATCTTTACGCCGTCGAGAAGCTGATCGAGTACGCCATCGAGCACCGCGACGAGGTCGAGCAGCTGCACGAGCACCAGAAGACGCAGACGGCCGAGGAGATCGCCAGGGAGCAGGCCCAACTACTCAGCGGGGCAACGCCGACATCGGCCGCTGCACCCGCACCGGACCCGCAGGCGGAGCCCGAGACCCAGCCGGCACCGCCGCAGTCGGACGCGACGATCCCGCCGCCGCCGACGGATCCGTCCGGCCCGAAGGGTGCGGCGACCAACGGCGCGAAGCCGGATCTGGCGGGAGCGCTCAGCCAGGAGGCAGTGGCCAAGGCACTGAATTCCGATGTGCCGCCACGTGATGCCGCCGAGCGGGTCACCTTTGCCACCTGGGCGATCGTCACGGGCAAGTCGCCGGGCGGCATCTTCAACCCGCTGCCCAAGCTCGACGAGGACACCGCGGCCAAGTTGGCGCAGCGGCTCTCGGAACGCGCCGAGGGCGCCATCACCACCGAGGACGTCCAGACGTCCGAGACCATCGAGGCGCTGGCCGAAAAGGTGCGTCAATACCTGGAGGCCGGCACCATCGACGGCTTCGTCCGCACCCTGCGAGCACCGCAGAACGACTCGCAGATACCCGTGTTCGTGTTCCACCCAGCCGGCGGCTCGACCGTCGTGTACGAGCCGCTGCTGAACCGGTTGCCGGCGGACACGCCGATGTACGGGTTCGAACGCGTGGAGGGCACCGTGCAGGAACGGGCCGCCCAGTATGTGCCGAAGCTGTTGGAAATAAACGAGGGCAAGCCGTTCATCCTGGCCGGGTGGTCGCTCGGCGGCGCGCTGGCCTACGCGTGCGCGATCGGGCTGAAGCGGGCCGGCGCCGACGTGCGGTTCGTCGGGATGATCGACACGGTGCGCGCCGGCGAGGAGATCCCGCAGACCCAAGAGGAAACCCGCAAGCGCTGGGACCGGTACGCGAAGTTCGCCGAGCGCACCTTCAACGTCGAGATCCCCGCGATCCCCTACGAGCAGCTCGAAGAGCTCGACGACGAGGGGCAGGTCAAGTTCGTGTTGGACATCGTCCAGCAGAGCGGCGTGCAGATTCCGGGCGGCATCGTCGAGCACCAGCGGACGTCCTACCTGGACAACCGGGCGCTCGAGACCGTCCAGATCGAGCCGTACGACGGGCACGTGACCCTCTACATGGCCGATCGCTACCACGACGACGTCATCACGTTCGAGCCGCGGTATGCGGTCCGTCAGCCCGACGGCGGCTGGGGCGAGTTCGTGGCCGACCTCGAGGTGGTACCGATCGGTGGCGAGCACATCCAGGCCATCGACGAACCGATCATTGGCAAGGTCGGTGCTCACCTGGCGGACGTGCTGAATAAGGTGGAGGCGGAAACCAGTCAGACGAGTGAGGTGGGCAAGTAGTGACGGAGACCGTGCCAGCTTCGGGGGCAGCTCCCATCCAGCACACCACCGCCGAGAAGCTGGCCGAGCTCTACCGTCGCCTGGAACTGGCCAAAGAACCCGGCGGTGAGAAGGCTGTCGCCAAGCGCGACAAGAAGGGCATCCCCAGCGCCCGCGCCCGCGTGCACGGGCTGGTCGATCCGGGCACCTTCCTGGAGACCGGGGCGCTGGCCAAGACGCCGAACGACCCGAACGCGCTCTACGGCGACGGGTGCATCACCGGGCACGCCATGATCGACGGCCGGCCGGTCGGGGTGTTCTCCCACGACCAGACGGTGTTCCAGGGCACCGTCGGTGAGATGTTCGGCCGCAAGGTGGCCAGGCTGATGGAGTGGTGCGCGATGGTCGGGTGCCCGATCGTCGGCATCCAGGACTCGGGCGGCGCCCGCATCCAGGACGCGGTCACCTCGCTGGCGTGGTACGCCGAGCTGGGCCGCCGCCACGAGGCGCTGTCCGGGATCGTGCCGCAGATCTCCTTGATTTTCGGCAAATGCGCTGGGGGAGCGGTGTATTCGCCGATCCAGGACGACCTGCTGGTCTCGGTGCGCGACCAGGGCTACTTCTTCGTCACCGGACCGGACGTGATCCAGGAAGTCACCGGCGAGGACGTCACCCTCGACGAGCTCGGCGGCTCGGATGCGCAGGCCCGCTACGGCAACATCCACCAGGTGGTGAACTCCGAGGCCGAGGCGTTCCAGTACGTGCGCGACTTCCTGTCGTTCCTGCCGTCGAGCGCCGTCAGCGCGCCGCCGATCGTCAACCCGGGCCTCGAGCCGGAGACGACCCCGACCGATCTGGAGCTCGACTCGATCGTGCCCGACTCGGACAACATGGCCTACGACATGCACGAGATCCTGCTGCGGATCTTCGACGACGGCGACTTCCTCGACGTCGCCGCGCAACACGGGCCGGCCATCATCACCGGGTTCGCCCGGGTCGACGGACACCCGGTGGGCGTGATCGCCAACCAGCCCATGCACCTGTCGGGGTCGATCGACAACGAGGCCTCCGACAAGGCGGCGCGATTCATCCGGTTCTGCGACGCGTTCAACATCCCGCTGGTCTTCGTGGTGGACACGCCGGGTTTCCTGCCGGGTGCCGAGCAGGAGAAGAACGGCATCATCAAGCGCGGCGGCCGGTTCCTGTACTCGGTCGTCGAGGCCGACGTGCCGAAGGTGACGATCACGGTCCGCAAGTCCTACGGCGGCGCCTACGCCGTGATGGGGTCGAGACAGCTGACCGCCGACTTCAACTTCGCCTGGCCGACCGCGCGCATCGCGGTGATCGGCGCGGAGGGGGCCGCGCAGCTGCTGATGAAGCGATTCCCCGACCCGACCACGCCCGAGGCGCAGCAGATCAAGAAGGACTTCATCGAGGGCTACAACCTCAACATGGCGATCCCGTGGACCGCCGCCGAGCGCGGGTTCATCGATGCGGTCATCGACCCGCACCAGACCAGGCTGCTGCTGCGCAAGTCGATGAAGCTGCTGCGGGAGAAGCAACTGTGGTTCCGCACGGCACGTAAGCACGGCCTCATCCCGATCTAGTCCGCTTGCCTGCGCTGGGCGCGCCTCTTCAGGCAAGAGGTGACGCAGAAAGTCCTAGCGCATGCGCTACCGCGTTTCGAAAGCGTTTCGTCGTTGTTCAGACTCGCCCCTCATCAGCGACCGTGGTAGCCCGAACGATGTCAGCAGACTGTTGTCGAAGCGCGTCATGGCGCAGATTCGGTTGCCCGCGAGGCCAAGGACATATAGACCGACCCCGTAGCTGATACCGGTCGAATTACGCAGATAGGCGCCGAACGCCGGCTGACCGTTGGCGCGCGTCGGCACCAGGTCGAATCTGCGGCCCGCGTCGAAGAGAGACGCACAGAACTGGGCCACGACGTCTCGACCTTCGTATTCGAAAGGCATCGGTGGCATCGACATGAAGACGTCGTCGGTCAGAAGGGCCACCAGCGCGTCGACATCGGCCGACTCCCACGCGTGGACGAACTTCGCCACGATAGTCTCCTCGGCGGGTGAGCCTCGGGTGGGCGGCGGTTGACGGTCATCGTCCATGGTCCGGCTGTGTTGCAGCCCGGTGCGCGCTCGTTTGAGGGCGCTCTTGACCGATTCGACTGTCGAATCGAGCATGTCGGCCACCTCGTTCGTGTGGAATCCGAGGACATCGCGCAGCACGAGTACCGCGACCTGACGAGGAGGCAGGACTTGAAGGGCGGCAATGAAAGCCAGCGAGATGGATTCGGTTTGCTCGTAGCAAGCTTCCGGCCCGTCGGGAAATGGCTCGAGCCAAACGACTTCACCGAGACGGGTTGGCTCGGGCGGTTCGACATTGGGCACGTCCCACTCCTTGGCCGGGCGTCGGCGTGCCGACCGCCGGGCGTTGAGGCAGCGGTTTGTGGCGATCCGGTAGAGCCACGTGCGCAGTGAGGCGCGCCCCTCGAACCCGGTGAGGCCTTGCCAGGCAGCCAGCAGCGTGTCCTGCAGGGTGTCTTCGGCGTCCTGCAAGGATCCGAGCATCCGGTAGCAGTGCACCTGCAGCTCCCGGCGGTACGGCTCGATCAGCTCCCGAAAGGCTTCGCCGTCGCCGGCGCGTGCCCTGGACAACAGATCGCCGACTGGCACCCTCGCGTCACCTCCTCGCCGTATGGACACCGGCCCAACGGCACGCGGGGCGGTGTCTCCATTAGTGGTAGCTGACAACGCCACCTGAAGGAGAGCAAACATGGGAAGAATCATCGTCAGCGAGAATGTCTCGCTCGACGGAGTCGTGCAGGACCCGACCGGTGACGAGGGTTTCAGGGTCGGTGGCTGGTTCGGCCACATTGAGAACACGGACCATGAAGAGTGGGCCAAGGTCGAACTCGAGGAGGCGCTAGGCGCTGAGGCCCTGCTGCTGGGTCGGCGGACCTTCGAATTCTTCGGCGCGCGGTGGCCATCCCGCACGGGCCAGTGGGCGGACCGATTGAACAGCCTGCCCAAGTACGTGGTGTCGGCGACGCTTCACGACCCTGGGTGGAACAACACGACAGTACTGACAGGCGACGCAGTATGCGCGGTCACCGCGTTGCGCCGAAAGATCAAGGGGCACATAGTCGTCTACGGGAGTTTCCAGCTGGTGCACACGTTGGTAGAACACGACCTCGTCGACGAGTTGCGGATGACGATGTTCCCGTTCGTGCTTGGCGTTGGCGAGCGCCTTTTCGGCACCACCAGCGGTAAGAAAGACATGCGCCTGGTCAAGACCCGCACCGTGGGTAACGGCCTGGTGAGCCTCATCTACCGGTTCACCCGCGACGCTGAGCCACCGCTAGAGGTGTAGCGCGCCGTCCGACAGTTCGTCGAAGTGCTCCAGCGCCTCGTCGGAGTCGGCGTCGATACCGCGCAGTGCCCCGTGATCGGCGAGATAGCGCTGCGTGTAAAGCCGCGCGACAAGCGCCTTGCGCTCACCACCGCGGGTGGCCCGCTCCCAGGCCGCCTGCTCGATGAGCAACGCACCGGCATAGACGTCACCCATGAATTGGGCCAGCGGAAACAGCCGCGCCTCGGCCATCTCCCTGTCGAGTTTGGTCCACGCGGTGATCGCCGCGTCGAGATCCTCGATCCGGCCGGCGACCAGCCGAGTGGCTTCGCCGCCGTCGGCGACCGACACCGCATCGCGCAGCCGAGCCAGGAGCGGCTCGTGCGCGCGGGTCTGCTCGATCCCGCGTCGCACATCCAGACACAAAATGTTGTCCGGGCCCTCCCAGATGGTGTTCACCTGCGCATCGCGCAGCAGCCGCGCCACCGGCCACGTCTCGATATAGCCGTTGCCGCCGTGGATTTCGATCGCATCCGATGCCGCGGTGATCCCCAGCCGGCAAACCTTGAGCTTGGTGACCGGCACGGCGATCCGTTGACGCATGCTGCGCGGCTGACGATGGTTGGTGGCGCCGGTGCCGTCGAACACCAACGCCTGTGCGGCCTCGACGTCGACGATCATCTCGGCGAGTTTGCGCCGCATCAGCGGCTTGTCGATGAGCGCGTCGCCGAACGCCCGGCGTTGCCGGGCATAACACAGCGATTCGACCAGAGCGCGTCGCGCATTACCGAGCCCGAACAAGGCGATGCCCAGGCGCGCGGCGTTGGTCAGCTCCATCATGCGTCCCAGCCCCTTACCGTCCGACGGACCCGCGCCGGCGTCGGTGGGCTCGCCGGACAGCAAAAACGCTTCGGCATCGACGAATTCGACCTCACCCGAGGCCACCGAGCGGGTGCCCAGCTTGTCCTTCAACCGCCGGACCCGGACCCCGTTACGCGAGCCGTCGCGGCGGGTGCGTAGCACCAAGAAGTTGGCGACGCCCCGCGAAGAGTCCGGTGCGCCTTCGGGTTTCGCCAGGACGACGAAGGCCTCCCCGGCGCAGTTGGACGCGAACCACTTGAAGCCGTTCAACAACCACGAGTCACCTTGGCGGGTCGCGGTGGTCTCCAGCGCTCCCAAATCGGAGCCGCCGGTGCGCTCGGTCAGCAACTGCGCCGTCTCGCCCGCCCACTCGCCGGAGGCGAATTTGGCCAGCACGTGCTCGGCCACATCGGGCGGCGCGTAGGCGGACACCAACGACTGGACCATGCCGCCGCCGGTGCCCAACGCGCAGCCCATACCGATATCGGCTTGGTTGAGCAGATAATTCGACGCGAACATGGGCAGCGACGAGCTCATCTTCGCTTCGCGCGCCTCGGTTCGCAGCGCCTGCTGGGCATCCAGCACTGCCCGCTTGGACTGCGTGAAGGAGGCCGGCATGACGACCTCGCTGATGTCATGACCCCAGCGGTCGTAGCGTTGCAGCTGCGGTGGATTGCGATCCGTCTCGTCGGCCCACCGCGCCACCGGGCCGCCCATCAGTTCGCCGATGCGCGTCAAGTGGCGTTCGGCCAGCCCCAATTCGTCGGGCTGGAGGTAGTAGGCCATGGTGAACCGCAGCGTCGGATCGGTGAGGTACCAATTGAGCCCGACGGCTCCGCTGTAGTTCTCCGTCGCGTAGCGCTGCGATTTCTCGTCGGTGGAAAACGGCAGCCGGTCCACCGCCTCAACGGCGTAGTCGCTCATGTGTCAGACGCTACGCGCCGAGCCGATCGTCAGGCAGTAACACGAAGCGGGCCCCTCGTGCGACGCCGACACCGCATCCTTTCAGCCGATCCTTGTCTCGATACCTCCATCGCAGCATTTGCCGTAAGCGTCAAGATCGGGACCGAAGTCCCTGTTTCGTCCGGGGCGGGTGTCAAGCAGCGTGCCGTCGGCGGTTACGTCCCCACCGGTACCACGAACTCGGATGTATAGAACTCCGCCGGGTTCTGTGAGTTTGCATTCGCCCGCTCGATAATCACCCATACACCCGTCGTGCCCGGCCGCAGGGTGTCGGTAACGGTAGCCGTTCCGTTTCCCGCGCCGTCGGTGACCATGCCGGTAAATGCGGTTCCCGGGTCGCCGGGCCCGCAGGTCGACGAGGACGGGCGGGGTTCTTCAATGAGGCCGACGTCGTAATGCATCCCCGGCTGGGTGGCGTCGACCAGATGCACCTCGGCGACTGCCCGGTTCCCGCTGGTGCGGACGATCGCCGAACCACTGCCGAGGATCGGGCCAGGCACCTTCGGGGCGATGCTGATCTTGCTGAAATCGCAACGCCGCAAGTAGGTGTCGAAAGCGACGGTCGTGCCGCCGCCCTCGGCGGCCGCCGTCCGGATGGCCAAACTCGAGGCCGGGGTGATCAGCAGCGTGACCGCGGCCGTGCAGGTTCCCAGGCGTGTCAGCGTGTGCATGTGGCCACCCTTTTCCGTCATGTGAAATGGATCACAGCGGAATCAGTATTCACCCACAAATGGCGCTTTTAAACCCGTGACCTGTAATTACTCTGCCGTTAATTCGGCGCACTATTCAACCGATGGATAATGACGTCGCAAAGCCATTTGCAACTGCAGTGCTTCGTTCGCTCGCTACGGCTTGATGCGGATCGGTCCGGGCGACCACCATCCGGTGCGGGTGGCGGTGCCGAGGTCGAGTTGCGCCGGGTGCGCATCGGCGATGGTGTCGAACTTGCGCAGCGATCCCCAGTCGCGGCCCCAATCATGGGACAGATACGTCGACATGACGTGGGCCCGCAGCAACAGGTCGGTGATGCCCAGCAAGCCACCGTTGACGCCGTCCTGCCAGGTATCGGTGTCCTGCTTCTTGGCGTTGTAGTCCGGGGTGATGCGGAACTCCGGGATCTCGGTGACGCCGTTGGCGTGCAGCATCGGCTGCTG
The DNA here is from genome assembly GCF_036273375.1 of Mycobacterium sp. Lineage (GTDB taxonomy): Bacteria > Actinomycetota > Actinomycetes > Mycobacteriales > Mycobacteriaceae > Mycobacterium. The sequence goes on along the minus strand of NZ_DASUHS010000249.1, from coordinate 14,090 downwards.
GCACGGGAACGCCAGCCCGACCGCCCAGTCCATCAGCACCGGCCGCTTGGAACCGATGTACTCCTGCAACGAGCGCAGCTCGGGCACCCGCGGCGGGGTCAGAGCGATCCAGTCGTCCGGTGTCAGCGACAGGTCCTCGGCGACCACTCGCACGGCGACCGCGTCGGCGGGCATTTGGGAGCGCGCGAAGCGCAGGTTCCGCCACACCTTCGGCTGCTCGCCGTATAGGTCGTACGGCACCAGGCGGCCGGCCGGCTGCACCAAGCCATCTGGGCCGGGCCGACCGAATTCCAGCTCCACGGTCTGCCCGCTGGTGTGGTGGTGCAGGATGCTGTTGCCGGCGATCGTGCCCGCGGCTGTCACCACCACCAGCGGGTGCCCGTCATCGAGCTTCGGCAGCTGGTACCAGGCCGAGGTCAGCCTGCTCTGCTGTTGCGCGCCGGTCGTGTAGCTGCCGGCCAGCGGAACCTGTTGGGGGTTGAGGCCATACGGCAGTGGAACCGTCGACCCGTTGATGCCCGGCGTCGTCAGCTTGAGCGGTGCATCCCAGTCGTAGTCGGTGCCAGGCTGCGGTACCGATGTTTCCTTGACCGATTCGGCCAGGGTGCGATCCGGCACGCCGTTGGGATTGAATCCCGTTGGGTTTACCCCACCCAACGGCCCGAGCGGGCCGTAATTGTCGGGCAGGGGCGCCATGAAGCCGGCATTGCTGTCCGGCTCGACGAGCACGTCATCGGCCAGCCCGCAGCCCCCACTGAACTCGCGCAGGTTGTCCCAGGCATTGGAGTAGGTGGGGTACTGACGAACGATGCCGGCCACCATCGATGCGATGAACACCAGCGCCATGAAGCCGGCCGCGACGGGGATGGGCGCGGCCGTCAGCGCCCGCGCCAACCGTCCTTCGCCGCGGTCCCTGGGGGCGAAGTGCAGGTACACCGCCCACAGCGCGGTAATCGCGAAGAATGCGAAAAATATTGTGCTGATCGAGATTCCGCCGATTTTAGGCATCGCACTGTTGAACGGAACGCCGTAGCTGGAGACGTACCACCAGCCGTTCGTAGTGGCGAAACACAGCGCCAGCACGAAGAACAGCGCCGCCAGGAACGCCATGCGATTGCGCGACCAGCGCAAGATCTCGTGCGACACCAGCACGGTCGTCAGCGCGGCCATCGCCGCTCCCACCGCGGCGAACAGCCCGAAGTGGTGCACCCACTTGGTGGGGGTGAACATCAGGAAGAACATGGTGCCGAAGATGACGCCCATCAGCCGCCAGGCCGGCCCGCGCGCCACACCGGGAATCCGCTTGCGCCGCAACATGATGAAGACGGCGGTGAAGAGACACAGCGCTGCGACCAGGAACCCGAAGCGGCGCGACAGCGACCCGTCGACGGTGGGCAGGATCAGGTAGTAGTAGCGCAGGTTCTCGGTGTACCAGGCCTGGCTGGGGCCGATCGACGTGCGAATCCTGGTGGCTTCCAGCACCGTTGACAGCGTCTGGTCGGCGAACACCACGGTCAGGATGACCGTGCCGGCGGCCAGCATTGGCGCCACCAGCGGCAACGTGCCGACCAGGCGGTGACGGCGGACCAGAATGCGCAGGATCGGGCGGCCACCGGCGACCAGCGCGGCCACCGCGATCAATCCGGTTGGCTGGACGCCGAGGGTGAACGCCGCGGTGATGACCGCCAGCGCCGCGGGGGTGAGCCGGCTGTAGCGCATGGAGCGCTCGATCAACACATAGGTGATCAGTGAGCCGACGGCGATGATCGGCTCGGGGCGCAGACCGTTGTCGAACGGCATCCATGCGGTCAACAGGACCATGCCCGCCGCCCAGTTCGCCGGCTTGCTCGCGGCCACCGCGGGCCCCAGTCGCGGCAGCACTTCTCGCGAGAGCAGCAGCCAGCACACTATTCCGGCGATCAGGTCCGGCAACCGCATCCACAGGCTGGCGTCGGTGACATGGGTCATCAGCGCGAGCAAGTTGTAGTACCAGCCGAAGGGGTCCTCGGGGCTACCGAACCACCGGAAGTAGTTCGACATGTAGCCGGCGCGGTCGGCGACCCGGGCCATGCCCAGGATGTAGCCGTCGTCCGACGAGTTCGCCCCGATCACATGCCACAGGACGAAGCCGGAGATCACCGTGACGTCGGCCAGGGTGAACGTGCGCCAGTTCGCCGGAATGAGCCGGCGCATCCGCCGCCCGTCCAACTGGTCGAGGCGCCACAGTGCGATCAGCGAGACGATGGTGGACACGATCGCCAGCACCATCGCGACCAGTTTCAGCGTCGTCGGTGTGGTGGAGAATCGGGTGTCGATGGTCGCCGACAGCTTCAAATCCGCCGGGGCCGGCCCGCTGAGGTCGGTGAACACCCCCACGATCTGCGGCCGCAGGTTCGGGTCGGGGAAGCCGCCGCTGATCGGTTTGCCCGCTGGATCATTCAGGCCGACAAAGGTGGCGAAGGCGCCCGCCTTAGTCGAGGTGATCTCAATGCTGGAACAGCCGGGGGCACCTGCGGCTCCTGCCACCTGGTCCCGCGCCGCGCTGGCAATCACCACGTTGCGGTCGGTGACGTCGACGCGCTTGCCGTTGACGACCACGAACAACGCGTTGAGCGCGGCGTCCTTGCCCTTCTTCGGCGCCGTACTGAGCACGACCCCGCCCTCCGGTGGCAGCGCGCGCACCACCGAGCACGGCACGGTCACGTGCACGTCGACCGGTGTCAGCGAAATCAGCGGCGCGGTAACGCTGTTCAACTGCCCGCTCTGCGGCCAATTCAGCGTGGCGGTGGTCTGCACGACCGGCAGCAGCGGCGTCGCGACCGAGAAGATGAAACCGATCAGCCCGGCGATCGTCGCGACCCAGCGTGTCACGCGCACGTCTTGACGGGGGGCCGCCTTGTCTTCGCGGTTGTCAACGGTCGTGACGCTCATGGGAGTGCTCGAATCGGTCCCTGTCGGCTCCAGCCGTGCACTGTCATCACACCCTGTTCGATTACGGCGTCCGGCGCCTGATCAGCCGGCACCAACCGGAAGTACTGCTCCACGGATCCCCAGTCGCGATGCCAGTCGCCACGCAGATACGTCGCGATCGTCGAGGTGCGCAGCATCGTCTGCAGGAACAGGAACGGCCCGCCGGCCTCGCTGGCCTGCCACCCATTCGACGACGACGCCGTTTGTTTGTGATCGGGCAGGATGCGGTACTGCGGAAGTTCGGCAACGCCAAGGTGTTCGGAGAACGGCCGCTGGCACGGGAAGTTCGCGGCGGTCGCGATGTCCATCAGTACCGGTGTCCGCGAGCCCATCAATTGCTGCATCGTCTGCAATACCGGCACCCGCGGCGGCGTGAACGCGAACCACTGGTCCGAACTCAGGTTCGGGTCGTAGGCGACGATGCGCGCCACGTTGGCCTCGGGTGGCGCCCAGGCCAGCGGGAACCGCAGATTGCGCCACGCCGGCTCCGGCCCGATGTCGATCGGCTGCACCTCCGCGAGCGGCTGGGTGGTGCCGTCGGGGCGGGCGATGCCCCACTGCAATTTCAGCGACTGCCCGTAGGTGAAGGTGCCGTCCTCTTTGTAGGACCAGATGGCACCGGACGCCGACACCACGACGATCGGGCGGTCGCCGGTGCGCGGCGGTAGCTGATACCAGGCCGAGGTGGCGGTGGCGGCCAGCGAGTTTTCGCCGTAGCTGCCCATCACCGGGGTGCGGGCTGGGTCGAGGCCGAAAGGCAGCGCGACGTGCGAGCCGTTGACTCCGACGGGGCCTTTCCCGCCGGCCGTGCCCGCGGAGTCACTCATGGCCGCGTTGGGCTTGTTCGGTGACGCGTCGGAATTCACCACGCCCGGTTTGGTGACCACCGGGTACGACCTCAGGTCGTCGCCGACGCCCTCGGGTTTGAAGCCGACCGGGTTGGTGCCGCCGAGCGGGCCGTCCGGGCCGAAGGTCTGCCCGGGCGCCGGCTGCAGCATGCCCGCATTGGGGTCGGGCTCGGTCAGCACGTCGTCAGCCAAGGCGCAGCTGGCGGGCGAGAGCCCCGAACTGATCGCGGCCAGGTTGGCTTTGCCGGTGGTGTACAGGGGATAGCGGAACACCGCGCCCTTGGTCAGCGAGGCGACTTCGCCGACGACCATGATGGTCGCAACCACCAGCAGTGGGGTCGACGCCAGCACCCGGTTGCGCCGGTTGTCCTTGACCTCGGTGTGCCCGGCGTAGTCCATCCGGAAGTGCTGCCAGGTGGCCAGCAGGCCGGTCGCGATCGACAGCGCCAGGAACATCGACGTCACCGGGTGGCTGGCGATGACCGGCTGGATGTCGTACCAAGGCACCCCGTAGTTGCCGACGTAGAACCAGCCGTTGACGCCGGAGGTCGCCACCGCCAGCACGAACAGCAGCGCCGTCACGTACAGCGTCAGGTTGCGCCGGTTGTGCAGGCCGATGCGGGCCAGGGCGAATGCGGTGACCGCACCCAGCGCACCGGCCAGCCCGGCGAACGCACCGAACTGGATCGCCCACTTCGTCGGCGTGAACGTCAACAACAGCAGGCCTATTGCGGTGGTGCCGATCAACCGCCACGCCGGACCGCTGGCCACACCCGGGATCCGGCCCCGGCGCAGCAGGGTGACCAGCATCCCGAACATGCACAGCAGCAGCACCAGCACGGCGAATCGCCGCGCCATCGATCCGTCGGGGTTGGATTCCACCGTGAGGAAGTAGTAGCGCAGCCAATCCTGGTACCAGGCGATGGTCGGGCCGACCTTGTACTTGATGCGGGCCGACTCGCCGACCGTGGCCAGCGTCTGACTGCGGAACACCACCACGAGGATCAGCGACAGCGAGGCCGCCAGCACCGCCAGCGGCGCCAACAGTCCGTCGGCCGTCCGGCGGCGCCGGATCGTCTGGGCGACGGCCCGCGCCCCGGTCAGCAGCGCGGCGACGGCGATCAGGCCCTGCGGTGCGAGCGTCGCGCTCAGCAACGCCACAATGATGGCCACCGCCGCGGGCGCCAACCGCCGCAACGCGATCGCACGTTCCATCAGCATCCAGGTGACCAGCACGCCGAGGGCGATCAGCGGTTCGGGCCGCAGACCGTTGTTGAACGGCAGCCACGCCGCCACGAACACCGCGCCCGCGGTGAAGACCGCGACCCGGTTGGCCGCGAGGCCGCCGCGGCCCGGCCCGAGCCGGCGCAGCACCCAATGGCTGATGATCAGCCAGCACCCGATTGCCGCCACCGTGGCGGGCAGCCGCATCCAGACGCCTGCCGTGCTCACCGAGGCCATCTTGGACAGCAATCCGAGATACCAGTCGAAGGGTGCGTCCGTGGTGCCGAAGTAGCGGTAGTAGTTGGCGATGTAGCCGGCGCCGGGGGCAACGCGCGCGATGGTCAGGTTGTAGCCGTCGTCCGACGAGGTGGCGCCGATGATGTGCCACAGCAGCAGGGTTGCGATTACCCCGGCGTCGGCGATCCAGGTCGCGATCCCCACCCGCCGCCAGTTGGCCAGGTGCGTGCCGGGGCGGTACCTGGAGAGCCAGGCGATGGGGGAGCGCCAGTTGAGCAGCGTGCTGCCGCCTCGGCTGCGGCGGTCCAGCACCGCGAGCGCGATGATGGCCGTCAGCACCGCCAGGGCGCCCAGGACCATCACGATTTCCTTGACGACGGTGGGCGCGGTGATGAATCGGGTGTCTATGTCGATGCGGGCCGACAGCCCCGGCCCCGCGGGCACCTTCATGTCGGTGAAGACGCCGCCAACCTGGGGTTTCTTTTCGGCCGGCAGCACCCCGGAGGCGCCGGGTATGCCGACGAAATCGGCGCCCGTCGCGCCGGCGTTGGCCCAGACGTGCAGCACGCTGCAGGCCCCGGCGGCGACCGCCGAGCGTGGCGCGACCGTGGCCACGGTGTCCCGGAATGCGACGACGACCACGTCGGTGTTGGCCCGCACGAACAGCCCGTTCTTCCCGGCGTCTATGCCGCCGGGTGGCAGGGTCGAGACCACCAAGCCGCCGGCGGCGGGCAGGGTGGCGATGTCCGGGCAGGGAATGGAGATGTCCAGCGCGCGAGGCGCCCCCGACACCAGGGGAGCGGTGATCTGGCTGACGTGCCCGTCCGTGCTGCCCTGGGGCCACAGGACCGTTGCGGTGGTCTGTTTTACCGGAAGCAGCGGGACGGACAGGCACAGCAGCAGGCCCACGATCCCTGCGATGGCAGCCACCGACCGGGGCATCCGCTGCGATCGCTCTTTACCGTCGTGGGGCACGAGGCTCGATCGTAAGCGACGCGGCTTTGTCCGATGAGGACGCGGGGCCGCGCAGCGCCCCGACACAAGACGTCGGCCACCGAACGCTATCCGCGGACGCGGGCCGCCAGCGTGGCAGCCCCGGGCCCGGTGAGGTCGGCCAGGGCGGCCGGACGCCCGGTCATGGCCAGCAGGAGTGCCTCGCCGGGACCGGTCACCTCAGGCCCGTCGCCGTGCGTCCACTCGACATCGGTGGCGCGCAGGCGCAGGCCCCGGATCCTGCGTCCCGCGCCGAGTCGGGGATTACCGGGCACGCGGGGAAGGATTCGCGCGAGCCGATCGGGCGGCACGTCGCGCGGCCGGCCGAGCGCACGCCGGATGTCCTGGTGATGGATGGTGCCGTCGACGAGTGCGATCATCCCGCCGAAACCTGCTGTCAGTCCCCGTGGTTGGAGGTGGCTGCGTAGGAATTCCAGCAGCTGGTGCGGGGTCAGAGCCACGAATTCGTCGACGCCCACCTGGTTTGCCCGCACGATCCAGCCCTTGGCGAACCGTTTCAGCAGCCCCAGCGCGCCCAGCTCTTCGTAGCTGATCACATGCGCGACAACGTCTTTCACGCTCCAGCGGGTGCAGAGGGTGGGCGCATCCCAGTCTTGCGGTGTCAGGGTGGCAAGGAATTCCGCGAGATCGGCCCGCTCCTCGCGGGCCATCGTCATCACCTCGGAGCTCATCGCGGGTCACCGCCGCTGAACAGATCCGCGTACCCACTTAGGTACAACGGCCAACCCGCATCGCCTTCGACGCCGTCGGCGACGGACTCCCAGCCCGGCCCGTGGCGGTCCAGATGGCGGTGTTGTAATTCGACTCGGGTGCGTTCGTCGGACTCGGCGGTGAAGCGAACCTCGACTTCGCTTGTCTTGGCCGAGTCGGTTTCCACCTGCCACGTCGGGCCGATGTCCCAGCTGAACATCACGCGATGAGGCGGCTCGTAGACCAGGATTCGCGCCCATCGGCACACGCTGCCGTCGACGCCTCGGTCGTAAATATGGCCGCCCACTTGAGGTTCGAACACTGTCTCGGCGATCGGGACCGCCAACAGATTGTGCTCACGCGGCTTGAATGCGCCGAACTGTTCGGTAAAAACGGCGAACGCGCGCTGGATGGGGGCGTTGACGACGACGTGGTGATTGACGTCGGGAATCCGCTGCGTCATGTTGCTCCTTCGTTCATCTCGTCGATGGTCTGCGCGTAGCCGGCCAGCGCCTGTGTCCAGAACCGGTCGAGATCGGCGCGTAATGCCTGCAGACCGGTGGGGTCGAGCTGATAGACCCGACGGGTTCCCGCGGCGTGGTCGCGCACCAGGCCGGCGGATTTGAGCACCTTGAGATGTTGAGACACCGCCGGCCTGCTGACCGGCAGATCGCGGGCCAACTCGCCGACCGCCGACGGACCGTGGGCCAGGCGCTCCACGATGGCCCGCCGCGTCCGGTCCGCCAGCGCCAGCCAGACGTCACCCGTTTGGTAAGTGACCACGAACCGTAAGTCTATACTTACCAACAATGAACCTCAAGGGTTGCGGGTCAACCCATGCACGCCTGACGCGCCCGCCGGCCTTCCGTGATGTGTTGTGCGCCCTAATGTCTCAGCGGGGCCGGGCCCCACAGGCCGCTGCGCGTCGCCGTCCCCAGCAACAGGTGGGCGGGTTCGGCGTCGGGGTAGTAGGGCGTCAGCCGTTGCAGCGAGCCCCAATCGCGAGACCAGTCGTCCTTGAGATAGGTGGCCATGGTGGTCGCCTTGGCCAACAGCTCGGTCACGCCCAACGGGCCCCCGCCGTTGTTGTCCATCACCGGTGAGTTGGCCTCGGCGCCGAATCGGTCCGGCAGGATGCGCCATCTCGGGGCCTCGTCCACGCCGTTCTGATGACCGAACGGTCGCTGGCAGGGGAACGCCAGCCCGACGAGCCAGTCCAAAAACACCGGGTCGGTGGAGCCCACCACGTCCTGCAGCGTGCGCAGCTGCGGAATCCTCGGCGCGGTAAGCGCGATCCAGTGCTGCGGGGCCAGGTCTTCGTCGTCAGCGACCAACCGAATCTGGGTGGCGGTACTGGGAATTGCGGACATCGCCAACCGCAAGTTGCGCCAGGCCGGCGACGCGCCCACGTCCGCGAATTGGAGCGAACCGCCGGGGTGTCCGCCGGCCGCTTGCTCGTCGGTGGCCCACTGCACCTGGACCTCGCGGGGATCGAAGCGACCGGCCGCGCTCACCACCAGCAGCGGTCCCGCCTTCTCGCGGGCGGGCAGTCGGTACCAGCTGGACCGCAGGTGCGCGGGCACCTGGATGCCGGAACGCCAGCTGCCCAGCACCGGTGTGCGCGCGGGGTCGAGGTTGAACGGCAGCTGGGCAGACGAGCCGTTGATCCCCGGTGCCGGGGTGGTGCCGCCCTCGGTGCCGGCCTGGTTGCTGCCCGTCTTCTCCTCGTCGTTGACGAAGCTGCGGTCGCCCGGGCGTTCCATCACCGGGTCCGCGCGCACGTCGGCGGGAATCCCGTTGGGCGTGAAGGCTTCCGACAAGCCGGCGCTGAGGGCGTCGGCCACCGACGCACTCACCGGCGTGAGCATCCCGGCGTTGGGGTCTTGTTCTACCAGGACGTCTTCGGCCAGTCCGCATGACTTGCCGGTCACAGCCTGCAGGTTGGAGCGACCGACCGACCACGCCGGATACTGGCCGGTCATCGCCAGGGTCAGCGATGCGACCTCGAACACCACCAGCACCCAGGTCGCAATTGCCAAGGGGGACTGGACGATTCCAGCTGCCCGTGTGCCCAGGCGGGTCTTGGGTGGCCCGTTGTTCGGGTCGACGAAGTGGAACCACGCCGCCAGCAACAGCACCACCACGGTCAACCCGAGCAGCGCGGTGGCGAAGGCGTAATGCCAGGCCGGGAACTCATTCGACCACGGCACGCCGAAATTCGATACGTACCACCAGCCGTTGACGCTGGCGAACGACAACGCCACCAGGAACAGCACCACGGCGGCGTACACGGTGCGGTTGCGCCGAGATCGCATCGCCACGGAGGTCACCGCGACCGCGGCCAGCGCGCCCAGCGGCCCGGCCAGTCCGGCGAACACCCCGAAGTGGTGGGTCCATTTGGTGGGGGTGAACATCATCGCCACGAAGGAGATGATGGTGATCCCGACGATGCGCCGGCTCGGCCCGGTGGCCGTGCCCGGAATCCGGCCCTTGCGCAACGACATTGCCACCGTGATCCCGAGCGCGAGAATCAGCGCCAGCACGGCGAAGCGGCGGGCGACCGACCCGTCGGGGCTGGCCATGAACAGCCGCTCGTAGCGCATGTGTTCGTCGAACCAGCTGAGGCTGGGCCCGACGGCGCGCTTGAGCATGCTGGCCTGGATCTCACCGGTCAGCGTTTGGTCGCGGAAGATCAGGATGGCGGTGACGGTGACCGCGGCCAGCAGGGGAGCGATCAGCGGCAGCGCGCCGAACCGTTTGGAGCGGCGGTGCAGGATGGTCCGCAGCGGCCCGATCGCGACCAGCAGCGCGCCGATCGAGGCGATGCCCGTCGGCCCGGAGAACAGGGTCAGCGCACCGATGATGCAGGCGATCGCCACCGGCAGCAGCCGGCTGGTGGCCACCGCGCGTTCCACCGAGCACCAGGTCAGCAGGATGCCCAGGGCGATGATCGGCTCCGGGCGCAGGCCGTTGTCCAGCGGCAGCCAGACGGCCAGGAACATGCCGGCCGCAGTCCAGGCCGCGGCCCGATTCTGTTTGACGGCATGGCCTAGCCGGGGCATGACTTCACGGCTGATCACCCACCAGCACGTCAGCGCCATCGCCAGGGTAGGCAACCGCATCCATACGCTGGTGGCGCTCACGTGGGCCCACAGCGCCAGCAGGTCGTAATACCAGCCGAACGGGGCCTCGGGCGTGCCGAGCCACCGGTAGTAGTTGGCCATGTAGCCGGCGTGCTCGGATACTCGGGCCATGGTCAGGATGTAGCCGTCGTCGGAGGTGTTGGCGCCGACGAAATGCCACCACACCAGCACGCCGATGACCAGGGCGTCCAGACCGCCGATCGACCACCAACGGGCGGGCAGGAAGCGGCGGTGCCGCGTTCCGTCGGCGGTGTCGAGGATGTGCAGGGCGATCAGGGCGACGGCCGTGAGCACCAGGCCGAGGATCATCGCGGCCATCTTCAGCGGGGTGGGGCTGCTGCTGTAGCGGGTGTCGATGGTCGCCGAGAAGTTCAGGCCGGACGGCGCCGGTCCGCTCAGATCGGTGAAGACGCCGACGATCTGGGGCCGGAAGTCGTAGCCGCTTTTCTCGCCGCGCAGCGGCGAGCCGGGATGCTCGGCGCTGGGTCCCTGGGTCAGCCCGACGAACTCGGCGGTGACCCGGTCGGCGTGCGCGGTGAAGGTCAACCGCTGGCAGGCCGGACTGAGCACCTGGCTCAGCGGCGCGGTCACCACCGGGACGTTGCGCACCACCAGCACCAGGTCGTTGTTGGCGCGCACGATCAACAGTCCCCGGTCGACGGCCTTCGGCGCCTGCTTGGGCACCGTCGACAACAACACCGTCTTGCCGGCGCTGCCGCTGCCGGCCAGTCCGGCGGCGGCCCCGCACGGGACGGTGATGGTCAAATCGGTGGCGACGTAGCCGATCAGCGGTGCGTCGACGCTGCCGAAGGTGCCGTTCTGTGGCCAGTTCAGTTGCGCGGTGGTCTGGTCGACCGGAAGCAGCGGGGTGGCGATCGCCAGCAGCACTCCGAGCAGCCCGGCGACGGAAGCAACCAGCCGGGCGATCCGGTGATTCGCTTCCCTGTCGTTCACGGAGCTAGATGCTAGTTCTTCAGGGGTACGGGGCCCCGTTTGAGGCGCAGCGTCGGTACTCATCAGCCGTTACGCCCCCGGCCTGCGGATGGCCAGCACAAATGGGCCGACGCTTTGCACGACGAAACGCGGGTTGTCGAACAGGGCTCCGCGCAACTCGACGGTGTAGCGCCGCACGTTGGGCTGGTTGGGGTAGACGTCCTCGGCCAGGCGCAGCGTGTAGTTGCCTCCTGCGCCGCGGCGCATCAGGAAAACCGTCGGCGCCGGCCACGGGCAGGTGTCCAGGGCATGGATCAACTCGTCGGCGGTCTTGAGATTGGACCACTTGTTGATCTGCGTGGCGCGCAGGTCGAACTGTGCGAGTGGGTTGGCGTAGTGCGAGGTGAGCCCCTGAAATCCCCAGTAGGGGTAGAAGGACAGGAAGCTGTAGTCGGCCGTCATCACGACGGTCTGATCGCGGGGCTTGCCGGTCACCTGCGTGATGGCGTGATCGATTGTGGCGTAGAACTTCTCGGCGCTGGGCGGCCGGCGGTCCCCGCGCTGCCCGTGACCGTCGGTGTCGGTATAGGCGATGGTGAGGTCGGGCCGCAGCACGTCGGGGATGTCCTGGCTGAACGCGATCGCGGCGGCCAGGCCGATGGCGCCGGCCACCGGGGCTATGGCGCGGCCCCAGCTGCGGTCGCGGCCCGCGGCGGCGAGCGCCTGCGCGAGTTCGAGGAAGCCGAATGTCCCGGCGGCGACCAGCAACACGCTCAGGGTCGGCTGCAGCCGGAACGACAACAGGGTGGTGCGCGCCAGCGTGGTGAGCATCGACAGCAGCGACCACAGATAGATCGCCAGCACGCCGATGGCCAGGGCGCCCGCCCGCACCGACGAGCGCGCCCGCAGCACCAGCCACAGGGTGCCGATCATGCAGACGACGCCCAGCAGCGTGAACTGCAGCATCGGGAACGTCAACTCGGCGCCGTCGGCCGGCAGGTAGTGCATGGCGCTGCCGGAGTTGCTGATCGGGCTGTGCACCGCTCGCACGACGAACGGCAACCAGGTCGTGCATGCGATGGCGACGGCGATGCCGCCGATAACGGCCACGCGCCGCAGTGGATCGAGCGCGGCCTTGACGCCCCCACTTTGGCGGTTCCGCTTCCAGCGCACGCCGGCCAGCCACAGGGCCATCAATCCCACGGTGAACGCGCTGAACCCGAACAGCAGCGTGTACCAGGTGGCCGTCCAGCCGAGAAATAACCCGCCGGCGATCACCGCGCCCCAGCCCGCACGACCAGGCGCGTCCGGCCGGTCACCGGCACGCAGACCCGACCAGGTCAGCACCAGCATCGGCGGCAACAACACGGTGATCATCGCCGAGTAGGGCTCGGGCGAGCCGTAGGCCAGCGTCACCGCCGCGGTCGCGGTGGTGACGATCAGCGCGTATTCGAACCGGACCATTCGCCACCACAGGACCAGCGCGACCGCTACGGCGATGGTGATCGAGGTGATGGCCCAGGGCTTGAAGATCTCCCACGAGGGTGTCCCGCCGAGCGCCGCGGCGCGCCCGCCGATCCAGAACCAGCCCGGCGGGTAATACGGCGGCAGGCCGAGATAGGTCATGTCACGCAGGGCGGGGCTGTCGGCCAGGCGGGTCACGTATTCGGTGCGGAACTGCTGGTCGACCGAGATGCCGAACAGGTACAGCTTGGTCGCCCCCAGCGGCATGCCCAGCGTCACGACGGTGAACGCGGAGACGAAGACCAGGCCGGCCAGTTGGGTCAGCAGCCGGCCGCGGGGACGGGCGCAGCGCCGCCACACAAAGCCGACGGCCACCAGACCGGCCAGGCAGCCGACCTGCCCGACGGTGGTCAGGGCGTGCAGTTGATTGGACGACGGAAAGGCCGGCCACTGCACCCGGGCGATGGCTATCAGCGATACCGCCGCGACGGCAACCGCGACCAGCACCGCCAAAGCCATCTGGCCGAAGGTGGCCAGCGCGTTACGCATTATCAGATGGGAAGCTTGCGGAAGATGGGACGCGGGACGTGTCGCAACACCATCATCACATAACGGAATGCTGCTGGTGCCCAAACCAATTCCTTACCTTTGGCGGCCGCGGTCACCGCGAGGTTGGCGACATATTCCTTGTCGACGGTCAGTGGTGCTTCTTTGCTGCCGGTCGCTTTCCAGTGCGCGATGGTCGTTGACGTGCGAACCTGGGCGGGCCGGATCAGTAGGACGCGAACTCCGAACTCGCGCAGCGCTTCTCCGAGTCCGAGATAGAAGCCGTCGAGGCCAGCCTTGGTCGATCCGTACACGAAGTTCGAGCGTCGTATCCGCTCACCGGCCACCGAGCTCATGGCGATGATTTGCCCGAAGCCCTGGGCGCGCATCTTCTCGCCGAGCAGCACACCCACCGAAACTGCTGCGGTGTAGTTGATCTCGGCAATCTGAACTGCCTTGCGCTGGTGCTGCCATAATTCCTCGGCGTCGCCGAGCAGTCCGAATGCCACGATCGCCACGTCGACATCACCCCCGGCGAAGGCCCGGTCGATCACTGCAGGATGGGTGTCACTTTTGGTGCCCTCGAAATTGATCCACTCGACGGACTTGGCGCCGGCCGCTGTCATCGCGGCGATGGCGTCAGCCTTGCGGGGATGATCGGGCAGGTCCGCCAAGACGATCCGCGCGCGCGCGTTCTGTAGGTAGCGTTCGCAGATGGCCAAGCCGATCTCGGAGGTACCTCCGAGCAGCAGGATGGTCTGCGGATTTCCTACGGCGTCGAGCACCATTTAGAGCACTCCGATGCAACGGACGGCTTTCGAGTGAATCTCTGCTGACGCCCGAGACGTCAAGAAAGCTGTCAGTGCTAGTTTGTATCGTTCTGGCATGACGGAGCCCCAATTTCGTCGTAGTCCTGGTGGGATAGCGCCGGAGTGTCTGCGCGCCTCGCGGCACCCAGCGTATTCAAGTCGGACTCTGGGTGACCGCGCGAGCGGCCGAGCGCCAACGTGGATCGAGCACT
>NZ_DASUHS010000248.1:0-76736 GCF_036273375.1 Mycobacterium sp. | reverse complement strand
GTACGCCTGCCAGTCGATCGCGTCGTCCTTGTCGCTCCACGCCATGTGCCAGATCGCGGTCCCGGGCATCGTCGCCGTTGGGTAACCGTGCTCGCCGGCGCGCAGCCCGTAATCGGCGTCATCCCACTTGATGAACAGCGGCAGCGGCTGACCGAGCTCCTCGGCGACCTGCCGCGGGATCATGCACGTCCACCAGCCGTTGAAGTCGACGTCGATGCGACGGTGCAGCAGTGCGCTCCGATCGTTCTTGTCGTTCAACGGAAATCTGGCGAAATCGTGGTCGTACTCGGCGTGCGGCGCGGCGGTCCACATGAAGTTCGCCTGGTTGACGACCTCGCCCATGATGTGCAGGTGTGACGGCTCCTGCAGGTTCAGCATCTGCCCGCCGATCAGCGTCGGCGTCTTGGCGAAACGGTTGAGCGCCAGCACCCGCAGGATCGTGTCCGGCTCGATGCGAATGTCGTCGTCCATGAACAAAATCTGTTGGCAGTCCGTGTTTTTCAGTGCCTCGTACATCACCCGGCTGTAGCCGCCGGAACCGCCGAGATTGGGCTGGTTGTGGATGGACAGCCGGGCGCCCAGACCCGCGGCCGCGGCCGCGAAGTCCGGGTGATCGCGCACCTTGCGGACGCCCTGGTCCGGGACGATGACGGCACCGATTACCTCGTCCACCAACGGATCCGCGGTGAGATCGGCCAGCGCGTTGACGCAGTCGGCGGGGCGGTTGAACGTGGGGATGCCGATGGCGATGTTGGCCGTGCCCGGAGCGGGCTCGGTGGCATACCAGCCGCCGCTGATGAGGTTGACCGCGGTGTCGGTGGTGATGTCGAACCAGATCCAGCCGCCATCCTCGAAAGGCTTGAGCGCCACCTCGATCTCGACGATGGCCGGCTGCTCGTCGGTGCCGACGAATTGGCGGCCTTCCACGGAGATCCGCACCCCGGTGGCTTTGGTCCTGTAGACGTCGACGCGTCCGGTTCCGGTCAGCTCGACCCGCAGCACCACCGACTGACAGATGGACCACCGCCGCCAATAGCTGGCCGGGAACGCGTTGAAGTAGGTGGCGAACGACACCTCGGACTCTTTGCCGATCTCCAGCGAGGTACGGCTGGTGGCGTGGGCGCGCCGGGCGTTGGTCGTCGACTCCTCGAGATACAGCTTGCGCACATCGAGCGGCTCGCCGGGACGCGGCAGGATGATCCGGGACAGCAGGCTCACGGCGGACATTAGGCGCCACTCCTCCTCATCGCTTGCTCTGCATCGTCGTCGGCGCGCATCAGCGCGCGCCTTCCTCTTTGTTCTGGGCTTCCGTCAGGGATGCGCCGTCCCGCAGGTGCGGCGCGAGGACGTTGTCGTACATGTTCAGGGCGCTGGCGATGGCCATGTGCATATCCAGGTATTGGTAGGTGCCCAGCCGGCCGCCGAACAGTACCTTCGACGACGCGGTCTCGGACTTCGCCCGGGCTCGATAGGCGGCCAACAGGGCGCGGTCGGCCTCGGTGTTGATCGGATAGTAGGGCTCGTCGTCGTCCCCGGCGAAGCGCGAGTACTCCCGCATGATCACGGTCTTGTCGGCCGGATAGTCGCGCTCGGTGTGGAAGTGACGGAACTCGTGGATGCGGGTGTATGGCACGTCGGGGTCGTTGTAGTTCATCACCGGCGTGCCCTGGAAATCCCCGATGGGCAGCACTTCCACCTCGAAGTCGAGGGTGCGCCAGCCCAGTCGGCCCTCGGCGTAATCGAAGTAGCGGTCCAGCGGCCCGGTATAGACGACCGGCGCGCCGGGGCTGTCCGCGCGCAGTTCGTCGCGCACGTCGAACCAGTCCGTGTCCAGCCTGACCTCGATGCGGTCGTCGGCGGCCATGCTGCGCAACCAGGCCGTGTAGCCGTCGACGGGCAGGCCCTCGTAGGTGTCGGAAAAGTAGCGGTTGTCGAAGGTGTAGCGCACCGGCAGCCGGGTGATGTTCGCTGCGGGCAGCTCCTTGGGGTCGGTCTGCCACTGCTTGGCCGTGTACCCCTTGACGAAAGCCTCGTAGAGCGGCCGGCCGATCAGCGAGATCGCCTTCTCTTCGAGGTTCTGCGCGTCGGCCGTGTCGATCTCGGCGGCCTGCTCGGCGATGAGCTTGCGGGCTTCGTCCGGCGTGAAGTACTTGCCGAAGAACTGCGACACCAGGCCCAGCCCCATCGGGAATTGGTAGGCCTGCCCGTTATGCATCGCGAAGACCCGGTGACGGTAGTCGGTGAAGTCGGTGAACTGTCGCACGTAGTCCCAGACCCTCGTGTTGGAGGTGTGGAACAGGTGAGCACCGTACTTGTGCACCTCGATGCCGGTGCGGGGCTCGGCTTCTGAGTAGGCGTTGCCACCGATGTGCGGTCGGCGGTCCACGACGAGGACGCGCTTGCCGAGCTGGGTAGCCACGCGCTCGGCAATGGTCAGTCCGAAGAACCCGGAGCCGACGACGAAAAGATCGAAACGAGCGGTCATCGGTTGCTTAGGGTATCCGACCGCGTGGCCCTAACCCATTTGGCGAGGCCATGCAGCGGCGTTGGCTCCGTGACGACGTCCGTCGCGGCGCCTGGGATCCGCGATCACAGTCGGGGTCGCATTTGCCTCACGATTCAATATCACCACTCTAGTAACAGCCTCACCACTCGTACCATCGACTTTGTGTGATTCCCGCCAGATAGGAGCGGTGGGACGCGCCGACACAACACATAGTCAGATTGAGGAGACTTCCGTGCCGAACCGACGCCGACGCAAGCTCTCAACAGCCATGAGCGCGGTTGCCGCCCTGGCAGTGGCGAGTCCTTGCGCATACTTCCTTGTCTACGAATCAACCGCCGACAACAAGGCGCCCGAGCATCACGAGTTCAAGCAGGCCGCGGTGATGAGCGACCTGCCCGGTGAGCTGATGGGCGCGCTGTCGCAGGGCTTGTCGCAATTCGGGATCAACCTGCCCCCGGTGCCCGCCTTGAGCGGGGGTGCTACCGGCACACCGGGTCTCGCCAGCCCCAGCCTGGGCACTCCAGGCCTCGGATCCCCCGGTCTGGGGACGACGGGCCTGACTAATCCGGGCGTGACCAGCCCCGGTTTGACCAGCCCCGGTTTGACCAGTCCCGGTTTGACCAGTCCCGGCATGACCAGCCCGGGCCTGACGAGCCCCGGTATGGCGCCCATGACGCCCGGGCTCACCGCGCCCGGCGCGTTGCCGACCACCCCTGGTGGCGGCGTCGCGACCCCGGGCGCCGGGCTCAACCCGGCGCTCTCCAACCCTGGGCTGACCAGCCCGGCTGGGGTCACTCCTGGCCTGGGTGGCCCGGCGATGTCGCCCAGCGAGGTGCCGATCGACTCTGGGGCCGGGTTGGACCCGGGCGCCGGTGGCACCTACCCGATCCTGGGCGACCCGTCCACCTTCGGTAATGCTTCGCCGATTGGCGGCGGCGGTACCGGTTTGGGCGGCGGTACCGGTTTGGGCGGCGGCTCGGGCACCGGCGGCGGTGCCAGTGGCGGTCTGGTCAACGACGTGATGCAAGCCGCCAACCAGTTGGGCGCCGGCCAGGCGATCGACCTACTCAAGGGCTTGGTCATGCCGGCCATCACGCAGGGCATGCATGGCGGCGCTGGTGCCGCGGGTGCCCTGCCGGGTGCCGCGGGTGCCTTGCCGGGTGCCGCGGGTGCCTTGCCGGGTGCCGCGGGTGCCTTGCCGGGCGTTGCGGGTGCCCTGCCGGGCGTTGCGGGTGCCCTGCCAGGTGCCGCGGGTGCCCTGCCGGGCGTTGCGGGTGCCCTGCCAGGTGCCGCGGGTGCTCTTCCCGCCGCCGCGGGTGCGGCCGGTGCGTTGCCGGCGGCCGCCGGCGCGATACCGGCACTGCCCCCGGTCTAGTCCTCGACGAACTCTCCACAAGACGGCACCGCAGATCATCTGCGGTGCCGTCGACCTTGTGGAGATGCACCAGTGTGCGGTCGTGTCGTCTCATAGATAACATTAGAAACACACGTAACATCAGCTGGTGCCTCGCAGTCGTGCGCCAACGATGTTGCTCACCGCCATGGCGGCGACTGTCGTCCTCGTCTCGTGGGTGGCGGACACGACACGCGATCGCGGCACCGCCAGCCCGCCGCGGTCCCGTGGCACTCAGCTCGCCGAGCAGCCGCTGATCGGGCTCGGCGCGGGCGTCACGGTTCGCGAAATCAGCCAGGCCACCCCGTTTTCTCTGGTCGCCCTGACCGGCGACCTGGCCGGCACGTCGACCCGCGTGCGCGCGAAGCGCCCCGGCGGTTCTTGGGGCCCCTGGTATCAGACCGAGTACGAAACGGCGGCACCCGACCCGGCGGCGCCCCCGGCGCGCGCCGAAGAGTCGGCGGGGCCGGACCATCCCGGCGGGGCGACAGAGGGGCCCCGCGGCACCGATCCGGTGTTCGTCGGCACCACCACGACCGTCCAGATCGCGGTCACCCGTCCGCTCGACGCGACGGTGACCCTGGGGGCACCCCCGCCGGTGGCACCGGGCGAGAAGACCGATCTGGGCTACAAACCGGCATCGAGGGAACAAGCGTTCGGGCAGAACATCTCGGCCGTCCTCATCTCCCCACCGCAAGCGCCGGCCGAAACACATTGGACACCACCGGCCGGAGTCTTGATGCCCGGCCAGGCTCCCCCCATCATCAGCCGAGCCGATTGGGGCGCCGACGAGTCGCTGCGATGCGGTACCCCGCAGTACGACAACGGGATTCGCGCCGCGGTGGTCCACCACACCGCGGGCAGCAATGACTATTCGCCGCTTGAATCGGCCGGGATCGTCAAGGCCATTTACACCTATCACAGTAAGACACTGGGCTGGTGCGACATCGCCTACAACGCGCTGGTCGACAAGTACGGCCAGGTGTTCGAGGGCAGCGCGGGCGGTCTCACCAAGGCGGTCGAAGCCTTCCACACCGGCGGATTCAACCGCAACACCTGGGGTGTGGCAATGATCGGCAACTTCGACGACGTACCCCCTACCCCGATCCAGCTCAGAAACATAGGCCGGCTGCTCGGCTGGCGGCTGGGCCTGGACGGCGTCGACCCAAAGGGCACGGTGCAACTGGAGTCGGCCGGCAGCCACTACACCACTTTTCCGGCCGGCTCCATCGCGACGCTGCCGACCATCTTCACCCACCGCGACGTCGGGAACACCGATTGCCCAGGCAACGCCGCCTACGCGCTGATGGACGAAATGCGTGATATCGCATCACATGTCAACGATCCACCGGAAGAGTTGCTCAAGGCGTTGCAGGGCGGTGCGATCTATGACCACTGGCAAGCGATCGGCGCGATGAACAGCGTGCTGGGCGCGCCGACTTCGCCGGAGGACAGCGCCGAAGGCGATGCCCGCTTCGTCACCTTTGCCCGCGGCGCGATGTACTGGTCACCCGAGACCGGTGCCCAGCCGGTCACCGGCGCCATCTACGACGCATGGGGCTCGCAGAGCTACGAACGTGGCCCCCTCGGATTGCCGACCAGCGCGGAAATCCAACAGCCGCTGCAGATTACGCAGAACTTTCAGCATGGCACGCTGAACTATGAGCGGCTGACCGGAGATGTCACCGAGGTCGTGGACGGGATCACGCTTCCGCTGACGACCGAATCCCCAAGCGGCCCAACGGTGCCGACCGAGCACTTCTCGCTGCCGTCGCATCCAACACCCACATAACGGAGTGCGCCGCTAGAGCCACCAGCGTTCCAGCACCCGGGCCACCCCGTCGTCGTTGTTGGCGGTGGTGATCTCGTCGGCGGCGGCCTGCACGTCGGGATGGGCATTGCCCATCGCCACGCCATGTCCCGCCCACCGCAGCATCGGCAGGTCGTTGGGCATGTCGCCGAACGCCACCACCTCCTCGCGAGCGATCTCCAGCGGTCGCGCGATCTCGTCGATGCCGGTGGCCTTGCTGGTCCCCGGCGGGACTATCTCGATCAGGCCGTTGTTGGTGGAGTAGGTGATGTCGGCCTCGATGCCGACGTGCTTGGCCAATTCGGCCGCCATGTCGTCGCTGCGGGCTCCGGAGCGCCGAATGAGCAGTTTGATCGCCGGAGCGCTGAGCAGATCCTGGATCGACACCTCGGTGTTGTCCGGATTTAGCCAGGCATGCTCGTAACCCGGCGAGCTGACGAATTGGGGCGTCGCCGTGTCATGGGCGCATTCGCCGATGCGCTCGACGGCCAGCCCCGCGCCAGGGATGACACGGGTCGCCAGCTCCGCCAACTCGGCCAGGGTGTCGACGGCCAAGGTGCGGGTGGAGATCACCCGATCCGTCGCGGCGTCATAGATGACGGCACCGTTGGCGCACACCGAGATCGGCGCGAAGCCCAGCGCGTCGACGACGGGACGTATCCACCGCGGCGGACGGCCGGTCGCCACCACGAACTGCGCGCCGCCGGCTACGGCGGCGCGGATGGCGGCGCGGGTGCGCGGGGAGATTTTCTCGTCGTCGTCGAACAGGGTGCCGTCGACGTCGCAAGCGATGAGCGCCGGCAGGGTCATCGAAACCGCCCGCGTTGGCAGTTGACCGGACCGCTCAATGCAGCCCGCTCTGGGTCTGCCCCGATCGCGTCACACCGTCGGTTCCGTACCTCTGCATCCGCTCCTGCAACTCCGACAACCGGATGGCCCGGGAATCCTCCTGGGTGGGCGCGCTACCGCCCAGTCGCCGCGGCACCCAGAATTCGTCTTTCGGGTGCGGATATTCCTCCTGCACCCGGTACAGCAGGTCATTCATCGCGGAACGCAACAGCACGTTGAGTTCCTCAGGCGTGCCCCGCGGCGCCAATGGCTGCCCGGCCGCCACCGTGATCGGAACCTTGTTGCGAAACACTTTCTTGGGATGATCCTTCGGCCAAACCCGATGAGCGCCCCACACCACGATAGGAACGATCGGCACCTGGGCGTCCAGCGCCATGCGCGCCGCCCCGGTCTTGAACTCCCGCAGTTCGAAACTGCGGCTGATGGTGGCCTCGGGATGCATCCCGATCAGCTCGCCCTCGCGCATGCGTCGCACGGCCACATCGAGAGCGTCGTGTCCAGACCTTCGATCCACCGGGATCAGCCGGGCGTGATTGATGACGTAGTTGACCGCCTTCACGTCGGCCATTTCCGCCTTGATCATGAAGTACGCGCGCCGCCGGCGCTCACGGACGGCCATCAGAGTCGGCAGCCAGTCCAGATAGCTGGTGTGGTTTTGGGCCAGCAAGGCGCCACCGCGCGCGGGAATGTTTTCCAGGCCGTGATAGGTGAACTTGGTGCCCTGTATCGCGACCATCGGCGGGACGACCCGCTCCGCCAACCGGTAGAAACCCTCGGGCATGTGTTCCTCCTTCGCCTACTGCGGCGGGTGCTCGGCGCTTTTAGCCGATCGAGCCGCGGCCTCGGTGGCTTCAATGCGAGCGGCCTCGGCCGGCGTCGGCGCTCCGCCGCCCAGCCGGCGCGGCATCCAATACGCTCCGGGCTCGCCCGGATAGTGCTCTTGCGCCCGGTGCAGCAAGGTGGTCATCGAGTCGCGCAGGGCAGCGTCGGTCTGCACGATGTTTTCGCGCGCCCGAACCGGCGCGCCTACCTGCACAGTAATGGGTACCTTCGCGCGGCCCACATTCCGTGGGTGATCCTTCGTCCAAATTCGCTGCGCTCCCCAGACGATCACCGGCACGATCGGGACGTCCGCGTCGATCGCCATCCGCGCGGCACCGGACTTGAACTCCTTGAGCTCGAAGCTGCGGCTGATCGTGGCCTCCGGATACACCCCCACCAGCTCACCTTCGCGTAGCCGCTGCACCGCGACCGCGTAGGCACCGGCTCCTGCGCCACGGTCCACCGGGATGGTGCGGGTGTGCTTGATCAGGAAATTGACCGGCTTGACCCGCTGCATCTCGGCTTTGATCATGAACCTCAGCCGGCGTCCCCGGCGGTGCACGGCGAGCGCTGCGGGCAGAAAGTCGACATAGCCGGTGTGGTTGATCGCCACCACGGCGCCGCCCCGCTCGGGAATCTGCTCCTCACCGCCGTAGGTGATCCTGGTGCCGGTGGCCTTCACCAGAAGATGAGCCAGCAGCTCCAAAGCGCGGAAGGTCGGCTCCACCATCGATTACTGCTCCGGCGCCCCTGCGGACCGGGCCCGCCGGGCCGCCCGGGCGGCCGCCTCCTCGGCCTCCAGCTGGGCCGCTTCCGCCAGGGAGGGAGCGCCTCCGCCCAAGCGGTGCGGCACCCAGAACTCGCCGGCCGGGTGCGGCCCGTACAGTTCCTGCGCGCGCTCCAGCAGATGCTGCATGCGCGAATGCAGCAGCCCCTTGAGTTCCTCGATGCCCAGCGTCGGCTCGATCGGTTCGCCGACCAACACCGTGATCGGAACCTTCGGGCGCCACAGCTTCTTCGGGTGATCCTTGGTCCAGATCCGCTGGGCGCCCCAGACGATGTGCGGAACGATCGGCACCCCGGCCTCGACGGCCATGCGGGCGGCCCCCGATTTGAATTCCTTGATCTCGAAGCTGCGGCTGATCGTGGCTTCGGGATAGACGCCGACCAGCTCGCCGTCCTTGAGGTTCCGGACGGCGGACTCGAAGGAGGCCGCGCCGTCTTGCCGATTCACCGAGATGTGCCGCAGGCTGCGCATGATCGGCCCGGTGATCTTGTGGTCGAAAACCTCCTGCTTGGCCATGAACCGCACCTTGCGGCCCAGGCCCTGCTTGTAGGCCGGCAATCCCGCGAAGGTGAAGTCCAGGTAGCCGGTGTGGTTGATCGCGATCACCGCACCGCCGCTTTTCGGCACGTTCTCCTCACCCGCGATCGTGATTTTCAGACCCTGGATGCGCCACACCAGGCGGGCGAGTTGAATGACAGTCCCGTAAACCGGTTCCACAGCAGTTCAGCCTAATGCTCCCGGCCGTGCGCCGTCACCGGACGGCGGGTGACAGGCCGAGGGCGCCGGCCCGCGCTAAGCTCGGGGGCTGGAAAGCCGTCATCCCCGGCCGAGGCCGTAACGGCCTTCTACCGGCCCCAGGAAGGTATCAGTGCAGGTCACCAGCGTCGGCCACGCCGGATTTCTGATCCAGACCCACGCGGGCAGCATCCTCTGCGACCCCTGGGTCAACCCCGCGTACTTCGCGTCCTGGTTCCCGTTCCCGGACAACAGCACCCTGGACTGGGACGACCTGGGTGACTGCGACTATCTGTATGTGTCGCACCTGCACAAGGACCACTTCGACGCGAAGCATCTGGCCGAGCATGTCAACAAGGACGCGGTGGTGTTGCTGCCGGACTTCCCGGTGCCCGATCTGCGAAATGAGTTGCAGAAGCTGGGTTTTCATCGGTTCTTCGAGACCAGCAACTCGGTCAAGCAGCGGCTCAGCGGCGCAGGCGGCGACCTTGACGTCATGATCATCGCCCTGCGGGCACCGGCCGACGGCCCGATCGGTGACTCGGCGCTGTTGGTCTCCGACGGCGTGACAACGGTTTTCAACATGAATGACGCGCGGCCGGTGGATCTGGACGTGCTGACGTCCGAGTTCGGGAACATCGATGTGCACCTGCTGCAGTACTCCGGGGCCATCTGGTACCCGATGGTCTACGACATGCCGGCGCGCGCCAAGGAGTCGTTCGGCGTCCAGAAGCGGCAGCGGCAGATGGACCGCGCCCGCCAGTACCTCGCCCAGGTCGGGGCGACTTGGGTGGTCCCGTCCGCGGGCCCGCCCTGCTTCCTGGATCCGGAGCTACGCGACCTCAACGACGACCATGGCGATCCGGCCAACATCTTTCCCGACCAGATGGTCTTCCTGGATCAGATGCGCAGGCACGGCAACGACGGCGGGCTGCTGATGATCCCCGGGTCAACCGGCGACTTCACCGGCTCCGCCCTGAATTCGCTGACCCATCCGTTGCCCACCGACGAGGTGGAGGCCATCTTCACCACGGGCAAGGCCGACTACATCGCCGAGTATGCCGAGCGGATGGCACCCGTCCTCGCCGCGCAGCGGGCGAGCTGGGCGCCGGCGAGCGGGGAACCGCTGCTGGAACCGCTGCGCGCCCTGTTCGAGCCGATCATGTCGCAGAGCGACGAGATCTGCGACGGGATCGGCTACCCCGTCGAACTGGCGCTCGGGCCGGAGACCGTAATCCTTGACTTCCCGAAACGGGCGGTGCGGGAACGTATCCCGGACGAGAAAGTCCGTTACGGATTCGCGATAGCACCGGAGTTGGTCCGCACCGTGCTGCGCGACGGCGAGCCGGACTGGGTCAACACCATCTTCTTGTCGACCCGTTTCAGGGCCTGGCGAGTCGGCGGCTACAACGAGTACCTCTACACGTTCTTCAAGTGCCTGACCGACGAGCGGATCGCTTACGCCGACGGCTGGTTCGCCGAGACTCACGATGACTCGGCCTCGGTCACGCTGGACGGCTGGGAGATTCAGCGCCGCTGCCCACACCTCAAGGCCGACCTGTCGAAATTCGGCGTGGTCGAGGGAAACACGTTGACCTGCAACCTGCACGGGTGGCAGTGGCGGCTGGACGACGGGCGCTGCCTGACCGCGAAGGGTCATCAACTGCGGAGCTCGCTGGCGTGAACGACTCCTACGACGACGGCCTGGTCCAGCTGGACCGTACGGCGATCACGTTGCGCCGCTACCACTTTCCTTCGGGGACGTCGAAGGTGATCGCACTCGAGGCGATCCGGGGATACAAAGCTGAAGACCTGGGGCTCTTCACCCAGCGGTTCCGGATATGGGGCAGCTCGGACTTTCGCCGCTGGCTGCCGCTGGACATCAGCCGGCCGTTCAAGTCGAAGCTGATCACGCTGGACGTGCCGGGCACGCGGCCCTCCCCAGCGTTCACCCCGGCGCGTCCCGACGAGTTCACCGCCCTGTTGGACGAGCTGCTGGGCCAGCGCGGTTAGGACGTCTCCGCGCGGCTCCGGTCGGCGAGCGCTTGGCGCGCCGCGTTGTAGCCGGGGATGAAGGTGATGCCCGGCCCGCCGTGGCAGCCCGCGCTGCCCAGATAGAGCCCTTCGATCGGGATCGGCTGGCCGAGGAAACCCCGCGGGCCAGGCCGGTTGGGCCCGATTTGGTTGGCATTCAACAAGCCGTGGCAGTAGTCGCCGCCGGGGGCGCCGAACATCACGCCCATGTGCTTGGGCGTGAAGGTGGTGTGCCGGATGATGCTGCGTTCGAAATTCGGGGCGAGCCGGGTGATCTTGTCGATCACTCGCTGGCCCATTTCGACCTTGGCCTGCCCGTAGTCCACGTCGCCCTCGATCGGGAAGAACAGCGCGAACGCCGACGCGGCATGCTTACCCTCGGGCGCGAGGTCCGGGTCGTTTTGCGATGGAATCTGCAATACCACCGTCGGGTCGGCCGGGACGATTCCGCGCCGCGCATCCTCCCATTGCCGCTGGACTTCCTCAGGAGTGCAGAACAGGCCGATCGAGGCCTGCATGGCGGGCTCGTTGAGGGCCTCGTAGGGTGCGGCGAAGACGGGAGCCTCCTCGAGCGCGAAGTGCATCTGCAGGTAACTGCCGCGGTGGTCAATGCACGCATAGCGTTCCCGGATGTCGGCGGGCAGCGCGGCGGGCTCGATCATCTCGTTGAGCGTGACGTCCGGCGCGACGCCGGAGACCACGATCGGGGCATTCAACGCTTCGCCCGCCTCGGTGCGCACCCCGGTCACCCGCCCGTCGGCGACCAGAATCTCGGTCACCTTGGTACGCAACCGAAGTTCACCGCCGTGGCCGGCCAGCACGTCGCAGAGGTGCGAGGTGAGGGCGCCGATGCCGCCCCGCAGCTTCTTCATCTGCATGGTGTCGCCGTCGGGAACGCCGAGGCCGAAGGCGAGTGCGGCCGCGCTTCCCGGTGTGGAGGGACCCCGGTACAGCGTGTTCACGGCCAGCACGGTCATCGAGCCGCGCAGTGCTCCATGCTTCTCGTGGTCCGGCAGGTAACGGTCCAGCACGTCGGTGACCGATCCGAACAGCATGTCGTCGATCGCCGAGCGCTCGAATTCGTTTGTGGCACACGCATACATCTCGTCGATGCTCTTGGGCGGCGTGCCGGCTTCGAATCGGCCCAGAGCGCGGGTGGGCCCTTGACTCCAGGCCATCAGCCCCGCCATGCCGTTGACGGCGTCCGCCCCGTGCACCTCGTTGAGATGGGTGAACAGCTTGAGGGGGTCGCTGTACTGCACCAGCGGATCGTCACCGACACCACGCACCGCCACCGACATCACTTCCAGGTCGATCGTGGGTATGGTGTCCAGGCCCAGCTCGTCGACCACCACCTGGGACGTCGGGAATTGCACCGAGCCGGCGATCTCGAACTGGTAGCCGTCGAAAAGCTCCACGGTTGAGGCCATGCCGCCCGCGTACAGCTTGGGATCCAGGCACACGGTCCGCAGTCCGGCCTTCTGCAGCAGCACGGCCGCGGTCAGCCCGTTATGGCCGGCACCGATAACTATCGCGTCGTAATCAGTCATGTCCTGCCCTCCGGAATGGAGGCTCGCATGACGGCAAAGTTTTGTCAATTATGACGAAACTTGACGCGCCGCGGCCGTGACCCAGGAGTCGGTGATACCGGCTCGCAACGACTCCAGCGCCGCATGGCACAGCCGCGCGAGTTCGCCCAGGGACCGCTCGTCACTCACCATCCAGACCTCCATCGCGCCGAACACCGCGGCCGCAATGCATCTGGAGGTCACCGCGGCACGCATCCGTTGGTCCGCCGTCGGATCCGCGCTGCCGTTGGCCCTGCGGCTGCGCCGTTGCAACTGCGCTCCGATGGCGTCGGCGAAGTCGGCCTGGACCTCCCGGATGTGGCGGACGATACGGCCGGGATCCAGCTCGTCTTGGCGCAAACTGGCGATTTTGGTCACGGCGTCCACGTCATACGGGAACGAGAAGATGGCCGCCTGCACCGAATCGATGATCGGTTCTTCGTTCGGCCGGTCATCCAGGGCGGAGCGAAACCAATGCAGGCCGGTGTAGTCGGCGAACAGCAGATCGTGCTTGGAGCTGAAGTGGCGATAGAACGTCCGCAGTGACACTCCGGCGTCCGCGGCGATCTGCTCGGCGGACGTGTCCTCCACGCCCTGGGCCAGGAATCGCACCAGTGCGGCCTGCCGCAACGCTTCACGAGTGCGCTCGCTGCGCGCCGTCTGCGCGGGCCTGACCATGGAACGAAGGTACCAAGACAATCAGTTGCCATTCCGCTTCTTTTGACAATATTGACAAAACTTTCAATTGCGAGCGACACTTCGCCCATGGCCTCCATCATCGTTCACTTTCTGCTAGGACTTGCCTGCATCGCCGGGATCATCGCGTCCAACCCGAAGATCTACGCCAGACCTGAAGGCGGGCCGTGGCTTTCGCCGTTGGAATGCGTGTATTACGTCGCCGGCATAGCGTCGATCGCGTTGGGATATTGGTTCAACATCCACTTCGTGATGGCGGCGCACGGGCAGGGCAACCTGATCTCCGGGCCGGCCAGCTACCCAGAATTCATCAAGGGGCAGTTCGCCACACCGGCCTGCGGCTCGGGAAATCAGGATTACATGATCGCGAATGTCATTCTGATGCCGGTGTTTACCATCGTCGACGGCCTCCGGCGCGGCATCCGGCGCCCATGGCTGTTCTTCCTGTCCAGCTTCTTCACCAGCTTCGCGTTTCCGTTCGCTTTCTACTTCGCGACGATGGAACGCCAGCGCCGGCACGACCGCACTGGGGTCACACCGGTCGCGGCCTGACCCGACTTGCCGCCTCGACCGCGTTGCGCCGCGCGGTGCCCACGTCCTCGCCGTAGGCCAGTGCGACACCCATGCGCCGTTTGACGAAGCTTTCCGGCTTTCCGAACAGGCGCAGGTCCGTGTGCGGGACACGGAGCGCCTCGTCCACGCCGTCGAACACCACGCCCTTGGCGTCCACACCGCCGTAGATCACCGCGCTGGCACCCGGCGTCCTGCATGTGGTGTCGACCGCAAGACCGAGAATGGCGCGGGCGTGCAGCTCAAATTCGTTCTGCCACTGGGTAATCATCGTGACCATACCCGTGTCGTGCGGCCGCGGGCTGACCTCGTTGAACCACACGTGGTCACCCTTGACGAACAGCTCGACTCCGAAAATCCCTTGTCCGCCCAGTCTTTCAGTGACGGCACGGGCGATTAGCTGCGCGTTCTCCAGCGCCGCGGTTGACATCGGGTGCGGTTGCCAGCTCTCGACGTAGTCGCCGCTGACCTGCTTGTGGCCGATCGGTGCGCAGAATTGGGTGCACACCTCACCGTCATCGCCGGGCGCCCGGACCGTCAATAGTGTTATCTCGTAATCGAAGTCGATAAATCCCTCGACGATGACGCGGCCGTGGCTGACTCGGCCTCCGGCCATCGCATGGTCCCAGGCCGCCGCGACGTGGTCGGGTCCGTCGAGCTTGCTCTGGCCCTTGCCCGAGCTGCTCATCACCGGCTTGACGACACAGGGGTAACCGATCACCTCGGCGGCCGCCTGCAATTCGGGCAGCGAATCGCAGAACCGGTACGGGCTGGTGGGCAGGCCGAGGGTCTCGGCTGCCAGGCGTCGGATTCCCGCACGGTCCATAGTCAGGCGCGCCGCGAGGGCGGTGGGGATCACCCGTACGGCGCCGGTCGCTTCCAGTTCCTCGAGTGCCCCGGTGGCGATGGCCTCGATCTCCGGAACGACCACATCAGGTCTTTCGGCCTCGATCAGGGCCTTGAGCTGGTTCGGATCCGACATCGTGATGGTCCGCGCATGGTGGGCGACCTGCTGGCCCGGCGCGTTGTCGTAGGAGTCGACCGCGATGGTCTCCACACCGAGGCGTTGCAGCGCGATCACCACCTCGCGGCCGAGCTCGCCGGAGCCGAGCAGCATGACCTTGGTCGCATCCGGTGACAGTGGCGTTCCGATCGTGGTCATCGAGCGACGGGCTCCAACACCTCGGCGCCGACGAACGGCACCAGCGCCTCGGGCACCCGCACGCTGCCGTCGGGCTGCTGGTGGTTCTCCAGGATCGCCACCAGCCAGCGCGTGGTGCCCAGCGTGCCGTTGAGGGTGGCTGCGGTCTGCGGTTTGCCCGCCTCGTCGCGATACCGGGTGGCCAGGCGGCGGGCCTGGAAGGTGGTGCAGTTGGACGTCGACGTCAGCTCGCGGTAGGCGCCCTGTGTGGGAACCCAAGCCTCGCAATCGAATTTCCGGGCGGCCGACGAGCCGAGATCGCCCGCGGCGACGTCGATCACCCGATACGGCACCTCGATTCGGGCCAGCATCTCGCGCTGCCAGCCCAGCAGCCGTTGGTGTTCGGCCTCGGCGTCGGTGGGTGTGCAGTAGACGAAGCCCTCGACCTTGTCGAACTGATGCACCCGGATGATGCCCCGGGTGTCCTTGCCGTAGCTGCCGGCCTCGCGACGGAAGCACGACGACCATCCCGCATAGCGCAGCGGGCCGCCGGACAGGTCGAGGATCTCGTTCCAGTGATAGCCGGCCAGCGGCACCTCCGAGGTGCCCACCAGATAAAGGTCGTCGGCCTCGACCCGGTAGACCTCGTCGGCATGCGCGCCAAGGAATCCGGTGCCGGCCATCACCTCCGGACGCACCAGCACCGGCGGAATCATCGGAATGAAGCCGTTCTCGACGGCCAGCCGCAACGCGAGCTGCAGCAGCCCCAGCTGGAGCAGTGCGCCGTTGCCGGTCAAAAAGTAGAACCGCGACCCGGACACCTTGGCCCCTCGCTGCATGTCGATGAGCCCGAGCGATTCACCGAGCTCCAGGTGGTCCTTCGGGTTGTCGATCGCGGCGGGCTCGCCCACCACGTCGAGGACGGCGAAGTCGTTCTCCCCACCGGCGGGCACCCCGTCGATAACGACGTTGGAGATGGCCATGTGCGCCGCGATTAACGCCGTCTCCGCGTCGGCCTGGGCGCTTTCGGCGCCCTTCACCTGCTCGGCCAACTCCTTCGCGCGCGCCAGCTTGGCCGGGCGCTCCTCAGGAGACGCCGCGCCCACGCTCTTGCTCGCGGACTTCTGCTCGGCCCGCAAAGAGTCCGCGGTAGAGATCGCCGCCCGGCGGGCGGCGTCGGCCGACAACAGGGCGTCTACCAGCGACGGGTCCTCGCCACGATTGAGTTGGGAGCGGCGCACGGCGTCGGGGTCCTCCCGGAGCAGCTTCAGGTCGATCACGGCCCTGAGACTACTTTCATCCCTTCGGGCTTACTGCCAGAGCATCCACCCGCGATGGCCGCAGGACTCACATCAGTAACTTTCGTCACGCATCTCAGATGCTGCTGTCAGAATGGAGCGGATGTCGCAAGCGCCCGAGAAAGAACTTTCAGAAGGCCGGGGGGCGGAGTCGTCCGTCGCCTCGATCGATGAGTCGTCCGGTCAGGAGCCCTCGGCTTTCCTGTGGCCGCGCAGCCTGCAGGCCCGGGCGACCCGGCGCGCGCTACTGCTGACCGCGCTCGGCGGGCTGTTGATCGCAGGGCTGGTCACCGCGATCCCGGTCGGGGGCCCCGGATCGGGACGGTTCCTCGACAGCAGCCCGGTGCGCAGCACCGGCACCAAGGGCGACGCCGCCTTCAACCGGGCCGCCACCGGGGAATGCCTGATGTGGCCGGACACCACTCCGGAATCGGCGAAGATCGTCAACTGCGGCGACGACCACAAGTTCGAGGTCGCCGAATCCATTGACATGCGGACGTTCCCGGGCGCCGAGTACGGGCCGAACGCTGCGCCGCCGACGCCTGCGCGCATCCAGCAGATCACCCAGGAGCAGTGCGAGGCCGCCGTCCGCAATTACCTTGGCCCCAAGTTCGATCCGAACAGCAAGTTCACCGTCAGCCTGCTGTGGCCCGGCGACCGAGCCTGGCGCCAGTCCGGCGATCGCCGCATGCTGTGCGGCCTGCAGCTGCCCGGCATGAGCAATCAGCAGCAGGCCTTCAAGGGCAAGGTCGCCGATGTCGACCAGTCCAAGGTGTGGCCGGCCGGCACGTGCCTGGGTATCGATTCGGCGACCAACCAGCCGACCGACGCGCCGGTTGATTGCGCGGCGCCGCACGCGATGGAAGTCACCGGCACGGTCAACCTGGCCGAGAAGTTCCCCAAGGGCCTGCCCGCCGAGCCCGACCAGGACGGCTTCATCAAAGACTCGTGCACCAAGATGACGGACGCATATCTGGCGCCGGTCAAGCTGCGCACCACCACCCTGACGCTGATCTATCCGACGGTGCCGCTGGCCAGTTGGACGGCGGGCAGCCGCGCAGTGGCCTGCAGCATCGGCGCGACGCTGGGCAACGGCGGCTGGGCCACCCTGCTGAACAGCGCCAAGGGTCAGCTGCTGATCAACGGCCAACCGCCGGTGCCGCCGCCCGACATTCCCGAAGAGCGGCTCACCATGCCGCCGGTTCCCCTTCAGGTCCCGGCGCAGCCGCCGTCCACCCAGTCCGGCCCCGGTCCCGGCTCGGCCCCGGAGATCCCGCCGAACAACCAGCACCTGCCCGGACAGCAGCCGGCTCAGCAACCGCAGCAGGCCCCGCAGCAGCAGGTCCCGGCCCAGCAGGCGCCCGCCCAGCAGGCCCCGCCGCCGGCGGATAACGGTGCCCCACCGGCCAATCCGGCACCCGAGGCGCCCGCGCCGGCACCCCAACCCGCGCCGCCGGCGAACCCCGCACCGGAGGCGCCACCCGCCGGGCCGCCGCCGGGAGGCTAGTCGGGTGTCCGTGCGGATGAATCCGCAGCGCTTCGACGAATTGGTCTCCGACGCCCTCGACCTGATCCCGCCCGAGCTGGCGGCCGCCATGGACAACGTCGTTGTCCTGGTCGAAGACCGCCATCCCGAAGACGCCGAACTGCTCGGGCTGTACGAGGGGGTGGCGCTGACGGAGCGAGACTCCGACTACTTCGGCTCGTTGCCGGATGCCATCACCATCTACCGCGAGGCGCTGCTGAACGTGTGCGAATCCGAGGGTGAGGTCGTCGAGGAGGTGGCAATCACGGTGATCCACGAGATCGCGCACCACTTCGGCATCGACGACGACCGGTTGCACGAGCTGGGCTGGGCCTGAGTACCTCGCACGCCCGCGGATTTCCGGGCGCGGCATCCCGGATTTGTCCGCGCCGGGTGCTATGAACTCACCTATGAGCATTGACTGCCGCGACTGCCGGGCAGGCTTAGATCACTGTCACGGCACCATCATTCACCATGCGCTGCACCGGTCGGAATGCACGGAGCCGGACTGCTTCAGTCCTGAGTTGTTGCCGCACGCCTTCGTCATCGACTGCGACGCCGTCGGCTGCGCATGCGCCGAAGTAGTCGCGCTGGCCGTCTGACCGAGAGGTCAGCCCATCGGGTCGGTGCTTGACCGCACCGCGTCCGCGACCGGGGTCGCTTCTTCCTCCGGGTAGAACGGCGGCGTCAAGCTTCCCCAGCGCACGCAACTCCACCGCCCGTCGGTGATCGGGGTCAATGCCACCGATTCCGTGTTGTCCAGGTGATTGTCGAGTGCGAAGTCGGCCTCCACGCCGGCCAGCACCGCCGCGGCCAGGCGGATCGCCGCGCCATGGCTGACGAGGACGATGTCGCCGTGGAAGTCGTGGTTGTCGAGGTAGCGCAGGCGCAGATCGGTGAGCACCGGCACGTAACGGTCCAGCACGTCGTTGCCGGTTTCGCCACCGGGTAGTTCGACGTCGAGCTCGCCGTGGTGCCAACGCTCGTAGATTGCGTTGAACTCGGCGACCGCGTCGTCGTCGTTGCGGTTTTCCAGCCGCCCGACCTGGACCTCGTGGACGCCGGCCACCTCGGTGGCAGGCAATTCGAGCTGGCCCCCGATCACCGCGGCGGTCTGCAACGCCCGGGTGGCCGCCGAGTGTGCGAGCATCGCCGGGCGCCCCGAACGGCGGGCAAACGCGCGCGCCTGGTCGCGGCCCAACGGGGTCAGCTCCGCCCCCGGCGGGCGTGTGTCGAGTCGGCGCTCGACGTTTCCGAAAGACTGGCCGTGTCGCACCAGGATCAACCGCCCGCTCACCGTTGCGACCCCTGCCCGTCGGGCTTTCCGTCGCGCAGCTGCGTCAGCCAGCGCGCGGCATCGTCGGCCGACGGCGGCAACGCGCCGGCGGGTGAGCCGGTGGGCCAGGACCCTAGGTATCGCACATCAGCACAACGACGGCGCAGCGCTTTGAGTGCCTCGGCGACCGCGTCGTCGTCGATATGGCCCACACAATCGGCGAAAAATCGGTAGGTGCCGAGTCCGGTTCTGGTGGGCCGGGATTCGATGCGGGTCAGGTCTATGCCACGGACGCCGAATTCGGCGAGCGCAGCCAGCAACGCGCCGGGCGCGTTGTCGATGTGCAGCACCACCGAGGTGCGATCGGCTCCGGTGCGGGCCGGCGGTGGCCCCGGGCGCCCGACCAGAAGGAAGCGGGTGCGGGCGTTGGGTTCGTCGACGACTCCCTCGGCCAGGGTGGCCAGCCCCCAGCGGGCGGCGGCCAGCGGCGAGGTCACGGCGGCGTCGACGTGTCCCTCGGCCACCTGCTGGGCGGCGTCGGCGTTGGAGTACGCGGGCCGCAGCTTGGCGTCGGGCAGATTGGCGGCCACCCAGTGGCGCACCTGGGCCGCCGCCACACTGAAGGCCGCCAGCGTCCGCACGTCCGCAGCGCCGCGGCCGGGTTTGACGACGATGCTGAACGCGACGGTCAGCGTGGTTTCGGCAAACACCTGCAGGGGTGAGCCGATGGCCAGGCTGTCCAACGTGGGCGTCACGGAACCGTCGATCGAGTTCTCGATCGGGACGCAGGCGTAGTCGGCGGCGCCATCGCGCACGGCATCCAGCGCCGCGGAGTTGCTTTCGACCGGCGACGGTTGGACTTCGCCCGAGTCGTGGCCTGGGACCAGGCCGGCGGCGGTGATCTGTCGCAGCGCCGCCTCGGTGAACGTCCCCTCCGGACCGAGGTATGCGATGCGGGCCACGTCCCAACCCTAGCGGCGTGCAGGCCAGAAAACTCTTGCGGCGTCAGCGCCGGGTAAGTTAACTTAGGCTTACCTAATCGAAGGATGAGAATGGTGTTACCGCTGAGCTGCCCCGCCCCGACCACCGCCGAACGGATCCGCAGCGCCTGTGTGCGCGCCAGCGGCGCGCTGCTGGCCATCGAGCATGACGACCCGGTCGCCACCCCCGTGCATCACCTGATGGATGACGGATCGGTTGCGCTGGCAGTTCCCGTCGAACGGGAACGCGAGCTCACGCGACCCATCTCGGGATCCCCGGCGCTGCTGGAGCTCACCGACTACGCGCCGCTTCCGCTGCGCGAACCGGTTCGTTCGCTGGTCTGGGTGCGCGGGCACCTCCACGAGGTGCACCCGACCGAGGTCCTTGACACGCTCGACCTGATCGCCGCCGAGTGCCCTAATCCGGCCCTGCTGGGCGTCGACACCCCGCGATGCGCCCCAACCGAAAGCGGGGAGCCGCGCTACACGCTGTTGCGGCTCGAGATCGCTTCGGTGGTCGTCACCGATGCCTCCGGCGCGGAGCCGGTGAGCGTGGCCGACCTGCTGGAAGCCCGGCCCGACCCGTTCTGCGCGCTCGAGTCGAACCTGCTGTGGCATTTGGACACCGCCCACAGTGATGTCCTGGCGCGACTGGTGTCCAGGCTCCCGGCGCCCCTGCGGCGCGGGCACGTGCGACCCCTGGGCCTGGACCGCTACGGCGTCCGGTTCCGCGTCGAGGGCGACGACCGCGATCACGACGTCCGGCTGCCGTTCCACAAAGCGGTCGACGACATGACCGGCCTGAGCCAGGCCATCCGGGTGCTGATGGGATGCCCGTTCATCAACGGGCTTCGCGCGCGCGGCTAGCCAAAGTCGCGGCGTACCAGCGCGGCGGCGCCCGGGGCACGTACGTTAACCAGGTGAACGGCGACCGATCACCGCAGCGCCGACGACCTCCGGGGTCGAGCCCGCCGGCGCGTCCGCGTGCCGGGCAACCGGGCCTCGAACCGGGGCAGGTTATCCGCCGTCAGGCCGCCGCTGGGCCGTCACCGACCGCGGAGACCCAGCCGCTGCACCGACAAGCGACACCACCCCCACCTGCCGCCGCTGCGCCGGCGGCGCGGGGACGGCCACTCCGACCGCAGGCGCCGAGCACCTCCCGGGAGCGAGGCAAGCTCCGTTGGGTCCGCACGGTGGTGTCGGTCCTGCTGGTGGGCGTACTGCTGATCGGCGCGGGCATCATCGCCGGAGCCGTCTGGTTCGACTACAAACTGCACCGCGAGCAGGTGCTCGCCGACTACCCAAACCGCCCCGCAGCCGGCCGGGGCACCAACTGGCTGATCGTCGGGTCGGACAGCCGCCAGGGGCTCAGCGCCGAGCAACAACAGGATCTGGCTACCGGCGGCGACATCGGTAACGGTCGTACCGACACGATCCTGCTGGTTCACGTGCCAGGCATCGGATCCGGAGCGCCGACGACCATGGTGTCGATACCGCGCGACTCCTACGTGCCCATCGCGGGTCATGGCAAGGACAAGATCAACGCCGCGTTCGCGATGGGTGGTGCCGAATTGCTGGTTCGGACGGTGGAGCAGGCCACCGGCTTGCGCCTCGGTCATTACGCCGAGATCGGGTTCGGCGGGTTCGCCGCGCTGGTGGACGCGCTCGGCGGGGTGACCGTCTGCCCGAAGGCGGCGTTCAACGACCCGTTGGCCGGTATCGACCTGCCGGCCGGCTGCCAGACGATGACCGGCCGCAGCGCGCTCGGGTACGTCAGGTCACGCGACACCCCACGGGCCGACCTGGACCGGATGGTCAATCAACGGCAGTTCGTTACGGCGCTGCTGCATCGGGCTACCAGTCCCGCTGTATGGCTCAATCCGTGGCGCTGGTATTCGGTGCCGCGCGCAGCCGCCGACGCACTGACCGTCGACCGGTTCGACCACGTCTGGGATCTGGCCCGGCTCGGCTGGGCACTGCACGGGGCGGCCACCACCATGACCGTCCCGATCGGCCAGTTCACCAGCGGCGACGCCGGTTCGGTCGTGGTTTGGAATCACGACGAGGCCGCCAGGTTGTTCCAGTCGTTGGCGTCCGACGCGCCAGTGCCTCGGGACGCGTCGGGCGACCAGCAATAGCGGCCGGTCTAACCGCTACCCTCGCCCGCACGGTTGCCCTGCAACCATGCCTTGGTGCGACCCGGGTGGTGCGTGGCGAGCCACGCCACCCCTACGTCGCGGCAGAAATCGATGTCTTCGTAGTCGTCGACGTTCCAGCAGTAGACCGCCCTGCCCTGGGCGATGGCGCGGTCGGCGAGCTGGGGATAGTCCTTCAGCGTTGTCAGCGAGGGCCCGACGGCGGTGGCGCCGATGGCGGTGGGCGCACCACTGGTCAGGTAGCGCGCGGTCTTGCCGAGCAGCACCGTGGGCAGCAGCGGCGCGGCTCGCCGGATCCGCCAGACCGCGGACGCCGAGAATGACATCACCACCGCGCGGGACCGGTCCGCCGACGCGGGCGCGGCGATGCCGAAACGATGCAGCGACGCGAGCAGCTTGGTTTCCACCAACGAGCCGTACCGGACGGGGTGTTTGGTTTCGATGAACAGCTTCACCGGCCGATGCCAATCCAGCACCAGTGAAACCAGCGCGTCCAGCGTCAACAAACTGGTGTCACCGTGCGTGCCGTCGTCTCGCCAGCTGTTGTGCCACGCCCCGTACTCGAGCTCGCGCAGCTCGGCAAGCGTCATGGTGCTGACCAAACCCGCCCCGGTCGAGGTCCGGTCCAGCCGACGGTCGTGCACGCACACCAGATGGCCGTCGCGGGTCAGTCGAACATCGCATTCGACGCCGTCGGCGCCTTGTTTGAGCGCGAGGTCGTAGGCGGCCAGTGTGTGTTCGGGCCGCGCGGCCGAGGCGCCGCGGTGTGCGACGACATAGGGGTGCCCGGCGAGCACCTCGTCGGCCCACGTCATACCCCTATGCTGCCGGTTCCTGCCCCTTCAACTCAACTGGGTCGGCCGACGCCGGCGCGGCGGGCCGGTCATCGGGAACCGCGACCCAGCGATGCGCGGGACGTGCGACGGGTTTGCGCTGGAATCCCTCGAAGACGCGGGTGGCGGCGGCCAGCGTGGCGGCCGCGAACAGGTACGCGAAGACCATCAGAACGGTGTTGTTGGCGATGCCCTGGGCGTCGGTGGCGAAGCTGGTCGCGATGGCCGCGATGGACACGGCGTAGCTGCACAACCACGCGCCCCACCACTGAAGGATGGTGCGGCGCAGGCGGGCGTAGTGCTCTTCGAGTAGTGCCAGCTCGATCACGTACACCGGTGCCCACAGCAGGTTGGCCAGCGGCACGGCGCAGCCCGCCCACAGCGCCCGCGTCGAGCGCTGCTCAGGCAATCCATGATGGGCGAACACGGCGGCGCGGCGGGCGATCATCCATCGGATCAGCACCACGCCGGAGGCAATCACCGCCGCACCCGCGCCCACGCTGGCGAGCACGCCGAGCCAGTCGGCTCCGATGGCCACCCACGAGTTCAACAAGGTGTTCCGGTTGATCACCAGCAGCACATAGCGCACCACGTAGACCAGGGCGGCGATGCTGAGCACCAGCACGCTGACGAAGGACGTGGTGCGGACGATCTGCGCCGGCGGCCCCGCCTGGGCAGGTGCTGGTGCAGCTGCCGGCGTCTGCTCGACGCGGTCGGCCAAACCCCAGCGCGGTATGACCGCGTAGCGCGGCGTGGGCCCGAGCGGACGGCGGCCGCGCCGACTGGGCGGCGCGGCACCGGGCCGCACCGCTATCCAGCGGTAGCCGGGCGGCAGCCGCGGCGGTGTGCGCTGCCACCTCGGCGTCGCCGAGGGGCGAGCCTGCGTCGGTGCACCGGGCGCACTCCACCGCGGGTCGGCCGGCGGGGCACCCGGCGCTGGCGCCATCAGTGCTCCGCGGCAGCGGGGACACCATTCGCGCTGTCGATCGCGCACGTTCCAGCGCGTGCCGCACTGGGAGCACACCTGGATCACCGGACCAGACTAACGCCGTCCCGACGCGGGCCGAGGGACACGGGCAGCGGGCCGTGCGGGACCCGTGACCGAGACCGTTTCGAGCGGGCTCGGCAACCGATTGAGCCGCCTGAGGCTATCCACAGTTTCCACAGGTTTATCCACACCCCTGTAGTGGGTAAGGAACGCATCACTACAGCCTCTGGTGGCAGACCGTGGTGTCTCTGTGGATAACGCCCCGGGGGTTGTAACCACGCCAAGACAGCCCCGCACCGGCCGTTGAGCGAAATGGATTGCCTTGCTAAGCAATGGTACGGCCGTGCCAGCCGACGACCCGTTTCCCCCGAATGTTCTGCGGTTATCGCCAACCCACAGGTCAGCGCATTATTTCGCAAGCTCGCCACGAAGCGCTATGATCGCGTTCGCGCGATGTGTTTGTGACTCACCTCACTGGCGCGAGGTGACTTGGGTGGAAGGCGAGTGATGACCACGCATTCGTTCGGTCCGGGTTCACCGGGCCCGTCGAAGTCGTACTGCGGCTCGCCGGCGTGGAATCACAGCTACAGCATCGCCGCACTGCGCGCGGGGTTGATCGCTCTGGCGTTGCTCGCGGTGCTCGCGGTCATCGTCTTGTCTTGAATTGCCGCTGAGGGGGTATCCGCGTTCCGGCTCACAGGGGTCGTTCTTGCGGAGCGCGCGGTCATGGAGCAGGGTTGACAACGGCTGGCCGCCGTGAGGCGGTCCCGCGCGACTGAGCGTCAAGACGATAACCGAAGAAAGGAATGCCGTGGCTGAATACACCCTGCCCGACTTGGACTGGGACTATGCAGCGTTGGAACCGCACATCTCGGGGCAGATCAACGAGATCCACCACAGTAAGCACCACGCCACGTACGTCAAAGGCGTGAACGACGCTCTGTCCAAGCTCGAAGAGTCCCGCGCCAACGAGGACCACGCTGCGATCTTCCTGAACGAAAAGAACCTCGCCTTCCACTTGGGCGGTCACGTCAACCACTCGATTTGGTGGAAGAACCTGTCGCCGGACGGCGGCGACAAGCCGACCGGCGAATTGGCCGCCGCGATCGATGACGCGTTCGGATCCTTCGACCGATTCCGCGCGCAGTTCAGCGCGGCCGCTAACGGCCTGCAGGGGTCGGGCTGGGCGGTCCTGGGTTACGACACCCTCGGCAGCCGGCTGCTGACCTTCCAGCTGTACGACCAGCAGGCCAACGTTCCGCTCGGCATCATCCCCCTGCTGCAGGTCGACATGTGGGAGCACGCCTTCTACCTGCAGTACAAGAACGTCAAGGCGGATTACGTGAAGGCGTTCTGGAACGTCGTCAACTGGGCGGACGTGCAGAAGCGGTACGCGGCTGCGACCTCGAAAACCCAGGGTCTGATTTTCGGCTGACTTTCATTTCGATCGGCGGGGGCGTCGCGCGGTTTGCGCGGCGCCCCAGTCGTTTGTTTGACCATAAAATCGACTCCGTGAAAGCGTGCGTCAGCGTTGCTGACCGTGTCGTGTTGCACCGCGCCTAAACCGCAGGCATGCTTAATTATTCGGGCTTACCAGTGTGGTTATTCCAAGCGGAGGCGTCGCGCGGAGGTCGAAATGGAAACTGGGTCGGATAAGCCTATCGGGGTTTCTCCGTTCCATTCTCGTGGTGCCTTGAAAGGGTTCGTGATCTCCGGGCGGTGGCCCGATTCGACTAAAGAATGGGCCCAGCTGCTCATGGTCGCGGTCAGGATCGCGTCTTTGCCCGGATTGCTTTCCACCACAACGGTCTTCGGAGCCCGTGAGGAACTGCCGGACGAGCCCGAGCCGGGCACGGTCGGCCTGGTGCTGGCCGAGGGAACGGTATTTGGTGAATCCGCTATCCAGCCAGGTTATTTCGCCGATCATCAGCCCCCGGCCCTGCTGATGTTGCACCCGCCGTCGGAAACCACGCCGTCACTGCCCGAATGCACCGGGGCGGCCTCGGGATGCGTACTGCTGCCCGGATTGCCATATCTGGGACTCGAGCATCGGGCGGCGTGGGTGGAAGCGGAAGCCGACGGCACCATCACCTCGATGGTGAGCCGGGTCGGTGTCGACCCGATCACGCACCCCGATACGGCGATACTGGCAATGCTGCTCGCTGCATAACGAAATGCCCGTTAGCAGTTCGGGACTCGAATGCCAGAAATACGGCTGACCGAACTCCACTGCCCCGCTGGCGGACGCCGAATGAGCCCATTAACCTGGGACCGTTAGCGAAGGGGAGTAGCCCCTAATCGTCGAGTCGACATACTGGCGCACAGCCCGACCGGCGAACCGGGTCACCCGGTGGGCGAGACCTTCGACCGGAGTTCGATGACTTGCCCGGTCGTCGACGACGTGTCGAAAGGTCGTCCGACATGCTCGCCGCCACGCTGTTGACCCTGGGAGTGGTGTTCGTCGCAGAACTCGGCGACAGGTCCCAGCTGATCACCATGACCTACGCCCTGCGCTACCGGTGGTGGGTGGTGCTGACCGGGGTGGCGCTCGCCGCGTTCACAGTGCACGGCGTTTCGGTGACCGTCGGCCACTTCCTGGGCGCCGCCCTGCCGGCGCGGCCGCTGGCCTTCGCGTCGGCCCTCGCGTTCCTCGCGTTCGCGGTATGGGCTTGGCGTGAGGCCGCGGCGACTGACGAGGCGGTGTCGCAGCCGCGCGAACCGCGATTCGCCTTCCTGACCGTGGTGTCGTCGTTCGCGCTCGCGGAGATGAGCGACAAGACCGCCCTGGCGACGGTGACGTTGGCCGGCGATCACGACTGGGTCGGGGTGTGGATCGGCTCGACGGCTGGCATGGTGCTGGCCGATGGCCTGGCGATCGCCGCGGGACGGCTGCTGCATCGGCGCCTTCCGGAAAAACTGCTGCACGTGGCGGCCAGCCTGCTGTTCCTCGCTCTCGGGCTGTGGATGCTGTTCGACAGCGCTTTGGGCTGGCGCTGGGTGGCCGTCGCCGCGACCATCGCGGTGGCGACTGTCCGCTGCCGTATTCGCCGTCGCGCAGACGCTGCGGCGCCGCCGAACCGTCGCGGCAATCGGCGCGGGACGACCGCACACCGGCTAAGTTAACGCCGCCTCGGTCGCCGGACTCCGGCTGCCGTCTGCCGGGCAGCGCGGCAGTCCACGGGGCGGGTTTCGCACCCGGCAGCAAATGGCGTGCTAAATCATCCCAGGTTGCTGATCCGTTGCGGTGCGATCGCCCAGCACTGCGCAACATATTTTCGAATCCGTAAGCAGGCCTTTCGCCCGCCACTTCGGAACGAGTGTCGAATTCTGCGGATAACCTGTGAGTTTCATCGAATTAGTGGACACCCCAGCGAATCAGTTAGACGCTCGTCAAGTGAGGAGTTGGTAGGCGTCAGCTATGCCGGTCGGCGTTCCCTCCGGGTTTGCACCTGGTTACGGTCACCAAGCCTCGCTACCATGATCAGCAAATACACCTAGGTAATAGTTCACTTCTACAGCCAAGTGGAGGTCATATCAATGAGCACGACGTTCGCTGCTCGCCTGAACCGCCTGTTCGACACGGTGTATCCGCCCGGACGCGGGCCGCACACCTCCGCGGAAGTGATCGCGGCGCTCAAGGCGGAGGGCATAACGATGTCGGCTCCCTACCTCTCCCAGCTGCGTTCCGGTAACCGCACCAACCCGTCGACGGCGACCATGGCCGCTCTGGCCAACTTCTTCCGGATCAAGTCGGCCTACTTCACCGACGACGAGTACTACGAGAGGCTCGACAGGGAGTTGTCGTGGTTGGCCACGACGCGCGACGACAATGTGCGCCGCATCGCGGTGCGCACGGCGGAGCTGTCCTCCGAGGCGCAGCGCGAGGTCATGGAGCGGGTCAACGAGTTGCGTCGGGCCGAACACTTAGACGCCTGACGTCCACGCCCGGCACCGGCCGTAGGGGCCGCCCTGGAGGGCTGCCGCCCGCCCATTCCGATTAGGGTTGGCTCAGCGGATCGCGCAACCGCGAGAGCGAATCCACGAGATAACCGGGAGGCGGCCGGGAATGGGCCTGTTCCGCAAGCGAAAGAGTCGCGCGATGCGTCGCGCTGAAGCCCGCGCGATCAAGGCCCGCGCGAAGCTCGAGGCCAAGCTGGCCGCAAAACACGAGGTTCGCCGCGTCAAATCCGCTCAACGGGCGGAGGGCAAGGCGTTGCGTGCGCGGATCAAGGCGCAACGAGACAGCGACCGCAATGCATTGAAAGTCGCTGAGGCAGAACTCAAAGCCGCGCGGGAGGGCAAGATCTTCGCACCGACACGAATCCGGCGGGTGCTGACGGTGTCTCGGCTACTCGCGCCGATCCTCACCCCCGTCATCTACCGGGCGGCCGTGGCGGCCCGCGCGCTGATCGATCAGCGTCGCGCGGATCAGCTCGGCATTCCGTTGGCTCAGATCGGCCAGTTCTCCGGTCACGGCGCCCAGCTGTCGGCCCGCATCGCCGGGGCGGAAAAGTCGCTGCGGATGGTGCAGGACAAGAAGCCCAAGGATGCCGAGACCAAGCAGTTCGTGTCCGCGATCGCCGAGCGGCTCACCGATCTGTCAGCGGCGATCACCGCCGCGGAAAACATGCCGGCCGCGCGGCGCCGAGCGGCCCACGCCGCCATCTCGTCGCAGCTCGACGGGATCGAGGCGGACCTGATGGCCCGCCTCGGGCTGAGCTGATACCCGCACGGAACGCAGCACCCGGCATGTCAATCCGCAGCAGGTCGATCCCGCGCAGCCTGATCGCGATCTCGGCGGCCGTCGCCCTCTATTTCGGAGCGGCGGCGCAAACCCCCGCCGCCTGGGCACACGTGCACGCCAGCAGCGACAACGCTGTACGCGGGGCCATGGCGATCGTCACGTTCCAGGTGCCCAACGAGTCGAACACCGGGGCGTTCACCACGGCGTTGACCATCATGCTTCCCAACGTCGCAGCGGCTCGCACTGAAAGTCTGCCGGGCTGGACGGCCAAGCTCGACCGTGACGCCGCGTCCGGGACCGTGCGCTCAGTGACGTGGACGGCCGCCCCCAACGGCGGAATCGGACCGGATCAATTCGGGCTGTTCCGGTTGTCGGTGAAGTTGCCCGACACCGATACCGTCAGCTTCCCCGCCGCGCAGACCTATGCCGACGGGACCATCGTGAACTGGGATCAGCGGCCGCTGCCCGACGGGAGCGAGCCGGAGCACCCGGTGCCCATGCTCACCCTCGCCACCGCCCCGGCGGGCCCGCACCAACACCACGGGTCACCCACCCCCGCGCCGGCCGCGGCGCGATCGACTGCGGCCGACAACACCGCCCGGCTGCTGGGAGGCGCGGCTCTGGTGGTCGCGGCCG
The DNA here is from genome assembly GCF_036273375.1 of Mycobacterium sp. Lineage (GTDB taxonomy): Bacteria > Actinomycetota > Actinomycetes > Mycobacteriales > Mycobacteriaceae > Mycobacterium. The sequence goes on along the minus strand of NZ_DASUHS010000248.1, from coordinate 47,389 downwards.
CAGGCATCGCGATCGCACTGATCCGCCGGCGGGCATGAGGCGCCTGGCGGTGGGCGCGTGCGTCGGCATCATGTTCGTGATCGCCGCGCTGACCGCGCCGGCCGCGTCCGCACACGCCACCCGCATCTCCACCGATCCCGCGGCCGATGCGGCGCTGGCGACCGGTCCGCAGCGGGTGAGCGCCACTTTCAACGAGCAGTTGCAAACCACGTTCGCCGCCATGACGGTGGTCGGGCCCGACGGCAACGTGTGGTCCGCGGGAGAGCCCGCCGTGCAGGGTGCGGTGGTCGGCATCGCCCTGCGCACACTCGGACCGGCCGGGACGTACACGGTGAACTATCGCGTCACGTCCGCCGATGGCCACGCGGTGTCCGGGTCGTGGTCGTTTCGGCTCACCGTGCCCGGCACCGGCACGCCCGGACCCCCCGCGGCGCGCCCGGACGGCGGCGGCGCGCTCCCGGTCTGGCCGTTCGTGGCGGTTGCGGTGGCGCTCGTCGCCGGCGGCGCGTGGTGGGCGGCGCGGGGCCGGCGGTGAGAGCGGCGGCCGGCGACCGGCGACCGAGGTGCGGCGACGCGTCCTGGCATGATGGGACCTTGAACCCAGTGGGGGAACGACGACAGAGGAAGCTCAAGGAGCGGCCGCATGGCAGACCCGCAGGACCCAACCGACAGCGCACCCGACGGCGCCGGCATCCCGCCGGAGAAGAAACCGCCCGCCAAGGCGGCGAAAAAGGCCGCCAAAGCGCCCGCCAAAAAAGCACCTGCGAAAAAGGCACCCGCCAAGAAGGTGCCGGCCAAGAAGGCACCCCCCAAGAAGGTGCCGGCAAAGAACACCGAACCCGCGCCGCCGAAACCACCCGAGCAGCCAGTCGACGTGCAGCAGCGCGCCGAAAGCAATGGCGACCTCACTGCTGCCGCCAAAGATGCTGCCGCACAGGCGAAGTCCACGGTGGAGGCCGCAAACAACCCGGTCTCTCCCGCGGTCGCGGGCCCGGCGGCGGGTCAATCTCCGGTGCCGCTCATCGTTGCCCTGGCCGTCAGCTTGCTGGCCATTCTGCTCATCCGCCAGTTGCGTCGCCGCTGAGCGGCAAGCATCTAACGTGTCAGAAGTGACGGTGTCCTTCCGGCCGACGGCCGACCTCGTAGACAGCATCGGACCCGACGTACGCAGTTGTGATGTGCAATTCCGCCAGTTGGGCGGTCGGGCCGAATTCGCCGGGCCGATCAGCACCGTGCGGTGTTTTCAGGACAACGCGCTGCTCAAATCGGTGCTCTCGGCGCCGGGCGACGGTGGCGTCTTGGTCATCGACGGCGACGGCTCCCTGCATACCGCGCTGGTCGGCGACGTCATCGCCGAGCTGGCCCGCTCCAACGGCTGGGCCGGGCTCATCGTCAACGGCGCGGTGCGCGACTCGGCCACGTTGCGTGGCATGGACATCGGCATCAAGGCGTTGGGCACCAATCCCCGCAAGAGCACCAAGACCGGTGCCGGTGAGCGCGACGTCGAGGTCACACTGGGTGGGGTGACGTTCGTGCCGGGCGAGGTCGCCTACAGCGACGACGACGGGATCGTCGTCGTCGCCCTAGGAGAGTGACCCGCTAAACCGCTACCGGGGCAGGCTTTTTCGCGAACTTCAGGCCTTCGTCGTCGACCTTGCCGCGCCGGATCGTGCGCATGTCGATGAAGTAGTTCTGCTTGAGTCGCCACGGTGCCCGCGAGCCCGACTTGGGCAACAGATGCATCGAACGCCGGAAGTAGCCGGGAGTGAAGTCCATGAACGGCAACTCGTCAACGGCGTTGCCCGGATGCTGGGGCTCCACGAAGTCAAGTCCCTTGGCGTCCATGTAATTCAGCAGTCGGCAGACGAATTCGGAGACCAGGTCGGCCTTCAGCGTCCAGGACGCGTTTGTGTACCCGAAGGTGATGGCGAAGTTCGGCACACCGGAGAACATCAGGCCCTTGTAGGTCATCAGCGAGGTCAGGTCGATGTCCTCACCGTTGCGGGTCGGCTTCACCCCGCCCAGCAACTGCATGTTCAATCCCGTTGCGGTGACGATGATGTCGGCCGCCAGCTCCTCACCCGAGGTGAGCTTGATACCGGTCTTGGTAAACCGGTCGATGGAGTCGGTGACGACGTCGGCCTTGCCGTGCCGGATGGTCCGGAAGAAGTCGCCGTCGGGTGCCAGGCACAGCCGCTCGTCCCAGACGTTGTAGCGCGGGCCGAAGTGCTTTTCGACGTCGTAGCCCTCCGGTAGGCGCCGCTGCGCCATGGTCATCAACGTCTTGCGCATGTAGCCCGGGGCCTTGCGGGACAGCTGGTACTGAAAGGTGCTGAATGCGATGGCTTTCCAACGGTTTGCCATGTGCGCGAGGTGGTCGGGCAGCAGCCGGTTGGCCTGCTCGGCGAAGGGATCGACCCCGGGAAGCGAGCCGATGTAGGTCGGCGAACGCTGCAGCATCGTCACGTGCCCCGCCCCCGAATTGACCAGGGCGGGAATCAGGGTGATCGCGGTGGCACCGGATCCGATGACGACGATGCGCTTGCCCGCATAGTCGAGGTCCTCTGGCCAGTGCTGCGGATGAACGATGGTGCCGCCGAAGTCGTCCGAGCCGGGGAAGGTGGGCGAGTATCCCTCGTCGTAGTTGTAGTAGCCGGTGCAGGCGAACAGGAACGAGCACGTGATCTCGCTCTGGCCACCGTCGTTCTCGACGGTCACGGTCCAGCGGTTGTCGGCGTCGGACCAGTCGGCGGCCACCACCCGGTGACGGTAGCGGATGTTCGGCTCGATCCGGTTCTCGACCGCGGTCTCTTTGATGTAGGCCTTGATCGACGCGCCGTCGGCGATCGACTTCGCCGAACGCCAGGGCTTGAACCGGAAACCCAGGGTGAACATGTCGGAGTCCGACCGGATGCCTGGGTATTTGAACAGGTCCCACGTTCCGCCCAGGTCGGCGCGGCGTTCGAGGATGGCGTAGCTCTTCGTCGGGCAGCGTTCCTGCAGGTGCCAGGCCGCGCTCACGCCGGAGATGCCGGCGCCCACGATGAGGACGTCAAGATGCTCAGTCATGAAGCCAACGCTATCAACACGGTGTTGAGTCAGTCAACATCGTGTTGAAACTTTCAACACGGTGTAAGGTAGCGGCCGTGACTACCGTCGGTTCCGCCCGCACCCACCGAGGCAGGCGTTCGGCGCGCCCGTCCGGCGACGACCGTGAACTGGCCATTCTGTCCACCGCCGAGCGGCTGCTGCTGGAGCGCCCGCTCGCCGACATCTCGGTCGACGACCTGGCCAAAGGGGCCGGACTGTCCCGGCCGACGTTCTACTTCTATTTCCCGTCCAAGGACGCGGTGTTGTTCACCCTGTTCGAGCGCGTGATCATGGAAGCCGACTCCGCGCTGGAGACCATGGTCGCCAACCCGCCCGCCGATCTGAAAGCGTTGTGGCGCATCGGGATCAATGTGTTCGTCGAGACCTTCGGGGCGCATCGGGCGGTGTCGCTGGCCGCCGACGCTGCGCGCACCAATAAGGATGTCGGCGAGCTGTGGTCGCGCTTCATGCAGAAATGGGTCGAGCACACCACCACCGTGATCGAAGCCGAACGCGCCCGCGGCGCGGCGCCGGTGACACTGCCGGCCCACAACCTCTCCGCGGCACTGAACCTGCTCAACGAAAAGGTCATGCTCAGCTCGTTCGCCGACGGGCGACCGTCGGTGCCCGACGAGCAACTGCTTGACACGCTGGTGCACGTCTGGGTCAGCAGCGTCTACGGCAAAGCCTGCTGACAAGGTCTTGTCGGAGCCGTATGCGAACATATGTTCGTGCGGTGCGATGCTTCCATCCTGCACGCGGACCTCGATTCGTTCTACGCGTCCGTCGAACAGCGCGACGACCCCACCTTGCGCGGCCGCCCGGTGATCGTGGGCGGCGGCGTGGTGCTGGCCGCGAGTTACGAGGCCAAGGCCTACGGCGTGCGTACGGCCATGGGCGGGTCGCAGGCGCGAAGGCTGTGTCCACACGCCGTCGTGGTGCCCCCGCGGATGAGCGCGTATTCGCGCGCCAGTGACGCCGTCTTCGAGGTGTTCCGCGATTGCTCCCCGATCGTCGAGGCGCTATCGGTGGACGAAGCCTTCCTCGATGTCGGCGGGCTGCGCCGGGTCAGCGGCACGCCGGTCGCGATCGCCGCGCGGCTGCGGGCGGACGTGCGCGACCGCGTCGGACTGCCGATCACCGTCGGCGTCGCGCGCACGAAATTCCTCGCCAAGGTCGCCAGCCAGGAAGCCAAGCCCGACGGGCTGCTGCTGGTGCCGCCCGATCAGGAGCTGACGTTCCTGCGGCCGCTTCCGGTGCGACGGCTCTGGGGTGTGGGCGCGGTGACCGCCGAGAAGCTGCGGACGCACGGCATCGTGACCGTCGCCGACGTCGCCGAGCTCAGCGAGTCCGCACTGGGCTCGATGGTGGGCGGTGCGATGGGCCGCCAGCTGTACGCGTTGTCCCGCAATATCGACCGCCGTCGGGTGACCACCGGCGTGCGTCGCCGGTCCGTCGGCGCTCAGCGGGCGCTGGGACGCGCCGGAAACACCATGTCGGACAATGAAATCGACGCCGTGGTGGTGAATCTTATCGACCGCATCACCGGCCGCATGCGGGCAGCGGGGCGTACCGGTCGCACGGTGGTGCTGCGGCTGCGCTTCGACGACTTCACGCGGGCGACCCGATCGCATACGTTGCCGTGGGCCACCTCGTCCACGGCGCCCCTGCTGGCCGCCGCACGCCAACTGGTCGCGCATGCTGCGCCGCTCATCGCCCAGCGCGGCCTGACGTTGGTCGGGTTCGCGGTGGCGGGCATCGACCGCAGCGGCTCCCAGCAGCTGATGCTGCCGTTCGGCGAGCCGAAGCACCGCGTGTCCGGCGACGACATCGACGCGGCCATCGACCGGGTGCGCCGGCGCTATGGCAAGTCGGCGCTCACGCCCGCGGTGCTGCTGGGCCGCGATCCGGGCTTCGAGATGCCGCATTTGCCGGACTAATTGGAGCCGGTCCACTCAAGCAGCCGCTCGGCGGACCAGGTGTTCACGATCCGATCGACGGGAACACCCGCGTCCAGCGCGCGCTGGGCGCCATAACCCAGGAAGTCCAGCTGGCCCGGCGCGTGGGCGTCGGTGTCGATGGTGAACACACACCCGATCTCCAGCGCCAGGTTCAGCAGCCGGGACGGCGGATCGCGGCGCTCGGGCCGGGAGTTGATCTCCACGGCGGTGCCATGATCGTGGCATGCGGTGAACACCGCCTCGGCGTCGAATTTGGATTCCGGCCGGATGCCACGGTTCCCGGATACCAGCCGGCCGGTGCAATGACCGAGCACATCGGCGTGCGGGTTGGCCACCGCGCGCAGCATGCGCCGGGTCATCGCGGCCGCATCCATCGACAGCTTGGAATGCACGCTGGCCACCACCACGTCGAGGCGCTCCAGCAGCTCGGGTTCCTGGTCTAGGCTGCCGTCGTCGAGGATGTCGACCTCGATCCCGGTCAGGAGGCGCATCGGCACGAACTTCTCCCGCAAGCCCTCGATCACGTCGAGCTGCTTGCGTAACCGCTCCGGCGAGAGGCCGTTGGCGATGGTCAGCCGCGGCGAGTGGTCAGTCAGTGCGCAGTACTCGTGGCCCAGCGCCGCCGCGCTGGCCATCATCTCCTCGATCGGCGCCGAACCGTCCGACCAGTTGGAGTGCAGATGCAGATCGCCGCGCAGCGCGGAACGGATGTCGCCTCCACCGAGATCCTCTGCGGTGGAACGGAGTTCGACCAGCAGGTCGGGCTCGCGGCCGGACCACGCCTGGTCGATGACCTTGGCGGTCTTGGGGCCGATCCCCGGCAGCGTCTGCCAGCTGTTGGCCTGGCCGTGACGTTCCCGGGTCGCGTCGTCGAGGGCCTCGATGATGTCGGCCGCATTGCGATAGGCCATCACGCGTCTGGAATCGTGGCGGCTCCGGTCCTTGAAGTAGGCGATCTGCCGTAACGCCGCTACCGGATCCATGACTCCAGTGTGCCCACCAGACCTCCGCGCATCACAGGAGCTGGCCGGCGACGAATCCGGCGAGCAGCACGCTGAACCCGCCGATCTCCCCGGCGATCAGCAACGCCATCGCCAGCGCGATGCGCCCGTCGGCGTTTTCGAACTGGTTGACGGTGTCGCGCCGCGCTCCGTGGTTGATGTAGGCCAGGATGGCCGCCACGAAAAAGAAGACGACCACTCCCGCGGCCGTCAGGTTCACCCACACCGGCCAGGCGCTCAGCTGAACGAAGACCGCGAGCAGCAGCGTCGCGAACGAGTACAGCAACGCGGCCCGATGCGCGATGTCGACGTAGGGATGCGCAAGGTGGTTCTCGGACGTCATCATCTCGCGGTATTTCCACACGCCCAGAACCAGCGCAAGTAGGAAGATCAGGCCCGCCGCCAACAGGGTGATCTTGGTGTCTATTCCGAGGGAGCCACACACAGCAGTCATCGCCGCTTGAGTTTAGTTGCCCTTCATAAACACCGTCTAACGTCGATGGCATGCGATTCGCTTTCAAGACTTCTCCGCAGAACACCACCTGGGCACAGATGCTCACCGTCTGGCAAGCGGCCGATGACATCGAGGTCTACGAGTCCGGGTGGACGTTCGACCACTTCTACCCGATCTTCTCCGACAGCGCTGGGCCGTGCCTGGAGGGCTGGACGACGCTGACCGCACTCGCGCAGGCCACCAAGCGACTGAGGGTGGGGACCCTGGTAACCGGGATCCACTACCGCCACCCCGCGGTGCTGGCCAACATGGCGGCGGCGCTGGACATCATTTCGAACGGACGGCTCGAGCTGGGAATCGGCGCGGGCTGGAACGAAGAGGAGTCCGGCGCCTACGGCATCGAACTGGGCAGCATCAAGGAACGCTTCGACCGCTTCGAAGAGGCGTGCGAGGTGCTGACCAGCCTGCTCAGCCAGGAGACCACCGACTTCGACGGCAAGTTCTACCAGCTCAAGGGTGCCCGCAACGAGCCCAAGGGTCCGCAGCGGCCACACCCGCCGATCTGCATCGGCGGCAGTGGGGAGAAGCGCACGCTACGGATCACCGCTCGCTACGCCCAGCACTGGAATTTCGTGGGCGGTCCGCCCGACGTTTTCGCCCACAAGCGTGACGTCCTGGCCTCGCACTGCGCGGACATCGGCCGCGATCCCAAGGAGATCACGCTGTCGGCACACCTGCGCCTGGAGCCGGACCTGAACTACGGGAAAGTCATCGAGGACGCGGCCGGGCTGGCCGCCGAAGGCTTGGATCTGGGCATCGTCTACCTTCCCCCGCCGCACGACCCGGCCGTGCTGGAGCCACTCGCCGAGGCGATCCGCGGCTCGGGCTTATGGGATCGGTGACGCCGTTTCACGGCGCATCTTCGAACCGCCCGGGGAAAATCCCGCCAGGCACACTCTGAGCAAACCCGCCGCGCACCAGTCGGGGCGTCGACCGGGCGATCACGCACCCAAGAGCAGCAAGTCCTGAGCAGTCACCAGACGCTCATGCTTGGCGGGGAATTCACGACTTTTCACCGGGTGACGCAACCATGACCAGGCGATTCGCCCCATCCGTGTCCGGGGTAATGGGTGGATATGCACAAGAATCTCTCCTGCGATCGGCCGTTCAACCGGAAAACCGGTGTGACCCCCATGTGAGCGGGCTCACAACGGGTTATTAGACACCTGACGTCTGGCAAACAGTGGGAGACTCGCCGAGCGAACTCGGTCATGTTTCTTGTGTGACTGGTGTTACTACTGAAGCGGCACCGCGGTGGACTTGACCGGCGCCGGCAGCGCGGTCGACCCCATCAGGAATCGGTCCGCCGCGGCCGCAGCAGCCCTGCCCTCAGCTATCGCCCAGACGATCAGCGACTGGCCGCGGCCCATGTCGCCGGCAACGAAGACGCCCGGAACCGACGTGTCGAAATCGGCGCCGCGGGCGACGTTGCCGCGCTCGGTGAGTTTTACCTCGAGGTCGGTGAGCAGGCCCTCTTTCTCGGGGCCGACAAATCCCATCGCCAGCAACACCAGGTCGGCCTCGAGTTCGAACTCGGACCCCTCCACCTTGACGAACTTGCCGTCTTGCATGGTCACCTCGTGCGCCTTGAGCGCCGTCACGTGACCGTCCTCGCCGGCGAATTCCTCGGTGTTGACCGAGAACACCCGCTCGCCGCCCTCTTCGTGCGCCGAGGACACCCGGTACATCAGTGGGTAGGTCGGCCACGGGGTGGACGGCGCGCGCGTCTCCGGCGGGCGCGGCATGATCTCGAACTGGTGGATCACTGCCGCACCCTGCCGGTGCACGGTGCCCAGGCAGTCGGCGCCGGTGTCCCCGCCACCGATGATGACGACCTTCTTGTCTTTGGCAGTGATCGGCGGCTCCCCGTCGGGGCCCAGCACGTCGTCGCCCTCCTGCACGCGGTTACCCCACGGCAGGTATTCCATCGCCTGGTGGATGCCGTCCAGTTCACGGCCGGGGATCGGCAGATCACGCCCGGCGGTGGCACCGCCGGCCAGCACCACGGCGTCGAAGTCGGCACGCAGTTGCTCGGCGGTGATGTCGACGCCGACATTGACCCCGGCCCGGAATTCGGTTCCCTCGGCTCGCATTTGATCCAGCCGGCGGTCCAGCACGCGCTTTTCCATCTTGAATTCCGGGATGCCGTAGCGCAGCAGTCCACCGATGCGATCGGCCCGCTCGAACACGGTGACCGTGTGGCCGGCGCGGGTCAGCTGCTGGGCGGCGGCCAAACCCGCCGGCCCGGAACCGACCACGGCGACCTTTTTCCCGGTCTTCTCCTCCGGTGGCAACGGCCGCACCCAGCCCTCGTCGAAGGCCTTGTCGATGATCTCCAGCTCGATCTGCTTGATCGTCACCGGATCCTGGTTGATGCCGAGCACACAGGCCGGTTCACAGGGAGCCGGGCACAGCCGCCCGGTGAAGTCCGGAAAGTTGTTGGTCGCGTGTAGCCGTTCGATGGCATCGCGCCACCGGTCCCTGCGCACCAGGTCGTTCCATTCCGGAATCAGGTTGCCCAGCGGGCAACCGTTGTGGCAGAACGGGATACCGCAGTCCATGCAGCGGGTCGCCTGCTCGCGCAACGTCTCGTTATCGAATTCTTCGTAGACCTCGCGCCAGTCGCGCAACCGCAGCGGGACAGGCCGACGCTTCGGCAGTTCCCGATGCGTGTACTTCAGGAAGCCGCTCGGATCAGCCATGCGCGGCCGCCATGATCGCCTTGTCAACATCCGCGCCGTCGCGTTCGGCTTCGGCTATGGCCTGTAGCACCCGCTTGTAGTCCCGCGGCATCACCTTGGCGAAGTGCCGCTGGTGTTGCGACCAGTCACCCAGAATGCGCTGGCCGACAGCGGAATCGGTGGCATCAACGTGTGCCTCAATCATGCCGTGCAACCATCCGTAATCATCTTCATCCAAGCTCTCGAGCTCGACCATCTCCGCGTTGAGATTGCCTGGGAATTCGCCCTGCGGATCGTAAATGTAGGCCACGCCGCCGGACATGCCTGCCGCGAAGTTGCGGCCGGTGCGACCGAGCACGACGACCTTGCCGCCGGTCATGTATTCGCAACCGTGGTCGCCGACACCCTCGACGACGGTGTGCGCCCCGGAGTTACGGACGGCGAACCGCTCGCCGACGACGCCGCGCAGGTACGCCTCGCCGCTGGTCGCGCCGAACAGGATCACGTTGCCGCCGATGATGTTGTCCTCGGCAACGTAGTCCTGGGGTGCGTCGTCCGAGGGCCGAACCACGATCCGGCCACCGGACAGGCCCTTGCCGACGTAATCGTTGGCGTCGCCGTAGACGCGCAGCGTGATGCCCCGCGGCACAAACGCACCGAAGCTGTTGCCCGCCGAGCCGTCGAAGGTGATGTCGATGGTCCCGTCCGGCAACCCTTGTCCGCCATAAGCTTTGGTGACCTCATGGCCGAGCATGGTGCCCACCGTGCGGTTGACGTTGCCGATGGTCGTGGAGAACCGCACCGGCTTTCCGGAGTCCAGCGCCTCGCGGCTCATCACGATCAACTGCTGGTCCAGTGCCTTATCCAGACCGTGGTCTTGGCGCGAGCTGCAGTACAGGTCCTGGTTCATGAACGCCGATTCCGGCTCGTGCAGCACCGGGCCCAGATCCAGCCGGTGCGCCTTCCAGTGGGCCCGCGCCAACGTCATGTCCAAGGAGTTCACCTGACCGACGGCCTCGTTGAGCGTGCGGAATCCCAACTGCGCCATGTATTCGCGCACCTCTTCGGCGATGAACATGAAGAAGTTCTCGACGAATTCAGGCTTGCCGGTGAAGCGTTCGCGCAGCACCGGGTTCTGGGTGGCTACCCCGACGGGGCAGGTGTCCAGGTGGCAGACCCGCATCATGATGCAGCCGGAGACCACCAGCGGCGCGGTGGCGAAGCCGAATTCCTCGGCACCGAGCAGCGCCGCGATCATCACGTCGCGGCCCGTCTTGAGCTGGCCGTCCACCTGAACCACGATCCGGTCACGTAATCCGTTCAGCAGCAACGTCTGCTGCGTCTCGGCCAGCCCCAGCTCCCAGGGTGCCCCGGCGTGCTTCATCGAAGTCAGCGGAGTCGCGCCGGTACCGCCGTCGTGCCCGGAGATCAGCACCACGTCGGCGTGGGCCTTGGACACGCCCGCGGCAACCGTGCCGACCCCGTTTTCGGAGACCAGCTTGACATGCACCCGCGCGGACGGGTTGGCGTTCTTCAGGTCGTGGATCAGCTGCGCCAGATCCTCGATGGAGTAGATGTCGTGGTGGGGCGGCGGCGAAATCAGGCCGACGCCTGGGGTGGAATGGCGTACCTCGGCAACCCAGGGGTACACCTTGTGTCCCGGAAGCTGGCCGCCCTCACCGGGTTTCGCACCCTGCGCCATCTTGATCTGGATGTCGGTGCAGTTCGTCAGGTAGTGCGACGTGACGCCGAACCGCCCGGAGGCGACCTGTTTGATCGAACTGCGCCGCCAATCGCCGTTGGGATCGCGGTCGAACCGTTTGACGTCTTCGCCGCCTTCACCGCAGTTGGACCGGCCGCCCAGCCGGTTCATCGCGATGGCCAGCGTCTCGTGCGCCTCGGCGGAGATCGAGCCGTAGCTCATCGCCCCGGTCGAGAAGCGCTTGACGATTTCACTGGCGGGCTCGACCTCGTCCACGGGAATCGGGGGATTGATCCCGGCCCGGAACTTGAGCAGGCCGCGCAGCGATGCCATCCGCTCGCTCTGGTCGTCGACCAGACGGGTGTAGTCCTTGAACACCTTGTAGTGACCGGTGCGCGTCGCGTGCTGCAGCTTGAAGACGGTCTCAGGGTTGAACAGGTGGTACTCGCCCTCGCGGCGCCACTGGTATTCCCCGCCCACCTCGAGCTCGCGGTGGGCCCGCTCGTCCGGGCGGTCCAGGTAGGCCAGCGCGTGCCGGACGGCGACGTCGGCGGCGATGTCGTCCAGGGTGATGCCGCCGATGGGACAGCTCAAGCCGGCGAAGTACTCGCTGAGCACGTCCTCGGAAATGCCGACCGCCTGGAACAACTGGGCACCGGTGTAGGAGGCCACCGTCGAAATGCCCATCTTGGACATGACTTTCAGCACGCCCTTGCCGGCGGCCTTGATGTAGTTGCTCAGCGCCGTCTTGCGGTCAATGCCTTCGATCACGCCGCGATCGAGCATGTCCTCGATGGACTCGAATGCCATGTACGGATTGATCGCCGCGGCGCCGAAGCCGACAAGCGCAGCCATGTGGTGGACCTCGCGGGCGTCACCGGTTTCCACCACCAGCCCGACGTGGGTCCGGGTCCGGTCGCGCACCAGGTGGTGGTGCACCCCCGCCACCGCGAGCAGCGACGGGATGGGCGCCAGCTGTTCGTCGGATTCGCGGTCGGACAGGATGATCACTCGCGCGCCGTCAGCGATCGCCGCCGACGCCTGCGCGCGCACCTCCTCGAGCGCGGAAGCCAGCCCGGCGCCGCCCTCGGCGACCGGGTACAAACAACGAATCACCTTGGAGCGCATGCCATGCGGGCGACCATTGACCTCGGCATCCGGGTCGAGATTGATCAGCTTCGCCAGCTCCCGGTTACGCAGAATCGGCTGCGCCAGCGCGATCTGATGACACGAGCGCTCGGTCGGCGTGAGCAGGTCGCGCTCGCCGCCGGTGGTGCCCTGAAGACTGGTCACCACCTCCTCGCGGATGGCGTCCAGCGGCGGGTTGGTCACCTGCGCGAAGAGCTGCTGGAAGTAGTCGTAGAGCATCCGGGGCCGCTGCGAGAGCACCGCGACCGGGGTGTCGGTGCCCATCGACCCGATCGGCTCGGCGCCGCTGCGGACCATCGGCGCGACCAGGAGGTTGAGTTCCTCGTAGTTGTAGCCAAAGATCTGCTGACGCTTGACCAGCCGGTCATGGGGCATCCGCTTGTAGTTACCCTGCGGCAGGTCGTCGAGCGGGACCAGGTTCTTGTCCAGCCACTCCTGGTACGGGTGCTCGGCAGCCAGCTCCGCCTTGATCTCCTCGTCGGAGACGATGCGGCCCTGCGCGGTGTCCACCAGGAACATGCGGCCGGGCTGCAAACGCATCCGGCGGACCACCTTGGCCGGGTCCAGGTCCAGCACGCCGGCCTCGGACGCCATGACCACCAAGCCGTCTTCGGTGACCCAGATTCGCGAGGGGCGCAAGCCATTACGGTCGAGCACGGCACCGATGATGGTTCCGTCGGTGAACGTGATCGACGCGGGGCCGTCCCACGGCTCCATCAACGAGGCGTGGTACTGGTAGAAAGCCCGCCGCGCGGGATCCATCGACTCGTTGCGTTCCCAGGCCTCGGGGATCATCATCAACACCGCGTGGGCCAGGCTGCGCCCGCCCAGGTGGAGAAGTTCGAGCACCTCATCGAAACGTGCGGTGTCGGACGCCCCCGGCGTACAGATCGGGTACAACTTCTCGACGTCGGCTTCGGCTCCGAAAACGTCGGTCTTGATCAGCGCCTCGCGGGCCCGCATCCAGTTCTCGTTACCGGTGACGGTGTTGATCTCACCGTTGTGCGCGACGCGGCGGAACGGGTGCGCCAGCGGCCAGGACGGGAAAGTGTTGGTGGAGAACCGGGAGTGCACGATACCCAGCGCGCTGGTCAACCGATCGTCTTGCAGGTCAAGGTAAAACGCCTTGAGTTGAGGCGTGGTCAGCATGCCCTTGTAGACGAGTGTCTGACCGGAAAGGCTTGGGAAATAGACGGTTTCACGGCCGGGCCCGTCTTGGCCGGGACCCTTGGTGCCCAATTCGTGCTCGGCGCGCTTACGCACCACATAGGCGCGGCGCTCCAGCGTCATCCCGGATGCGCCCGCCATGAATACCTGCCGGAAGGTGGGCATCGCGTCGCGGGACAAGGCGCCCAGCGACGAGTCGTCGATGGGCACGTTGCGCCAGCCCAGCACCGTCAGGCCCTCGGCTTCGGCGATCTTCTCCACCGCGGCACACGCCGTGGCGGCGTCCTTGGACGACTGCGGCAGGAACGCGATGCCGGTGGCGTAGCTGCCCTCGGGGGGCAATTCGAAGTCGACGACCTCGCGCAGAAAGGCGTCCGGGACCTGAAGCATGATGCCGGCGCCGTCACCACTGCGAGGCTCGGCGCCCTGGGCACCCCGGTGCTCGAGGTTCAGCAACGCGGTGATTGCCTTCTCCACGATGTCGCGGCTACGACGGCCGTGCATATCGACGACCATGGCAACCCCGCACGAGTCGTGCTCGAACGCGGGGTTGTATAACCCGACGCGCTTGGGCGTCATATGCACCTGACCCTTCACCTGAACGTTCTGCGCGGCCGTTAGCAGCGGCCCCGACGAGGTCGCACCCGGAAGTTGCGGGCTAGAACCCCTTCGGTCTTGTCTCGATGGGCTGTGCCCCCGGCGGAGATGATCCTGTAGGGACGTCCGTGCAGCTTTGAACGGTGGCCTGGAACCGGTCTCGACAAGTCGTAAAACGATATGACAATACCCGCCTGACATGCCAACTTCGTCAAGTCTAACCGCCGGCTGGCAGCGTCGTAAATTTCGCTGCTGGGTGTTGATATGCAATTATGCCCACCCCCAGTCCGGGGCCACGAATTCTTTCGATAGCTGCGCGTATTCCAGGAGGTCTTGGCCCGGGCAGTCCCGCCCGACGAGTTTGCTGACGAGCACGCTGGGTGGGTTGGCGATGTTGCTATGCGCGGGTATGAGCGTGCTCAGCGCGCAACCGGGTGCGTCTTGGCGGCGCGGAGCCGCGCGCGGCCGAGTTTGCAGGTTCACGCATAGGGCGCGGCAGGAGATACTGGACGGGATTGGTCACACCCGGCCGTCGCAGGTTGGGCGGTGGCGCTTATCACGTAATACGTTCGTCGCCGCCGCCCCTTTGGGGCGACGATCGACCACCCGGCACGCGAGGAGCCCATGAACGAGCGCGACGAATTCCTGCGGGACCGTCTGCAGCCCGAGCGGGCGAACACCCCGGCGGCACGCCCGTCCGGTCCCTCCCCACAGCAGCCCCAGCCCACCCCGCAGCGGCCTCAGACCGCCACGCCTCCCGTCGCCCAGCGGCCCGCTCCCCCGCGTCCGCCGTCAGCCCCCTCCCGGCCCCCACCGGCTCGGCCGTCGGCGCCGCCGCAGGGCTGGTCGCCCACACAGTCGGCTCCGGCCGCCCCGCCATCGTTCCGGCCGCCACCCCGGCAGCCGACCCATCCCACACCGCAGCAGGCTCCCCACACGGGCCCCCAACCGCATCTTCAGCAGGGCGGGGAGCTACCCGACCGCGGTTGGCGACGCGTCTTGCGGCTGGCCACCTTCGGCCTGATCAACCTGGGCCCGTCTCCCGCCCAGCAGCAGGAGGCACAGTTCGAAGCGGCCATCCGGACCCGCCTGTACGGCAACTACAAGGTCGGCGTGCTGGGCAAGGGCGGCGTGGGAAAGACGTCGGTGGCCGCGAGCGTGGGCTCACTGTTCGCCACACTCCGCCGGCAGGACCACGTCGTGGCTATCGACGCCGACACCGCGTTCGGCCGGCTCAGCAGCCGAATCGATCCGGCGTCGACGGGCTCGTTCTGGGAGCTCACCGCCGACAAGAACCTCCGGTCCTTCGACGATGTAGTGGCGCGGCTGGGCCGCAATTCCGCGGGCCTTCATGTGCTCGCCGGCGAACCGGCGTCGGGCCCGCGCCGGGTGCTCGATCCGGCGATCTACCGGGAAGCCGCGCTTCGGCTGGACCGCCATTTCACGATCTCGGTCATCGACTGCGGCTCGACGATGGACTCGCCGCTCACCCAGGAAGTCCTGCGCGACCTGGATGCGCTGATCGTCGTGTCTTCGCCCTGGGCCGACGGCGCATCCGCGGCGGCGCGGACCATGGAGTGGCTGACCGATCACGGCTTAACCACGTTGTTGCGGCACAGCATCGTGGTGCTCAACGATTCCGACGGGCACGCCGACAAACGCACCCGGGCATTGCTCGCTCGCGAGTTCACCGATCACGGCCGCCCGGTCATCGAAGTGCCTTTCGACCCCCACCTGCGGCCCGGCGGCGTCATCGACGTGGGCCACGAGCTGGCCCCGGCCACGCGCCGCAAGTTCCTCGAGGTCACCGCGACCATCGCCGGCTACTTCGCCGCCCGTCCCGACGGCGCGAAAGACCAGCGGCCGACCGACAAGCAGAACTAAGCCCGGGCCGCGGGGTCGGCGATCGCCTCGATCTTGCGCACCCGGGATTCGCGGATCGTCAGCACGATGACGGCGAACAGGCGGCGTTCGCTGAAGGCCAGCAGCACCGGTCCCCCCGCCGGACCGCTGACCAGGGTCACGTCCGGCCACAGGTAGCGCAACAGGTTGGTGGCCACGGCATCTGGCCCGTGGTTGATCTGTGGTGGCGGCACCGGGTCCGCGAGGATCGTGCCCACGCCCCACACCGTCGGATCCAGGACGGCGGCCAACGCCTGAAGGTCACCGTTGGCGCAGGCGGTGATGAACTTTTCGGTGACCAGCTGGTGCTCTACCGGCGCGACTTCGGTCAAATTCGGTTGTGCGGCATGGAATTTAGACCGCGCACGCCGTGCCAGCTGCCGGCAGGTGCCGACCGGGCGGCCCACGGTTTGCGAGATCGAATCGAAGGGGACACCGAATACGTCGTGCAGCACGAAGGCGACCCGTTCACCGGGACTGAGCCTGCGCAATACTTCGAGCAGCGCGGTGCGGATCTCATCATCGAGGGTGACCCGGTCGGCCGGGTCGAAGCGGCGCGGCGCCGGTTGTTCCGCGACTTCGCCGGGGCGCTCGTAGCGGGCGCGTGCCGAGCGCACCTGGTCGAGACAGAGGCGGCTGGCCACCACGGTCAGCCAGCCGCGGGCGTCCTCGATCTCGTTTACGTCGGCGCGCGAAAGCCGCAGAAAGGCCTCTTGCGCAATGTCTTCCGCCTCGCCGATATCACCGAGCATCTGGTAGGCGAGGTTGACCAGATACGGGCGGTGGCGACGCCAGGCCTCGCTGACCTGGTCGCTGGCTGACGACGACTGGTTCATGACTCTTCGACGATCTGCTGGGGCAAAAAGTTACGGGTTTGCGATGTAACTTTCCCACCTTCTGCCCCGTCGTTTCAGCAGTGCAAGAAGTTCACGGAAAGGAGCCCTCTCATGACCATCGTCGTCACCGGTGCGACCGGCAACGTTGGACGCCCACTCGTCACCGAACTGCTCGCCGCGGGAGCCCAAGTTCGGGCGGTCACCCGACAACCGGCGCCGGCCGCCTTTCCCCCGAACGTGGAGGTGTTCGGTTCGGCTGCCGACGCGCTGGCGGGTGCCTCCGCGGTGTTCCTGAACTCGCGGGCGCTGGGCGGACAGTTGGAAGACGTGGTGGCGCAATGCGGGCGGGCCGGAGTCACCAAGCTTGTCGCGCTGTCGGCGATCAATGCCGACGACGACGTCACCCGGCAGCCGTCCCGGTTTCGCGGCGACCGCAACAGGGAGGTCGAGCGTCTGGCGGTCGACTCCGGCCTGGCCTGGGTGAGCCTGCGGCCCACGGTGTTCGCGACGAACTTCGCCGGCATGTGGTCTGCGCAGATCCGCGCCGGCGACGTGGTCGCCGGGCCGTACGCCGCCGCATCGATCGCCCCGATCGTCGAGACGGACATCTCGGGCGTCGCGGCGCGCGCGTTGCTCACCGACGAACTTGTCGGACAGCGGATCCCGCTGACTGGTCCCAGGGCGTTCACCAACTCGGAGCTGGTCGAGGTCATCGGCGGTGTCCTGGGCCGGGCGCTGCAGTATCGCGAGATCCCCGCTGACGCGGTGCGCCAAGGGTTTATCGGGTTGGGGTTCGGCGCCGGATTCGCCGACGCCTACATCGCCATGCTCGGCGAGACGGTCGGCCGGCCCGCCCTGGTCACCCACGATGTGGAGAAGATCCTCGGCCGCCCGCCAGTTCCGTTCGCGCACTGGGTGTCCGAGCACCGCGGTGTATTCGACAACGAGAAAGTAGGAATCTGAGATGACCGATCCACGTCCCCCGCGCTACCTCAAGCCGATGAATAAGTTCATGATGGCGGTGCAACGGCTCGGGATTCCGACCGGGCCCGCAATGGTGCTCACCGTGCCCGGGCGCAAGTCGGGTCAACCACGCAGCACCCCGATGACGCCGTTCCATTTCCAGGGCGGCCTCTACGTGGTGGCCGGTTATCCCGGCGCCGACTGGGCGGCGAATGCCCGCGCCGCGGGCATCGGCACCCTCAGCCGTGGCCGACGCTCGCGCTCCGTCCGGATCGTCGAACTGTCCGCCAGCGAGGCCCGGCCGGTGCTGCGGGCGTTCCCCACCGAAGTTCCGGTCGGTGTGGCCTTTGCGAAACGGTCGGGCACGGTGCGCGACGGAACGGCCGACGAATTCGAAGCACTGGCGGGCCGGCTCGCCGTTTTCCGCTTCGAGCCGGCCTAACCATCACCAGACGATGGCCGCCATGTCGCGGTTGTCCGAACATACGCTGCGCACCGCGGCCTGCAGGTCGGCCGCGGTAATGATTTGCAGATCCTCCACCGTCACCGGCTGGCCCGCGCGCTTTTGTGCGACCACTCGGGTGTCACGAAAGCCCTCGGCACGTTCGACGACGTTGCGGGCGAACCTTCCGTTCTGCATCGCGTCGATGCCGTGGCGCCCGCCGGGAGTGGTGTAGCTGCGGATGGTCGTGGCCGCGTCCAAGAACGATTCGCGTGCGCCCTTGTCGAGCAGGCTGGCGCGCGGCGTGGCGTAGCGGTGGGCGATCTCGACGATCTCTGCCGGCGAGTACGACTCGAAGCGCAGCTTGCGGTTGAACCGGCCGGCCAATCCCGGGTTCACGGTTAGGAACGCATCCACCTGGTCTTCGTAACCCGCGCCGATGAAACAGAAGTCGAATCGGTGTACTTCCAACGCAACCAGGAGCTGGGTGACGGCCTCCATACCGATCATGTCGGGTGTGCCGTCCTGATGGCGCTCGATCAGGGAATAGAACTCATCCATGAAAATGATTCGCCCGAGCGACTTTTCGATCAGTTCGTTGGTCTTGGGCCCCGACTCGCCGATGAAGTGGCCGCAGAAATCCGAGCGGCGCACCTCCCGGATCTCGGGGTGCCGCACGATTCCCATGCCGGCATAGATCTTGCCCAGGGCTTCGGCGGTGGTCGTTTTACCGGTACCGGGCGGGCCGACCAGCAGCATGTGGTTGGTCTGGCCCTCCACCGGCAGGCCATGCTCGAGCCGCATTGTTCGCACTTCGAGTTGGTCTTCCAGCGCAGCGACCGCTGCCTTGACCGCGGCCAGTCCCACCTGTTTGGCCAACAGCTTGCGCCCCTCGGCCAACAGCTCGGCGCGCCGATCGTTGGCGGCGTCGTCGTCGAGTTCGTCGCGGCTCTTCGCCGACGAGGGGTCCCATCGGTCGGTGCGGCGGTCGATGGTTTGTTCGTCGGTCACGACCAGGTGCAGGTTCGGGTCGGCCAGCGCTTCTTTGGCCGCTTCGGTCAGGACCCCGTTGATGGTGGCCTTGGAAAGCCAGATCTGGGCCTTGTCCTCCTCGCGCAGCTGCCGGTGCACCATCCCCCGCACATAGGCCAGATCGGCAACGAGCAGCGGTATGTCGGCCGGGCCGATCGAGGCGGTCAACACATCGGAGTCGAAGCGTGACGACGACTGGGTGTGCCCGATCACGTCGACGCGGTCCAGCCAGTCGAGGGCGACCCGGCCCTGCCCGAGGTGGGCGGCTGCGTGAGCGGCCAGCGCGCAAATCGACGCCGTCACAGCCGACATCACGATGGCATGCGCGGGCAGCTCCTCGGCGGCGGCAAGCAGTACGTCCGGCCAGCGTTGCGAGCGGTACATCAAAAACGTCCGGGCCAGCTGGTGCCACTGGTAGTTGGTCCATGAGTCCAGCAGGTCACGGTTGGCCAACAGCTTGTCCGCCTCGGCGTATTCCCCGGCGATCGTCAACGCGGACGCCAACGCCAGCCCGACCTGTGATGCGTCGGTGACGGTGATGCCGATGTAGGGACCCAGCTGAATCTCCGCGGCCAGTGTCTGGCCGATGCGCGTGGTCTCGCGGTGTAGCCATTCGCTGGTGACGTAGAGCTGTCGCAACGAGGCCAAGTCGTTGTCACCGCAAGCGATGCGTCCCAGCCACGCATCGGCCATCGACTTGTCGGCGTCGGTGGCAGCGACGAATTCGGGTAACGCCGCCGCTCGGCCCTGTTGGCTCTTGATCGCCATGGCACGGTCGAAATGCCTTCGGGCTGTTTGTAAGTCACCCATCGCGTCCCCCATCCCGAGCGCCGTGGGTATGGTCGTCGAGGTTACGTGCAGCCACCCTCCGCCTATTCGAGCTGTCGCCGCAACCGGTACGTGCGCTCATCACACTGTGCCTCAAACTCGCCTTACCGACCCGCTATGTGCCGACCGACATGCTTACCGGCTCGAGACTGACGTAGCGGTTCTCGGCACGGAACATGTCCATCTCGACAAGCCAATCGTGTCCTGCTGCACTGACGTTCACCACCGCCGGGCTAATCTGCTCGATGATCAGCTCGAAGCCGTGCCGTTGTCCCTCGGACAGCTTGGCCCCCGCGGGTGCGACGGTGATCACGGTCGCCGGTCGCGGAGTGGGCGAGATCGCAGCCTCGATACCTCCGCCTTCGGCCGCACCGAAGCCGTTACCCCGTTTCGCAGCGTACTCGACCACGCTCACGGTGGTCCGTGGTGCGGGACGCGAGCTGCTCACGACGCTGATCTCCGGCATGCGCACGCTGACCCAGCGCGACATGTCACGGGTGTGCACGCAGACCCGCTCGCCGGCGCCGGCGGTGCGGATCACGAGCCGCTTGGCGATTGGGTCGTCCGCCGCGACGAATACACGCGACAACTCACCGGCGTCGGTAACCGGCATCAGCAGCCGATCACCGTTGCTCAATTTGCCGATCAGAACGCCCGACGGTCCGATCTCGGTAACCAGTTGTGTAGGCAGCGGGCTGCGCCGAATGCCGCGCAGATGCGGAAGGGGACCGCACATGTTCGCGGCCGCGGCAGCTGCCTGCTCGCCGTTGAGCCGGCGCAGGATCACGCTGGGTGGCGTAGGTGCGGGCGTCGGCGTGCGCACGGTGATCGTCGCGGTGCATTCGGAGTTCGGAAACAGCGTGACGTTCTGGATGACCTCGTCGGCGCGCAGTGTCCACGCCTGCGACAGGTTGCGCGACGTGATCGCCTCGGCCGGGTATGCGTAGGTGGTCATCCAACCCGCTTCTCCGCGTATGGCTTTCCATCTCTGCACGTTTCCCGACACCGCGTCCCGCCCGAGCCGGCGATCGAGCTCGACAAGGTCGGTGGCGGTGGCCACCTTTGCCCGCAATCCTTGGCAGCGCAACAACCCCGCGATGCGTTGTGCGACGGAAATGGCCGCCGCGCCAACCGTCGTGCGCCAGAAGAGGGCTTGAGCGTTGTCGATCACCGCCAGCCGCATGATCAGCCACGTCTCGCGGCGGCCCGCGTAGGGTGGCGTTCCGATCTCCGAGTCGTACACCCGCGGAAAGTCACCGGTGGTGCCGTGCCGAGAACCGATGGTGACGACGCTGATCGATTCGAGCTGCAGGCCCAAGGCCTGGTGCAGCATCGGTACCAATTCGACGATGTCGAGCTCGTTTTCGGTCTCGACTGTCACCGAGCCGGTTACCATGGTCGCTCGGTGACCCCTGCCGAGTAGCTGCACCGCAACCACGGCGACACCGTCTTGCACGCGGACACCGCCACCGGATCGGTTGTTGGCCACGGTGATCGGGACAGTCCAATCGATCGGACGCCGGCCTCGCCGCCACAAGACGGCCCACGCCCACGCCGGCTGACCCCACCAGCGCACGAAGACCAGTGCAATCCCCACCACCACGGCGACAGCCGCGCCGATGTAACCGCCCACAAGCCAGCTCGCGAATGCGAGAACGAACACCACCCACACGCCGACGACCCGCCGGTTGCTGCCCCGGGTGAACCCGGTGAGGGCGGGCCTCACCGAGCCCTCCGCAGTCGCGCCGCGATCGCGAACACCAGCACACCGGCGGCCACCATCCCCAGGAATCCGATGGCGATGTTGCGTGCCCGGTGGTCCGGCGGCGGGAGCGGCGGGGGCGGCGTGATGACCCGGCTTTGGGCGCCCGGCGCCAGCCGCTCGCCCGGCGGGATGTTGAAGGTCAACGCGGCGACCGGGTCCACCAACCCGTACCCGACCTTATTGTCAACGCCCGCAGGCGGATTGTGCGCCGACTGCACGATTCGGTTGATCACCTGATGCGCGCTGAGGTCCGGGAATTTCGCCCGCACCAATGCCGCGACGCCGCTGACGTAGGCCGCCGAGAAACTGGTCCCCCAGAACGGCATGTTCTTCTCGCCCGGCCGCGACGGCGGGTAGGCATTGACCGGGCCGCCGCCTTGTGGCGAGAGGCCCATGATGTGGGTTCCCGGCGCGGCCACACCGACCCAGGGACCCGACATGCTCTTGTCGAGCGGGGCGCCCGTGGCGTCGACGGCACCCACCGACAGGACGTAATCGGAAAACCACGAGGGCGCCGAGACGATTTTGACCTGATGCCAGTCCCGGGGATCCGACGGGTCCAACGGGTCGTACGTCGGGTTGTTGTTGCAACCGGCTTCCCCATCGTTGCCTGCTGCCGCGACGATCACCGCGTCCTTCGCGGTGGACGCGTACCACAGCGCGGCACCCAGCGCTCGCTGATCCGCGGGGGAGGCGGCGGGCAGGCACGCGGTGACGGACACGTTGATCACCTTGGCCCCCATGTTCGCGGCGTGAACCACCGCGCGCGCAACCGAATTCAGCGTTCCGGCTTTGACCTTCTCGTCGGAGTAGGGATCTCCCGGCGGCGGGTTGACCGGTTCGAAGGCGCGTGACGATTGCCGGATCGAGATGATGGTCGCGTGCGGGGCCACCCCCACCACCCCGTCGGGCGCTCCCGGGGGCAGCGGCGGCACCGCGGGTTCGTCCTCGGTCTGTGGATCGGCCGGGCCGTTCGACGCGGCGGTAGCGCCGCCTCCCTCCGGCGGCGGGGGCGGCGGCGGTGGTGGGGGCGGCGGAAGGACCTGGGTGATCGTCACCGGCGGCGGCGGGGGCGGGGGTGCCACCGGGGGTGGAACCTCGACCGGTGGGGGCGGTCCGCCGGCGACCGGCGGCAGACCGGCCGGCGGAGGGAATGCCGGAGTGGCGGGCATCGGCCGCGGCATCGGCAGAATCCCTTGCGGCGCAGCCCCGATGATCGAGCTGACGATCGTGCCGTGGGCGTCGCAATCCGACAGGCCGTCCTCGCCCATGATGTAGTCGCCACCGGGTACCACCGGTAGCCGCGCGTTCGGCGACACCCCGGTGTCGATGACCGCCACGGGCACACCGTTGCCGGTGCTGTATTGCCAAGCCTTCGTGATGTTCAGCAAGTTAAAGCCCGGGGCCATTTGCGCCACATCGGGGTTTCTCACCGTGATCGGGGTCGAGCAGCTGTTGGCGCGGCGCATCGGCTGGTCGGGTCGTGGCGGCCCGTCCGGCGGGACCATCCCCGGATCCACCGAGGGCGGTGTAATGGCAAGTGCGGCGGGGATATTGGCTGACATCGCGACCAGGGCGAAGGCGGCGGTCACCGCCGCGGCCCTTTTCAGTGGCGAATCCACGTGAAGAGCCCTCCCAAGGCCGCCGCGGCAGGTAGCAAGACGATGAACGCGAGCACTTCCACCCATTCCACCGTCAACCGGATGAACGGTCGAAACCTCATAGTCGGCACCAAAAGCGCTGCGGCCAAACCCAACGCGGCGAAGATCGTCACGGTCACCACCGGCCACATCAGCCCGGTCATGGCATCTTTCGGCGCGGCGACGGCGTATTTGACCACCCCCGCGCACACCGCTGCCGACGCCCCGCACACCAGCGCTATCGCCTGATATTTGGCGGCGAATCCGCGCCCCTGAGTGAGGAAGATGCCCACCACCAGACCGGCGACCACCAGCGCCAACCACGCCCATTGGCGTCCCGGCGTCAACACGCCCCACACCGCGGCGGGCAGCACTATCGACACCCCCACGCACAGGCCCACCTGGACCGCATTGACCAACCGCGCCGAGGCGGCGATCGCGGCGCCGCGCGCCGTGATGTCGGTCAATTCGTTGTCCTCGTCCTCGGATTCGTCCTCACTGACCGGAGCCACCGTGTCGACGGGCATCCCCTCGCGCCGCGCGAACAAGTCCCGACCGGTGATCGATCCGAAATGGGGCGGTCGGACCCGTGCCACCCACAACGCGATCAGTGGGGCCATCCGAACCAGGACAAGCGATCCGACCAACACGCAGACCGCCAGCACCTGGGCCGAGGCCGGCCGGAACATGCGGACGGCGGCGACGGCAGCCAGGATCCCGCAAACCGTCACCACCGCGGTGACCACCGCTGTCTGCCAACGGTTTCGCGCGGTCACCCCGATGGCGACGGCGCCCAGGATCACCACGACGGCGCCAATCAGCCCGTGGGCGGCGCCGAGCACACCCGGTGGCGCGCATGCGCCGGCGGTAGCAAGCGACAACACCGCCAGCCACGCGAATCCACTGAACAGGTCCCGCCGCCCCCGCCACCCGCTTCGCACCACCAGCGTGGCGACCACCAGCAGGGCGCCGACGGCGCCCACCACCGCGGCCGGGACCGGGCCGTCGGTGAACGTCCGTGCCCGAAGGGTCAGGGCCACCGCGACCCCAACGGCCATCGCGATCACGGCGACCGCGGTGTGCGCGGCCGTCAGCGGCGTCACCGGCGCGAACATTCGATCGCCACCGTCGCGGCCCAGCCATTTGCCCATGGCCGCCAACCCCGTTGACAGAGACTCGTATTGCGGTTCGAACGACTCACCGTCGACGCGGGGCACCAGCACCAGGGTGTCGCCGTCCTGGACGCCCAGCTCGTCGAGGCTTTTATTGATATCGAGACGAACCCCGTTGATCTTGTGGAGTTCGTAGCTGCCCGGGGGCAACGCGATGCCGTCGAATCCTTTGCGCTTCAGGTCGGCATCGAACAGCTCGACCATTCCCTCGAAGAATCCCTCCATCGGGATTCCGGCGGGGAATACCTGGGAACACAGATGCTTCTCGTAGGAAATATTGACCGCACAACGCGCTGGGAAAGCGACCTTATGCGGCGCTGTCACGGCACCGACCGCTCGGCGTCAGGAATATATTTGTCCGCCACCCCGGCGGTGATTTCGAAGAGGCGCAATCGCGACTTCTTTTTCAATTCGTGAACCGTATCGATGATGCCGCCTTTGGCGAGGTGGGGATCAAACGGCAGCACTTCGACCGTCGCCCCGACCTTGGTGAACCGCTCGGTCAAGTAAGCCAACGCATCCTTATCGGTGATCTGGTCGGTGTGGTTCACAATCACGGTGCTGCGCGAGACCAACTCGTGGTAACCCTGTGAACGCAGGTAATCCACCGCGCGCAGCACCGGACGTGACCGGTCCGCGGTGATGCCGGAGACGAACACGAGGGTGTCGGTGTTTTCCAATACCGGCTTCATCACCTCGTGTTCGAGGTCCGGAGAGGTGTCGACGATCATCACCGTGTGGGTGCGCCGCAGGCGCGACAGCACCCCGGAGAACATCGCGGGCACCAACGGCCTGGGCTGGTCGGAAGTCCGGTTGCCAGCCAGGACGTCAAGGCCAATGACGTTCTGCCCCAGATGTTCTCGAATATCCGCGTAACCCTGGACATCGGTGTCGTTGATGATGGCGGTGTAGTCCCCGGGCGGGGACTCGTCGATGCGGTCGGCCAGTGTCCCGAAGCCGGGGACGGCATCGATCGCAATCACGTTCTGCGGGCGGCATTCCCGGAACACACCCCCGAGGCAGGCGACGAGCGTAGTGACGCCCACGCCGCCCTTGCCGGAGACGACCGTGATGACGTATTGCCGCCGAATATGCCGCCGGATGCGATTTTGCAAATCCCGGTAGTGCCGTTCACGGGGTGACTCACCGGGATTTATTTTGTGAAAAGATATGGAGTAAATGAATTTCCGCCAGCCCGACCCTGGTGGAATTTTCCGCGGCGCGGCCAGATCGGTAATACGCATCGTGTCGGATACCGAATCCGGGAAGTTGCTGGCCCCTGACGGATCCCCCCGTCTGAGCGCTCCTTCGTCCGACATATTCGGGTCATTCCAGGGGCTCGTCACGACGCGATGTTAACACGCTTGGCGATACCGCGTTTACCCCGTTCAGAAACCTTCCAAGTCCGACAGACATTGTTATTCCAAGACTTTGGTTATCTACGTGACTTTCATCAGTTCGCTTCCGCGCGCCCCTTGCGTTTGGCTTCCGATAGCAAAGCGCAGCGTCACACCACTCGCCGATACGAGTGCCACTCGTCGCCGGCGGGCAATCGGCGGATGAGCCGTTGAATCGCGCCACCGATGTCCGTGCGCGAGCCGGGCGAGAGGATCTGGTATTGACGCTGCCCCGAGGTGACGCTTTCGATGCAGATCCGTCCCGCGGGGGTGTCGACGATGGATACCGTCGAATTGCCGACGGCTATTCGCGCCAATTCGTCCGGCCCGACACCTGCCTGCAACCCAACGATATTCGCGTGTGCGGACCGTGCGGAATCGGCGGCCGTCAGGACCATCTGCAACTGGTCGGGGTCGAGGCGCTGTTCGAGCAGGAACGATCGCAGGCTGGCGGTGTCGCGCACCGAGTTCAGTAACTGCTCCGTATCGAGTGTGACCGGCTTCAGCGGTGCCGCCTCCGCCACGCCGCACAGCCTCTCGATCTGACCAACCAGGAGATCGCTGGCCGACGCTTCATTGCCGGCCGTGCCGGCGGGATACAAACGCACCATGTCACCATGGCGTTCCAACACCACCCACCACGTTGCGAAGCGGCAAATCGATGCACGTGTCGGCTCGCGACCCGGAACCCCGATCATCACCAGCAGCCCGAGGTCTCGCCGCAACAGAACCGTCAGCCACTCACGAATCATCGGGTCGACGTTGCCGGCCTCATCGAGCGCCCCGGCGGTTGCCAACTCGGCGGCCGCCGGGTGGTTCCTCGCGCGTTCCGGGGTGTCCAGGCGCGGCAACATCGGCCGCAGTCCCAATTCAGGGCAGGTTTGCTCCACCCCGGTGACCGTCTGCAACACCCATAAGCCGTCGACCGTCGTTGTCAGCATGCCGCCTCGCCCCCACTGAGTGAGTCCGCCGACCGGTGGGCAGGAGACCAAAGGTGGGGCACATACGCGCTCGGCGCATCTGCCCCACCCTCGGCGGTCCTGGTGTGGTTGAGCGAACTCAGAACAGACCGGAGATGTGCTGGTCGGTGCTGAGCGCATTGTCCAGCACGTGGGTGGTCGTCACCCCGTGCTGGCGGATGGTGTCGATGAGACCCTGTAGCCCGGACAGCATCTGCGCCTGCGCCTCGAAGAAACCGGCGGCACCGTGGCCGGCGAAGAATTCCTGCAGCGTGTGCGTGCGATTGGAGGTGTCGTCGAAAATCGACTGCAATTGGCCCGCGCGAGAGGCGACGTCGGTGGCGAAATCCGCTACGGCTCCAGGGTTATAGGTGATCGGGTTGGACATTGTGAACTTCCTTTCCAAAGACTGTTAATGAATTTGCGAATGCGTGGGTCGATCAGGCGCTCTGGGCGCCGAACAGCGCGCTGAAGGCGTGCGAGGAATCCGCCTCGTGGCCTTCCATCAATGCCGCCGCCTTCGCGAGGCCTTCGGCCAGTCGCGTCCCGCCGGTCAAGACTTTGTTCAGGTCGGCTTGCACCTGGGTGGCCGTCGAGTACGACGCGGTCACGGCCGAACCAGACCAGGTGGACGGGTTCATCACGTTTTCGTGGTTTCCGACGTACCCCTGACCAATGTGGATCGCGTGCTCCATGTTCTGTTGAATAGCGTTCGACGCATCGCGAAGCATTTCCGGTGTTACTTTGATTGTCACGAAATTCTCCTTCTCCGGTGGGCCGCCCCCCGTGAGGGCATGAAGCGAAGTGTATGGCGGCTGATTGGACCTGTCGATTCACCTTTCACCAGTGGGTTCACACGCGAGCGTCGACGACCCGTACGGTCGCGGGCTCGTCCGCTTTGTCACGGGAGCCGCGGTCGCCTCCCGCCCCGTGCCCCACGGGCATACCGCCCATCGGGGCACCACCCATCGTCGTGGTCTGCGGTCGCAGGGCCTCGGCGCCTAAGGCCCCGGCCGACCGCAGCCCTACCGGCCGGCCACTGGTGGCGGGCTCGAA
Source organism: Mycobacterium sp. (assembly GCF_036273375.1). Classification (GTDB taxonomy): domain Bacteria; phylum Actinomycetota; class Actinomycetes; order Mycobacteriales; family Mycobacteriaceae; genus Mycobacterium. The sequence goes on along the minus strand of NZ_DASUHS010000248.1, from coordinate 19,535 downwards.
CGCGCTGACCGGCCGGGTGAAACTGGTCGCCGGCATCCCCGCGCCACCCAGGGATGCACCGCCGCCGGCCCCGCCCTCTGCCGCGGAGAGTCCGCTGGTGGCCGAGACTGCCGAGACGGCCGGCGTCGCTCCGCCCATGCCCATGGCGCCGGGATTGGCGAACATGCCCATCAGCGGCTGCATCATCTGCATCGGAGCCTGCATCATCTGCATCGGAGCCTGCATCACCTGCGGGACCGCTCCCATCAGTTGCTGCGCCGGCTGCATCAACGTGCTGGCCTGACTCATGAAGTCCTGCCCACCCGAGGCGGCGCGACCGGCCCCCTGCGTCCCCGTCTGAGCGCCCTGCATGGCGGCGCGCATGCCGTCGCCGGCCCCTTGTTCCGCCGCCGACTCGCCAATCGCCGCTGCTGCTTGCGCGGGCGCGGCCGGTGACGCACCCATGGATGCGATCGGCGGAGGGATGGTGAGACTCTGCGACAAAGCCGTCAGGATCGTTCCGTAGCTGGCCCCGACCGCGGAGTTGGTCGGCCACATCGACCCGAAGTACTCGAGCTCCAGCGAGGTGATGCGGGGGGTCAATGCGCCGAGCACCAACGGGTTGATCCCGTAATCGGCGGCGGTTTCGGTGCGGTTCCCGATGCATTCGGGAGCGGGACGCATCGAGCCGTACGCCATCTGGTACGCGGAGACCGCGGTCGACAAAACCGCCGGCTTGACGTCGACCCAGCCGGCCAGCCCATGCAGTGACGCGTTGAGCGCGGTCGCGTTCGCCGCCGAGGCCAACGAACCCGAGCCCGTCCAGCTCGCCGACGTCGCGACGGTATTGATTGTTGACGCGATGCTGGAGCCGTGATGGGTGGCCGCCAAGACGGTCCAGGCGGCCTGGTTCGCCAGGTGAGTGATGACGCCGGCCCCCGCCTTGAGTAGCAGGTCGTTTTCCTCAGGCGTACGCGCAGCCCATCCGGGATCGGCCATGCGTACTTCCCCCCTTTAACCTCGCTGGGTTCTAAGCCCCGATTGCCATCGTCAAGCTGCGCATGAGCTCCGTGACGACGTACGTGTTCGAGGCGATGCTTTGAGTGCCGGCGAACAAGCCGCGCTGGGCGGCGTGCTCAGACACTACGCCCAGGTAGCTGCCGCCGCAGGCGTTAAGTGCCGCCGCGAACATGGCCGAGTCGGGGTCGCCGCCCATCGGCAGCACTCCCAGCAGAACCGGCGCTGCCGCCGAAGCCGCTGCCTCGGTCTCCGCGCTGATCGCCGACTCGGCGCCCGCCGACGCCAGAACCGCCTCTGACTGCACCGACGTAACAGGACCCATGATTTCCCTCCGAAACGCTCAACCCGGATCGACGTGCTTGGGGGCTTAGTGTAATGGGATTTTGTTGATCGTGTATTCAGTCCGTTTGAGCCGGACTCAGGGCACGGGATTTCGTTACGCAACGCCGGTCCCCAACGTGAAAGTACTGGATTACCAAAAGGAGCCGTTGATACACCTCAGTTGCCACTCAAGGCTCGGCAGTCACAACAGCACCTCAGTCAACTCGTGTCGATCGGGTCATAGCCCTTTGATTTAGTCGCGGTCGTGATGGCATACAGCTTCGAGTTTGATGCCGAACGGGTCATACCAAAACGTCGCGTAGTAATGGCCGGGATATTGCGGGAAATGGCCGGGCGGGTGAATGACCGTGCCGCCGATTCGAATGACGTGATCATGCACGGCGTGCACCGACGATCGGCGCCGCACAATGAATGCCACGTGTTGCAGCCCGACTTGATTCGACGAGTACTCATGCGGCTCAACCGCCGGATAGAAGAACACGAAAGTCCCCGGTTTGTTTTCGGCAGGCCGGTAGGAAAACTCGTCCTCGGCATAAGAGAACGGCTCAAAGCCGACAAGGGGCATCAGCGCGTCGTAGTACCGCTTCGCGGCTGACAAGTCGGGCACGTTGATGCCAAGGTGGCCGAGCATGCCTCATTGTCCGATATCGAAAGCGCCGTGCGCACGGGCGGGCGGCGGCACAAGCGATCCGCCGCTACGCCGGACCGCGCCCATCGCCGGCCAGCCGCAACAACAACCGGGTGCCACCCAGCGGGCTGGTCTGCAATGCTGCTGTGCCGCAGTGTAATTCGGCCTGTTGGGCCACCAGCGCCAAGCCTAGCCCCGAGCCCGACCGTGAGGCCGTCGAGCCTCGGGCGAAGCGTTCGAAGACGGCGGCGCGTTCGGATTCCGGCACCCCGGTGCCGTCGTCGTCGATCGCGATCTCTACGCCCTCACCGGAACTGCCAACCGCCAGCAGGATTTTGCGGGCATTGCCATGCTTGACGGCATTGGCGATCGCGTTGTCGATCACCAGCCGCAACCCGGTGGGCAATCCGATCATCAGCACCGTCGGCGAGGGCACCAGCGACACGTCCACCTCGGGGTAGATGCGCAGCGCGTCGTGGGCGGCACGGTCCAACAGCTCCGTGATGTCGAACGGGACGAAGTCGTCGACGGTGGTCAGCTCGCCCTGGGCCAGCCGCTCGAGAGCGGTCAGTGTCCCCTCGATGCGACTCTGGGTGCGGATGACGTCGCCGATGACCTCGTGACGCTGGTCGAGCGGCAGATCCAGGGTGGACAGCACCTCCAGGTTGGTGCGCATGGCGGTCAACGGCGTGCGCAGCTCGTGGGAGGCGACCGCGGCAAAGTCGCGGGCCGACTCGAGCGCGGCCCTGGTGCGCTGCTGCTCCTTGCCGATGCGGGCCAACATTCCCTCGACCGCTTCTGCGATCTCCACGGCCTCGCGCACGCCGCGAACCTGGACCTCGTCGGGACTTGACTGGGCGTTGATCGCCCGGGCCTGTTGGGCCAGCAGCAGGAACGGATTGACCATGATCAACGAGATCACCCAGCCGACGACGACGGTGCCGCCGATCACGCTGGCGCAGATCAGCAATACCCGCAGGTGCAATTCGTTGATCCGATGCTGAGCTTCGGCCAGCGGAGCGGCCAGCGCGATGGATGCGGGGCCCGCAGTGAAGGTTCGAACGCGGTACTGCACCCCGTTGATGGTGGTGTTGGCATAGCCGTCGGGAAGTCGGGGCAACACGATGCTGTTGGGCACCGACACGGTCACCCCGCCGATGCGGGCGGTGCGCACCAGGTTGCCATCCGGCGCGGGCCGGTCCGGACTCGTTCGCTCCGCATTGTTGAGCAGGCTGCTGATGTCGCCGAGGCTGCTGACCGAATCGAGCCGCCGATCGAGCTGGCTGTACTGATCGTTGGTCACGCCCACCCATACCCAGGTGCCCAGCAGGACAACGAGGGTCATCACCGATATGGCGGCGACGATGACGATGGTGCGCAGCGACAGCACCCGCATCGGCAGCTGTACACGAGGTAGGACGCGGATGTCGGGCTCCTTCAGTGGATCGCTAATCCTTTTGTCAACCAACCTGAGTACAACCCTCACAGCAGTACCGGTCCGGCGCGATCAAACGCGGTGGCGTTTCGCAAGAATTTAACGCTAGCCGCGGCGCCTTCTCCTCGGTCACGTGCCGAAACCGGACCGATTTGGCCGTGACCAGGGTGAGTGAGTACTCTCTCACCATGCTCGCCTCGGGACGTGACCGGCTGCTGTCGGCAGCGCTGCGGCTCTTTGCCGCCAAGGGCTACGCGGCGACGTCGGTGGCCGACATCCAGCGGGAGTCGGGCCTGGCGCCCGGCTCGGGCGCGCTCTACAAGCACTTCGGCTCCAAGCGCGAGCTTCTCGAGGCGGCGGTTGCACACCGGATCGACAGCATCGTGGCCGCGCGAGAGGAATACGACGCGGGGCAACCAGGCAGCGTTGAGCGGGCGGTGCGCATCGCCGGCCAGCTGATCTGGAGCAACCTCAAACAGAGCGAGGATCTGCTCAAAGTCATGCTGCGTGAACCCGCCGAGCTCGGTGATCTCGACGAAAAGACCTGGCAGGTGATCACCGACAACGCCTACCAACGCTTCGCCGACGAACTGGCGGCATCTAATCGGTCCGGCCGCACCAGCATTCCCGATCCCGAGGCGGCGGCGGCCGTCGCGATCGGGTCGCTGTCCTACGCGGCGACGCTGCAAGCGCTGACCGGTCGCCTGCCCGGCAACGCCGATGAAGACCGGTACTTCGAGGCATGGGTCAATCAAACGGTCAGCGTCCTCGCTCAGTACAGAAACCGTTAATTAGCAATCTATTTCAGGAGCACAGCTGTGACATTCTCTATGCAACTCAGCGACGACGTGATCGAGGTGCGCGATTGGGTGCACAAGTTCGCGGCCGACGTCATCCGTCCGGCCGCGGCCGAATGGGACGAACGGGAGGAAACCCCGTGGCCGGTGATCCAGGAGGCCGCAAAGATCGGTTTGTACTCCCCCGACTTCTTCGCACAGCAGGCCGCCGAAGAGACCGGGCTGGGGATGCTGACCGCGTTCGAGGAGATGTTCTGGGGCGACGCCGGCATCGCCCTGTCCATCATGGGCACCGGCCTGGCCGCAGCGGCATTGGCGGGCAACGGGACTCCCGAACAACTGGGGCGCTGGCTGCCCGAAATGTTCGGCACCGCAGACGAACCCAAGCTCGGCGCCTTCTGCTCGTCGGAGCCCGACGCGGGCTCTGACGTCGGCGGCATCCGCACCCGTGCGCGTTACGACGAGGCGACCAACGAGTGGGTGCTCAACGGTACCAAGACCTGGGCCACCAACGGCGGCATCGCCAACGTGCACATCGTGGTGGCCTCGGTCCATCCCGAACTCGGCACCCGCGGCCAGGCCAGCTTCGTCATCGGGCCGGACACCAATGGTCTGGCGCAGGGCCAGAAGTTCAAGAAGCACGGGATCCGTGCGTCGCACACCGCCGAGGTGGTGCTCGACAACGTCCGCCTGCCCGAGGACGCCATCCTCGGCGGCCGGGAGAAGTTCGAGGCGCGGATTGCGCGGGTCAAGTCCGGCGCCTCCACGGGCGGGCAGGCGGCGATGAAGACCTTCGAGCGCACCCGGCCCACGGTCGGGGCGATGGCCGTCGGCGTGGCGCGGGCCGCTTACGAGTACGCGCTCGACTATGCCTGCCAGCGTGAGCAATTCGGCCGCAAGATCGGCGAATTCCAGGCGGTGGCATTCAAGCTGGCGGACATGAAGAGCCGCATCGACGCGGCCCGCCTGCTGGTGTGGCGGGCCGGCTGGATGGCGCGCAACAACCAGAACTTCGACTCGGCGGAGGGCTCGATGGCCAAGCTGGTCGCGAGCGAGGCCGCGGTCTACGTCACCGACGAGGCCATCCAGATCTTGGGCGGCAACGGCTATACCCGCGACTACCCGGTCGAGCGCATGCACCGCGACGCAAAGATATTCACCATCTTCGAGGGCACCAGCGAGATCCAGCGGTTGGTGATTTCGCGGGCGGTGACCGGCTTGCCCATCCGTTAGCAGGCAACAATTTGAGTGCGATAGCTGCTGCGGCACACCAACGGTCAGGGGCTGATGTGTTGCGTGCGGTCATCGCCGCACTAGGAGTCGTCGTTGTTGGGTGCTGCGTGGGGGCGCCCGGGGCGATCGCGGACCATCTCCAACACGGGGATCACACCCATCGGGTTACCCCGTGGCCGAGCAGGACATGATGGCCGAATGACCACTGAGATCCGGACTCTCGACACCGAGGACGACCTCGTCGCCGCGGCTCGATTGTTTCGCACCGCGATGGTGGGCCTGCCGCCCATGCCGAACCTGCCGCCCGGCCAGATCACCAAGCTGCTCGACCCGGGGCGCACCGCCGGCGCTTTCATCGACGGACAGCTCGTCGGCACCGCGGATGCCGCGACGAGCACGCTGACCCTCCCCGGCGGAGCCGCCGTGAGCCACGCCGCCGTGACCCATATCGGAGTGTTGCCGTCGTTCACCCGACGGGGCGTCGCCACCGAATTGATCCGTCATCAGCTCCACGACATCGCGGCGCGTGGTGAGGTGGTCGCATCGCTGCGGGCGTCGGAGGCGACCATCTATGAGCGGTACGGCTACGGGGTGGCGAGTTATGCCCAAAGCGTGGAGATTACGAGCGCGCGCGCGGCGTTTCGCCCCGAGGTCGGCTTGGGTGGTCCGGTGCGGTTGCTCGGCGCCGCCGAAGTCTGGGAGATTTTGCCCCGCGTCTATGACGTCAATCGCCCATCCCGTCCCGGGACGATCGGCCGCCCCGGGGTGTGGTGGGAGAGCGCACGGCGTCGTACCGAATCTTCGTCGGGAGCTTGGTATGTCGCCGCGCATGGCGAACCGGGCGCCGAGTCGGGTTTCGCCCGCTACCGGCCAATCGACACCGAGAATTGGTTCGTCAGCGACCAGCGCAGCGTCGTGGTCGAGGATTTCTTCGCCCCGACCGCCGACGCCTATCTTGGGCTGCTGCGTTTCCTGCTCGGCCTGGATCTTGTTCACCGGGTGATATTTTGGATGTTACCCATCGACGACGCGCTACCCTGGCTGTTCGTCGATCGCCGGGCGGCGAAGGTCACCGCGGTGTACGACGAAACGTGGCTGCGGGTCATCGATGCGGAGCGTGCGCTGACGGCGCGAACCTACCTTGGCGGCGGGGCCGTCACGATCGCAGTGAATGACCCACTGCTGCCCAGGAATACAGCGCGCTTCACGATCACCGCTGCCGGCGCCGAACCGACAACCCGGCGCGCCGAAATCCTGGTCGGGATCGAGGGGCTTGGTGCCGCGCTGCTCGGCGGCACCAGCTGGCGCAATCTTGCCGCGGCCCGGCTGGCCCGGGCTGACGATCCGGCGGCGCTGGACGTGGCCGATGAACTGTTCGCGGTGCCTGAAGCACCGCATGCCGGGACGTTCTTCTAAAGGGAGCTGGCACGCGGTCCGTCGGAGACGGTGACCGGCGGGTCAGCGGTTCGGTTCCGACCTATGCATCGCAAGACGTACGCCGGCCACGACCAAGTCGGGCTGGTGGATCTGAATGAAGTGGTCGCTGCCGGTCGCGATCAGGTGCGGTGTCTGCGGTCGCAGCGCAATCAGATCCGCCGAGGCCTCTCGCCACGCCTGCTCGAGTTTTTCACTCTGCTCGGGCGAGACGGCGCCGGGGACCGCAAACGGTTCGGTCCTGGTCAGCACGACGGTGGGAATGGGCGGCAAAGCGGGCGCCGCGCCAACCTGGGCGACGCTCGTGTCGATGTCGATTTCCTCAAACGACGGCGAATCCGCGAACTGGGGCAACGGCTGGTCCAACGCCTGGCGATAGGTCGGCCAGGCCGATCCCATCAGGCCCGGTATTTCGACCGGGAAGGCATCGACGAACGCCAGCGCCCGCACCTGATCGGGATAGGTCTGGGCATACAGCCGAATGAACAGTCCGCCCAGCGAGTGCCCGACCAGGACGTACGGGCCCGGAAGCCGGGCGGCGGTGAGTAGCGCATGCAGATCCTGGACAACGTCTTGCGCGCTCCGTGGCATCGCCACCGGCGAACTGCGGTCGGTGATGCTGGGTGGATCGGGATAGCGCAGGGTGCCGGGCCGGTCGTAGGCGCAGACGCGCTGGTCTGCGGCGAGGGACGGCAGCACGGCCGGACCCGTTGCCGGCGCAGTGGCGTCGGCCTGAATCCACGGATCCGACGAGTTGTGATAGCCGGACTCCAAAATGACCGTGGGACCGCCCTTTCCGTGGCATTCGAGATACAGGTGCCGGCCGTTGCCGATGTCGATCGGACCCGCGAACTCGCCGCCCGCCGACGATGCGCCGCGGTTGTGCGCCGCTCCGCCGCATCCCGCGAGCGCGACCAACAGCGCGGCAGTCAACAGACATCGACGCACGCCCGCAGCGGCGCGCGACGGGTACGCCGCGATTTTCCGGATCTCCCGCACTGCACGCATCGCGTTATTGTGCGGGTAAGCCGGCCCCACGTGGAAGCATGGCGGCAAAGACGGAGCAACCGGTCCGTCTTCCGGCCCCGCCAGGGAGGAGCGGCCAACGTGGCCAGCACACGTGGAGCAGCCCTCTTGGGCGTGGCGGCCATTAGTTACCTGGTCCTCGAGGCGGTCGCCGCCGCCGGCTTCGAGCCCGCTTACAACTATGCGCGCAACTACATCAGCGATCTCGGCCTACCCAGCGGCAGGCTTGTTCGCGGACGGGCGGTCTACTCACCACGGGCCTACTTGATGCATGCGGCGTTCTACCTGCAGGGCATCCTGTTCCTGCTCGGAGCGTCGCTGATTGTGGGTGTGCCCGACAACCGAAGGGCCCGCGTGTTTTTGGGCATCGTCGCGGGGAATGCGGTCGGCAACATCGTGATCGGGACGGTGCACAGCGGCAGGGTGCACGTCGCCGGCGCTGTGCTGGCGATTGTCGGGGGCAACGCCGCCATCTTGACCGGACCCGATGCCATCGGGGCACTTGCCGACTGGCGCTGGTATCGCTTTATTTCCACAGTTGTTGCAGCCCTTGGTTTTTCATCCATTACTATGCTGATGGTCAATTCGGCGACGGCGAAGACGGTCCTGCTGCCCGACGGCGCATGGGAACGCGGAAGCGTGTACTCGATCACCGCCTGGCAGTTGCTGACCGCCGCGTGTCTGCTGACACGCACTACCCGCGCCTCCGCATGATCCGGGTCTCCTGGCTCGCTCGGATGACCTCAGACCGGCTGCCGATTCACGCTCGCAGTCGCGCCGTAGTGGCGACCGTTACGCCGGTGTGAAATTCCGCTATGCAGTTCGTGATTGCGTACCGCCGGTCCCGATCGGGAACCGGCTGCGCGCCGCCGGCAGCCGCCGTCAGCCGTGCGGCGCCTCAGAGATCTTGGTGTCGGGCTTACCGAGTGTCTGGCAGTACGTCATCGCCGAGAGCCGCGTTGCGGAGATCTCCACATTGCTCGGCTCGGCTCCGCTCTTGTCTTTGAGCATTTTGCTGACTTCGTCGTTCTGCTTCTTCTCGTCCTGTGAGGTGAAATCTTTGCACTTCGTGTCGCCGCCGGTGTTGATGACCTGTGAGGCCGAACACGCGCTGGACAGCAAGACGGAGATCGCGATCGTGGCTGCCGCAATGTACTTCATCATTTGCCTTCCTGGGTGCGAGTAGTGGTATCAGTACACCAAATCGCCTGATTTCAAACCCCGAAGAAGCTCCGAACCGGTGATTGCCGTGTTTGCAGGCGGGCGCCGAATCAATGATGTCGCGGCGACGCAGCGGTGCGATCGCCCCCGGCGGGAATAACTGCCCGGGTGACATCGCGTTCTACCATCGTCTGTCGGCCGCGCACGCACCTTGGATTTGGGAGGGGAGGAGCTCCGTGACCTCGTCGAATGTGCGCACCGGCCACGACGGCAGGGCCCGGTCGGGGTGCGAGCCGGCGGGGACCCGGGCGCTGTTTGTCAGCGTGTTGGCGCTGCTGCTGGCCACGGGATGGGTCGCTAATCACTTCGTCGGGTTGATGCCGGTGATCAGTGACAGTGAGCACCTCAGCACGGCCACGCTCGACGGGATCTTCGGCATCTACGCGTTGGGGCTGCTGCCCGGGTTGCTCGTCGGCGGACGCGCGTCGGACGCGCTCGGGCGCCGGCCAGTGGCGCTGACGGGTTCGGTGGCCGCACTGGCGGGTACGGCCGTGATGCTGCTGTCCCAGCACACGGGCGCACTGCTGCTGGGTCGCCTGATCGTCGGGATCGGTGTGGGCCTTGCCATCAGCTCGTGCACCGCATGGGCATCAGACCTGAGGGGCCCCGTCGGTGCCGCGACCGCCGGAGTGGTACTGACGGCGGGTTTCGCCCTCGGCCCATTCGTCGGGGGGTTCATTGTGTGGTCCGGACGATCGGGCATCCGGGTGTCGTTCGGTGTCGCCGCCGCCATTGTCGTGCTGGCAACGTTCGCCGTCGTCGGCGCGGCCCGACACACCGAAGTGACCGAATCGGCGACGGACTACGACTCGGGACAGGCGGCACCGGCCGCACCGGCGGCGCCGGGATTCAGCCGGGCCTTGAGCTGGGCCGTGCCGCTTGCACCGTGGGTATATGCCTCGGCGACATTGGGATTCGTCACCATCCCCACCCGGCTACACACCGCGCTCGCGGCTCCGATGGCGGCGGGCACGGCCACCCTGATCGTCAACGGTGTCAGCGGCGTCGTTCAGGTACTGGCCCGTGCGCTCCGGTGGGGGCCGCAGGCCGGTACCGCCGGTGCGGTGCTGGCCGCGCTCGGCTACGCGATAGCCGCGATCGCGCCGCCCACGCTGACGCCGGCGTTGGGCTTACCGCTCTTGGTTGTCCTCGGCTGCGCGTCGGGCCTGTGCCTGCGCGAAGGATTGATCGACGTGGAGGCCGCCGCGCCGCCGCACCTGCGCGGCGCTCTGACCGGAGTGTTCTATGTCATCACATACGTCGGCTTTGCGCTTCCGCTGGTCCTGACCACCGTCGGGTCCGCGGCCTCAGTGGTGATTCTTTCTGTAATGGCGGTGCTGGCCTCAGCAGCCGCGGTCACCAGAGCGGTGCGGTTACGACGGGATAGTCACCGGCAAGATTGATTCGTGCGGGGCCGCGTTGGCGATCAAACGAGTTCGCGCAGCGTCTCGATCAGTTTGATCCGCTCACCCGTCGTGGATGCGATGGGTGCCACGTTGAGCGTGGTCACCCCTGCCTCACCGAACGCCGCCAAACGTTCCTTGACGAACTCGCGGGTACCGATCAGGTTGACGTCTCGCACCAGATCGTCGGGCACGACCTTGGCGGCGCCGTCTTTGTCACCGGCAAGGTAGAGCTCTTGAATCCGGTCGGCCTGGGGGCCGTAGCCGTATTTGGTGGCCAGGGTGTGGTAGAAGTTCTTACCCTTGGCGCCCATCCCGCCGATGTAGAGCGCCAGGTGCGGCTTGACGAATTCCCTTAGCGGCTCGACGTTTTCGCCGATGGCCAGCACGGGTCCGGCATATATGTCGAGCTCACCCAAGTCGGGATCGCGCTTGGCCCGGCCCGCGGCCAGTGCATCCCCCCACACGTCGTGCGCCTTTTCGGGCAGATAGAAGATCGGTTGCCAGCCCTCGGCGATCTCCGCCGCCAGTTCGACATTCTTGGGCCCCAGCGCGGCCACCAGTATCGGAATGCGCTCGCGGACAGGAGTATTGATCAGCTTGAGCGGCTTACCGAGGCCGGTGCCCTGATCGGCGGGTAGCGGGATCGTGTAGTGCTTGCCCTGGTGTTGCACGGTCTCGCGCCGCCACACCTGGCGGCAGATGTCGATGACCTCGCGGGTGCGGCCGATCGGGGCATCGTAGGGAACACCATGGAAGCCCTCGATGACCTGTGGGCCGGAGGCGCCCAGGCCGAGGGTGAACCGGCCGTCGGAGACGTAGTCCAGGCCGGCCGCGGTCATCGCGGTCAGGGTGGGCGTTCGGGTGTAGAGCTGCAGAATGCCGGAGGCCAGCTCGACTCGTTCGGTGCTCGCGGCCAGATAGCCCAGCGCGCTCACCGCATCGAACGAATACGCCTCGGGGACAAAGACAATGTCCAACCCGGCGCGTTCCAGGTCGGCCACCTCGGCGGCCACGTCCTTGAAGCCGCCCGCATAATTGATGCTCAGTCCAATCCGCATGGTCATTACTTCTACGCGGTACCGGATTGATTGGCCAATTCGAGCGCCTCCTGTTTTATGCGATCGAACTGGGCGCCCATCGCCTCGGACAGTGCCGTCGCGCCGGACAGGGGACGCACCATCACCATGAAGTCGTCGACGAGACCCGCGTCGTCGAAGTGCAGGAAGTCGCAGCCGGTGATCTTCACCCCCGGCACCCCGGCTATCCCGGTCTCGAACACGAAGGCGTGATCTCGACCGCCGGGGTCGTGGATCTCGCGGATGTAGCGGAAGTCTTCGAAGATTCGCAACACACCGCGCAGGATGGCGGCGGTGATCGGCTTGCCGACATAGGGCTTGAACGCCACCGGGCTGGTGAAGACCACGCTGTCGGCCAACATCGCCTGGATGCCCTTGTCGTCGCGCTCTTCGACGGCTTTACGGAACGGGTGCATCGCGACCTCACGTAGTCAACTAGTTGAGTAGGTGGGTTTGACGCTAGGGCGCCTGCAGCCGGTTGTCTAGAGTGTGACTGATCACTTTATTGCATAATCGCATTGTTGTAGCATCGACCGATGTCGCTGCGTGACGCGGTCTTGGCCGCTCTCCTCGAGGGCGAATCGTCCGGATACGACCTGGCCAAGGACTTCGACGCCTCGGTCGCCAACTTCTGGCCGGCCAGCCCGCAGCAGCTGTATCGCGAACTCGACCGGCTGGCTGAGCAACGCCTCATCCAGGCCCGAATCGTCCAGCAAGAACGCCGGCCCAACAAGCGCATGTTCTCGCTGACCGAGGCCGGCCGTGACGCGATCCGGCAATTCACGGCACAGGCGCCGAAGCCGTCGGTCATCCGCGACGAATTGCTGGTCAAGGTCCAAGCCTCCGACGCCGGAGACATCGAGGCGGTCCGCCGATTGATTCGAGAACGACTGGATTGGGCGAGCGCCAAAGTGCAACGCTACGAACGGCTGCGGACGCGAATGCTGGACGGGCGCAGCGAAGACGAATACCTGGTCAAGTCCGAACGAGTTGGCCCCTACCTGACGTTGATGCGCGGAATCTCGTTCGAAGAGGAGAACATTCGATGGGCCGAACGCGCGCTGAGCATCGTCGAACGTCGGCTGTCGGACGGCGCTGCGCGCACCGAGCGTTCACGACGCGGGGCTGCTACCCGCCGGTGAGCGCCGGAAACGGTTCAACATTCGCGGACCGCGGTGAAGAATGTGGTGCGCATCAGCCGATCGAAGGCCGAGCGCGACGTTAGCCTGAGGAATGACCGAATACCGCTCGCCCTCGACCGGCCGGGCAGTACGTGCCGTTTTGTTCGATACCTTTGGAACGGTCGTCGACTGGCGTTCCGGGATCGCCGCCTCGGTGCGTGATTTCGCGCAGCACCACCGCCTCAGCGTCGACCCCGGGGCGTTCGCGCTGGAATGGCGCAGCCGGTACCTGCCGTCGATGTCCGAGGTTCTTTCGGGCCGTCGCGAATTCGTGTCGCTGGACGTTCTGCATAAAGAAAACCTGTCCGCATCGTTCGAGAAGTTCGGTATCGCTGCCGACGTGCTGCCCAGCGACGAGGTGGAGGCACTCGCCCGGTCGTGGCGCTGGCTGCCGCCGTGGCCCGATAGCGTCGACGGCATCGCGGCCATGAAGCGGCACGTTATTGTCGGGCCGCTGTCCAACGGCAATACCGGACTACTGGTCGATATGGCGAAGCACGCCGGCCTCCCGTGGGATGTGGTGCTCGGTTCCGATGTCGGCAAGGCTTACAAGCCCGATCCGCGCGCGTACCATACTCCCGCACGTCTGCTGGGTCTGGAACCCGGTGAAGTAATGCTGGTGGCGGCACACCCCACCGACCTCGATGCGGCCCAGAATAGCGGCCTGGCCACCGGTTTCGTCGCGCGCCCGCAGGAGTACGGACCCGGCCGGGAACCGTATCTCGAACCCACCGGAGCCTTCGACGTCTCGGGCACATCGCTGGTCGAATTGGCGAACGTGCTGTTCGGTGCGCCGGGTCGAAGCTGAGATCAGCGATGAAACCCGACGGGCTTCCCCGGCAGGAGGCGTTGTGCGCGAGCTACTTCCACGCAAAAACCGGCTGTTCCAACTGGTCGACCGGGTCGGCTCGCCCGTCCAGACACAGCCAACGCAGCTGCAGCAGTACGGCGCCGGTCGGCGCGTGGATGAGGTCGTTTCCCAGCGGGATCTGCACGACCGGTCGTGGGCTTTCCGGGATGGTGATGAACCGTGGCGAGTCGTCACGTTGGAGTTGGTGTAGTCCCACGCGGTAAACGGCCACGACCTCGTCGGGCGTGGGGCGAAGCTCCAGCCGTCCTCCTCCCCACACCACTACCGGGGTGATCACGTATCCGGATCGGGTGGGGTAGTCGTCGAGCAAACCCAGCACGGTCGAATCGGACAGCTCGATGCCGACCTCCTCACGCAGTTCCCGCAGCGCCGCGTCGACAGCTGTCTCGCCGGGATCGAGGCGGCCGCCCGGTAGTGCCCACTGTGCCGCGTGCGAGCTGAGACGAGATGCCCTGCGGCACAGCAAAAATGCAGCGCCGCCGGACACGTCGACCATGCGGCCGTCCAAATGGGCCGCGGGCATCGGACGTCCGGCATTCCACTCGTCCACCGATACCGGATCGACCCGGTCCTCCCCCACCTCCGAATCGACCAGCACCACCGCGACAGCCGCGTGCCGCTTCGTCGGATCGGTTACCACGCGGCGGTTGTGGCCCGCCAGATTGTTCCGAATCCGCTCACGCAATGGCTGGTCATAGGGGATGGTCACTACTCGAGCCTAAGCTGAGGCGCTGCTTTCCTGCCGCGGGTCCGTGCTTGGTCGTGGCTAGCGCCAGTGGTTAACTGCGAACATGCGACGACAACCGGTGCTTGCCCGACGTTTTTTCGATCGCTACGAACCGGTGCACGCGGTGACGTATTTCGCACCGGAGGCACGGGCCGCGTTGGACGCACTGGGCTACCGGGGTTTCTGGATGGGCTATTTCGCGGCGCGCTCGGCACCGTTGGGTGCGGCGCCCCGGGAGATGGTCACCGCGGTCTTCTACAACTTCGCACCCGAACGGGTCGCCAAGGCACTGCCGGCGGCATGGGAGATCGCGGGTCCGCAGGCCGCGCTGCGGGCTCGGCAGGAGTCCGCGGTGGCGGCGCTACGCCGCTATGGCCTGGGCTCAGACGAAAACATCCGTGTTGCAGCCGAACTGGCGGGCAGGGCAGCCCGCCACGCGCCGCTCGATGCACGTCCGCTGTTCGCCGCGAATTTGGCGCTGCCCTGGCCGGACGATCCGCTGTCCGCCCTGTGGCACGCCACCACGCTGCTGCGCGAACAGCGTGGCGACGCGCACGTGGCGGTGCTGGCCGCGGCCGGCATCTCCGGCCGAGAATCCAACGTCTTACACGCCGCCACGGGCAACGTCTCTCGCGACTACATCGCCCGCACCCGTGACTACGACGAGACATCCTGGCGTCAACACGAACAAACGCTTGCCGAGCGGGGGTTGCTCGACGACGACGGAACACTGACCGCGGCTGGACGGGCATTGAAGGACCACATCGAATTGACGACCGACACGCTGGCCCTGTCCGCGCTCGACGCGCTCACCGACGACGAGGTGGAGACGCTATTCCAGGCACTCACACCGATCACCCGCGCCGTGGTGGCGGGAGGCGATGTTCCGGCTCTCACCCCGATGACTTTGCGCCGCGACGAATTACACGATGACAGCGCGCATTTGGTGGGCCGATGAGCGACCAGCGCGTGCCCGGCGGCGTCGTGCACAAGTTGCCGGCGGATCTGCGCGGGTCGCTCATCGGCAATGCCACCGCGCTTGCCGCCTGGAAGGACATCACGCCGCTGGCCCGAAACGAGTTCATCTGTTGGGTCGAGGATGCCAAGCAGCAGGCGACCCGAGAGCGCCGCATTCGCCGGACCCAGGAGGAGTTGGAAGAGGGCAAGCGCCGGCCTTGCTGCTGGCCGGGCTGCAAACACCGGGAGCGCACCGGAAAGTAAACGCGCACGGGCTCTCTCGGAAAGCGGGCTGCTATCGGACCAACGGCTTGTAGAACACCAAGCCGTTGCCCTTATTGTCATAGACCACGGCGCGCCTTTCGTGGGCGTCGTCATAAGGCGCCTTCACGATTCCGCCGCCGCTGGCCTCGACAGCCCTCGCCGCGGCATCGACGTCGCTGGTCTTGATGCCAACCACGACCTGCCCGGGGATGGGATGGTCGACCGCAGTCGCCAGCGCCAGCGTGACCGGGCCCGCATCGAGGGCCGCGAAGTGCGCGCCATCGCGAAACTTCAGTGGCATGCTTAAGGTCTCGCTGTAGAACCGGATCGACTCATCCAGGTCGTCGGTCGACAAGATGATCATCTTCGCTTCGTGCTCGCTCATGGCGCCTCCTACGTCCGGATCGCTACCAGACTAGGCCGCGACAACATCGCGGCAGGCGAGCACGTCCGGTTGACACAAATGACCGCGACGAAACGCGAATTCCGAGGTTGAACTCAGGCGGCGCCTGACGGAACTGCTTGGCCGCCAAGGTAATCCATCGGTGGAGCCTCGCCATGCCCTGCACCGCGGTAGGCCACCGCCGTAGCCAGCGCCGTTCCACCCTCAATCGTCCCGACCACGACGACCTTGTCATTGACCGTGAAATGCGGTGCGGCGGTGATGGGTTGACGCGCATCACGGGTGACAACGGTGGTGTTCGGAGTGAAGCGGTAGGTCTGGATATGCCCGTCGGCGCCGCGCATGGTCACCGAGTCTGCCGAGGCGGCCACCACGGTCCCTTCCTGACTCACCGGCTGCGAGATCGCCGGCGGCTCGAGATTGGCGGCAACAGCGCGCTTCTCGGGCTGGGCTCCGTTGAGCACCAGCGCCGTCAAGCAGGCGGCACACAACAGCGAAGCGGAGACGATGTCGCATACCTTCGCAGCTCCGGACAGCCCAGGCCGATGACCATGGGGGGTCGCCGTAGGTCTGTGCTTCAGTGAGTGGGGCATGCGGTGTTTGGCGTTCACGGTCAGTCCTTCCAGCGGCGGTACACCGAAAGAACACCGGCGCCCACCGATCAGGTTGTTGCCGTGAAATTACCCGCGGAAGTGGACCCGCAAACCGCACTGCGGCCAATCGGAAAGCCCGATCGGCCGGGGCGTGGAGTCGCCGTCAGCCCTTGGTCAGGGTGAACTGCGCGACGTCGGTGTAGCCCTCACGGAACAGATCGGCGCATCCCGTCAGGTACTTCATGTACCGGTCGTAGACCTCTTCGGACTGAATTGCGATGGCCTCGTCCCGGCGCGCCTCGAGCGTGGCCGACCAGGTGTCGAGGGTGCGAGCGTAGTGCGGGCGCAGCGGCTGGATCAGCTTCACACCGAACCCCGCGCGCTCGGCAGGCGCCACGACGCCCTTGGCCTGCGGCAGGTCTCCGCCCGGGAAGATCTCGTCCATGATGAACTTCATGAAGCGCAGCTTGCTCATGGTGATGGGCAGCCTACGCTCGGCGAACTCCTCGTCGCTGGGCCTGATGATGGTGTGCAACATCATCACGCCGTCGGCCGGTAGCGCCTCATAGGCCCTCTTGAAGAATTCGTCGTACCGGTCGCGGCCGAAGTGCTCGAAGGCGCCGATGGACACGATCCGGTCGACCTTCTCGTCGAACTGCTCCCAGCCCTGCAGCAGCACCCGCTTGGACCGCGTCGAAGGATGGCTGTCAAGACGGCGCTGCACGTGTGCGTGCTGGTTGCGGCTGAGCGTGAGGCCGACGACGTTGACGTCGTAGTTCTCCAGGCCGCGGACGATGGTGGTGCCCCAGCCACACCCGATGTCGAGCAGAGTCATGCCGGGCTGCAGGCCGAGCTTGCCGAGTGAAAGGTCGACCTTGGCGTATTGCGCCTCTTCCAGGGACATGTCCTCGCGCTCGAAATAGGCGCAGCTATAGGTCCGCGTCGGGTCTAGGAAGAGCGCGAAGAACTCATCGGACAGGTCGTAGTGCGCTTGTACGTCCTCGAAATGCGGTTCCAAGCTGACGGCATCGCCGGGTTTTTCGGACAAGGCACAACCTCTGACTGATTCTTATTTGATTCGGTGCGATCGAAGCTGATCGCCTGACTGATGCCCCAGTGTATCCGCCCGGCTAACGGCGCCCTCCCCGCGAGTTCCTGTTCAGGGCCACAGTGCCGACGAACGCGGAGCCGACGGTGCGGTTGACACCGCACCGCCACCAGACGACTTACGTGAGCGTCAAACCGGTAAATCGTCTGCGGCGCAGAACAATGCGAGCAACGGCAGTAAGCGAGGGGGCGCGCCCGGTTGACGGATCGCGCGCCGAGTTGTTACCTCAGCTGGTAAACCGGGTAAGGCCGGCTGGCCGGCATTCAGGGAGGCGGGACTGTCCGATGGCAGACATCACCATGTTGATCCTTGCCGACCATGAGTGGTTTCGGGAACAGTTCGCGCGACTGGACGATCTGCAGGCGCAGCGCCCCGAGGACCAGGCCGCGCTCGAACGAGTATGGCGTCCGCTCGCCGACAAGCTGGACGTGCACGCCTACATCGAAGAAAAGATCTTCTACCCTCAGCTGCTCAAACGTGGGGGTGACAACGCCGAAGGCGAGACCCTCGACGCGATCGGCGATCACAATGACATCCGCGACGGCGTGCGCGACGCCGACGCCGCCCCACCCGGCAGTGAACAGTGGTGGGCAGCCGTCGGGCGCACCCGGGTGGCAAACGACGATCACATGGGCGAGGAGGAGCGCGAAGGGCTGTCGGACTTTCGCCGCAACGCGCCTGTCGGCCTTCGAGAAGCCCTGGGGCGTCAATACAGCGAGTTCATGGCCGAGCACCCCACCACCGAAGGGCTGTCGATCACGGATCGTGACCCGCGGCGCTATGTCGACCAGGTCGAGGAGCCGACGCAGGCCAAACCCGCCGATTTTTCGCTGCGCATCGGGAGTCTGAAAGGCCAATGAGCCACGCCCGCGAACGAGCTGACCGACGCGGATAACCAATCCGGCTCGGGCGGCGGCGTGCCGCCGTCGTCGGCGGCGCCAGCGACGGGCGCCTGGCTGGCATTTTCCGGATGCAACCACATCCGCACACGGCCGTGCCGCATCATCGCGGCGGCCCGCGGTCGACCCGTCGATACGCGTGATTACCCCACCCCGCTGGTTGGTCCCGGGAATGTTTCGGGTAAGCCATCAGTCGATGGGTACTCGACGCCGCCGGAGGAAATGGGCACGTAAAGACATCAGGGTCGCCGATCCCCAGATGCGCCAAACCATCATGGGCACCGCAATCGGCAACTTCATGGAGTGGTACGACTTCGGTGTCTACGGCTATATCGCCACCACGATCGCCCAGGTGTTTTATCCCGGCAAGAGCGTCAGCGGCGTTCACCTCATCGCGACCTTCGGCACGCTGGCGGCGGCATTCGTAGTGCGCCCGCTCGGCGGATTCATTTTCGGCCCGCTGGGCGACCGGATCGGACGTCACCGGGTGCTGGTGGTCACCATCCTCATGATGACCGTGAGCACCACCATGACCGGCCTGCTGCCCACCTACAGCACCATCGGCATCTGGGCGCCGATCCTGCTCGTCGTCGCACGGATTTTTCAAGGCCTGTCGACCGGAGGCGAGTACGTCGGCGCGATGACCTATCTCGTCGAGCAGGCCCCAGACCACAAACGCGGCATGATGGTCGGGTTTTTGCCGATGGGCAACCTGGTCGGATTCGTCCTTGCCGGGCTGCTGGTAACGGGATTGCAGACCTGGCTGCCGGACGACGACATGCTGACCTACGGCTGGCGGATTCCCCTGTTGCTGGGCTTGCCTTTTGGCCTGGTCGCCTTGTACTTGCGGCTTCGGCTCAAGGAGTCCTCCGCTTACCAGAGCGCGAACGACGCTGCGTCCGCGCCGGGCGGCCAAGGCCGGCAGCAAATTCTGC
>NZ_DASUHS010000247.1:0-2978 GCF_036273375.1 Mycobacterium sp. | reverse complement strand
AACAAGGCCGACGGGGATCACCTCGCCGAGGCTCGCTCGGCGGCGCGCGAGCTGTCCGGGGCCATTCGGCTGATACATCCGCGCGAAACCCTCTGGCGGCCACCCGTTCTCACGATGAGCGCGGCCGAGGGAACGGGCCTCGAAGAATTGTGGGACACCATCGAACGTCATCGACAGGTGCTTAGCGAGGCGGGGGAATTCGAGGCGCGCCGCCGGGCCCAGCTGGTCGACTGGACCTGGCAGCTGGTGCGCGACGCGGTGCTGGACCGGCTGTTGTCCAGCCCGAAGGTGCGCAAGATGCGCGCCGACATCGAACGGCAGGTCAAGGCGGGGGAGCTGACCCCCGCGCTGGCCGCCCAGCAAATATTATCGGCAGCGTCAGAATAACGGATAGATAAACAATCTGATTACGCTCCTGCCGGGTGTGAAATCCAAGTAAATTCGAAATTGTGACGGTGGAAACCCGAGTCGATCGCCGCGCGGTCCCTGTCCGCGATGACCTTGACGCAGGTCATCGTGTGTCCGGCGCAGCGGACTCACACTTCGGATGCGTCGTTCGCAGCTTCTCCAGTATGTTTCCCGCCCGCCGTTTCGGCGGCGGCGCGCTGGCGGTGTATCTCGACGGCCAACCCGTCGTGGACGTCTGGGCGGGGTGGGCCGACCGCGGCGGGCAGCGGCCGTGGATGGCGGACACCGCCCCGATGGTGTTCTCGGCGACCAAGGGGATGGCCGCCACCGTCATCCACCGGCTCGCGGACCGCGGGCTGATCGACTATGAGGCTCCCGTCGCCGAGTATTGGCCCGAGTTCGCGGCGAACGGCAAGGCCGACTTGACCGTGCGGCAGGTGATGCGACACCAGGCCGGCCTGTCGGGCTTGCGCGGCGCCACTCTGGCCGAACTGCTCGATCACGTCGTGATGGAGGAAAGGCTGGCCGCGGCGGCTCCCGGACGGCTAATGGGCAAATCGGCATATCATGCGCTGACCTTCGGCTGGCTGATGTCGGGTCTGGGCCGGGCCGTGACGGGTCAAGGCATGGGCACGCTGATCCGCGAGGAGCTCGCCCAGCCGTTGGGTACGGACGGCCTGCACCTCGGCCGGCCCCCGGCCGAGGCGCCGACCCAGGTCGCCGAGATCATCTGCCCGCAGAGCATGATCGGAAACCCTGTCGTGGGCTATGTGACTCGCAAGGTCGCCAACGGGATGTCCGGGGCATACCGGTCGATGTACTTCAAAGGCCTGATGGGCGCCGTTCGAGGCGATGTTCCTTTGCTCGATGCGGAAATCCCGGCGGCCAACGGCGTAGTGACGGCGCGTGGGCTGGCCCGGATGTACGGCGCCATCGCCAACGGTGGCGAGGTTGAGGGCGTGCGATTCCTCTCCCGCCAGCTGGTCACGGGTCTGACGGGGGAGCGGAGCCTGCGCCCGGACCGGAACCTCTACGTGCCATTGGCTTTTCACCTGGGCTACCACAGCTTGCCGATCGGCAGCGTGATGCCCGGCTTCGGCCATGTCGGCCTGGGTGGTTCGGTCGGCTGGACCGATCCGGCAAGCGGGGTGGCTTTCTCGCTGGTGCACAACCGGCTGCTGACACCGTTCGTGATGACCGATCACGCTGCGTTCGTCGGAATCTATGCGCTGATCCGCAAGGCTGCCGAGAAAGCGCGCAAGCGCGGTTTCAAACCGATCACCGAATACGGTGCACCCTATTTCGAGCCGGGAGCGGTCGCCGGTTGACCGGGGTTGTCGGCCACCGGGCGTTGAAAAGAGCCCGCGGCGGCGGCCGTGACTAGTAGGACGGAAGCCTGGAAGGCCTCGGGATCGGGGCAGTGACCGCGTCGTCGCCGCCGAACTTCTCCCCGAGCAGTTCGCGCACGACCGGCCGTGGCGGTCGGGAGCGAAGCATCCGGCTGGGCGGACGCGTACGAACTATCTGCGGCCACCAGAACCAACGTCCGAGTAGCGCGGCGATGGACGGCGTCATGAACGAGCGAACGACCAAGGTGTCGAACAGCAGCCCCAGACCGATGGTCGTGCCCACCTGACCGATAATCCGCAAATCGCTCGCTGCCATCGAGGCCATGGTGAAGGCGAAGACCAGGCCCGCATTCGTCACGACCTTGCCGGTGCCGGCCATCGCGCGGATGATGCCGGTGTTGATCCCGCTGGCTATTTCCTCTTTCATTCGGGACACCAGCAGCAAGTTGTAGTCAGACCCCACCGCCAAAAGGACGATGACGGACATCGGCAGCACCATCCAGTGCAATTTGAAGCCCAAAACATACTGCCAAATCAGCACTGATAGCCCAAACGACGCACCCAACGACAGCGCCACCGTACCGACGATAACCAGCGCGGCTACAAAACTTCGGGTGAGGATAAGCATGATGATGAAAATGAGACAGAGCGCACCGATTCCCGCGATATACAGGTCGTATTTAGCCCCGTCGTGGAAATCCTTGAATGTCGACGCCGTCCCGGCGAGATAGACGTTGGCACTCTCGAGGGGCGTCGTCTTGAGCGCCTCCTCTGCCGCCGTTCTGATCTTGTCGATCCTCGCTATGCCCTCGGGCGTGGCGGGGTCCCCCCTGTGCGAAATGATGAACCGAGCAGCTTTTCCATCCGGAGATAAGAACGACTCCATCGCCTTCTTGAAGTCCGCGTTGTCGAAAACTTCCGGTGGCAGATAGAACGAATCGTCGTTCTTGGCCGCGTCGAACGCCTCACCCATCGCGGCGGAGTTTTGGCTCGATTCATCCATCCCGTTCATCATGCCGGCCATGGTGCTGTGCATTTTCAGAATCATGTTCCGGGCATCTTCTGCCATCGCGATCATGGTGGGATATTGCGCCAGCAACTGGGGTAAGAGCGCGTCCAAGTTCACGAGGTCTTTGACCAGGCCGTCCATTTTATCGCTGAGTTCGTCCACACCGTCGATTGTGTCGAATATCGCTCTCAACGAAAAGCATATCGGGATGT
>NZ_DASUHS010000246.1:0-5273 GCF_036273375.1 Mycobacterium sp. | reverse complement strand
CGCCAACTCGTCACTCGGACACAAGTGCCGGGCGACCTGGGAGCCGTGCGGGCACCGATTTCCGTCATAGTCGGCGACGAAGATCTCTTGACCCACAAGGCATGCGCCCGCTCACTCGCCTCGTCGAATCCCAACGTTTCGATGGTGGTCATGCAGGGCTGCGGTCACCTGCCCCTGCTCGAAGAGCCGGATTCGGCCGCATCCCTCATCGCGACACACTTGACGGCGAGCGTCATGCGTTGACCCAACGGACCAATCGGTTCAGCACCTGCATACCGTCGTGAGGTCGACCGGCGTAGACACGCTCCGCTTCCCCGAGCGGCAGCACGTTATCTGCTCCGTATCCGGCCAATACATCGCGAAGCCGCCTCAAGGACGACGCGGGAGCCACTCCGACGTGCGAAACATCGCGGTCGACATGAACGGCTATCGCGGACTCGAGGTCGTCTGCAGCCCGCACCAGAACAACACGTCCGCCGGGATGCCTGCTGAGGTCGAAATCACGGTTGATCCGAGCAACGGCGGACCCACCGGGCCACGAACCGTTGAGGTGCCAGTCCGCGGACGCAAGAAGGCCGCGGCGCAGACCCACCAGCCTGCCCTGCACGCTGTCCGGTACACGATGAGGATAGTTCTTGTCCCATTTGTCGAGCACGTCGGCGAGCGCGCAGGCGTACGCATCGGCATCTGCGTCCGTCCCCTCGACCACATGGAGCAGAGACGACATGCAGGCTTGCTGATTGGCGACGACGGAGTCGGCGGCGGCCAGCCTGACAACTGCCTGCAGATCGTGCTTCACCGCCGCTCGCCCAACGAAGCTGATTCCGTACCGGGGTCGCATGACGATCGTGTCCGCGGCACCGCCTCGGTGTGCGAGCGCCTGGACGGCGTTGCGCCCTCCCCAGATGACCCGCCGATCGAACGCACCGTCAGCCAGCAAGGAAGCTTCTATCGCTGTATCGCCGCCGCGCCAGTAGGCAAGCGTCGTATGCCTGGCCAACGGATGGGCGAGATCGACCTCGGCGAGCGCTGTTCCGAGCGCGGCGATCAGCGGAACGCTGTCCGCTGCAGGCTTCAGCACACACGCGCCTTTGGTTGCCCACGCCCAGAGCAAAGAAATCACCGGCACGATCGGCATGTTGCCCGCGGTGACGTGCAGCTGTGTGGTGGGCACCCCGCGCATCATCGGCGGCCCGGTCGACGGTTTCGTCGGCCGCAGTTCCGGTGTTTGAGCAGCGATGCGTGTGCTGATGCCTTGCTCAGCGGGGGCGGCCACGGCAATCCAGCCATCCATCCTGCGTGCGCCTAGATCACCGAGTTCGTTCACCACCATCGTCCTCAGCGCCTCACCGTCGAACATTCGAGGCAGCCCGCGGACGAACGCGCGGTGCATCCATTCATCGTCGACCGATGTCGCGGAGAGCACATGCCCGGTGTCGGAGAGGCCGATCGCGTGGGCCGCCAGGCTTTCTCCGATGGCGTCGACGAACTCGCAGACGGCGTCCAACGGCATGCGCATGAGCTCCATGATCGCAGCGGCGGGATCGGGTTCGACCAGTTCCCGCGGGTCGGGTGCGGGCACGATGAGGACGCGCATCTCGCCGGTGGGCTCGAGTGCCTGCCGGTCGATGACGGGTTGCGCTACCAGATAGGCGCCGTCGGTGGTCGGGCCGAAGACCGACGGTGCACGGTGGGCGACCGCCTCCACGATCTCGCGTACACGTGGCCACGTGGGCATGTGAAATCGACCGCGTATGACCGCAGGCAGCCGAACCGCTTCGACCCCGGCGAGCCTTCGGACATCGATGTGATCGAGTCGGAATCCGCGGGCGTTCATCGGTAATCGGGTTCGCCGACGCCAAGGGCACCGCATCCTCGTGGGGGTGCGTTCTCGAGACGGGTTATCGGCGCGAGCAGGGTTTGGCCCGCCAACCCACAGGCGCATGGATCCGCGCGGAGGATCACATGGTCTGAGGTCGCCAAGCTCGGATACGAGCGCGCGAAGGGGTCGAACACGGCCAGCCGACCGGCATTCGCATCTTTGCCCATAGGCCGCAGGAGGTCGTCCACCAGTACTGCCTCGACGACGGGTGGTACGTGGTAGCGATGATTCGCGCACGAGACGAAGACCGTATTCAGCTCAGCGGTCGAGTACGCGTCGACACACCTGCGACGATCGATGCCCAGCAGTGTGGACGCGGCATCGAGGAGCGAATCGAGATCCTGCGCCAGGCCGTCTTTCCATCCGCCCCCGGTCACCACACAGCTCTCGGCAGGCAGTTCGACCGGCCTGGACGCCCGGGCCAGCTCATTGACGAGCGATGACAGTCCGGAAGGCGGCCCGAAGATGATCACCCGCTGCCGTCGGGCAGCCGCGTCGCACAGGAACTCGTACACACCTGAGGTGCGGAGGTGGTGAACGCGACAGGCATTCGACGCGAGTCCGGCGGCGCCCGCCTGGAGCCCGGAATCCATCCCCGGGGCGGTCAGCAACAGGCAATCGTATTCACCCGCGCGTATCGACCACGGGAACCGAACCCCTGAACTGCTGCGTAGCGCGGCCAACGTGGATTCATCGCGCGGGACCAGAGACGGCTGCCCGGTGGACGTACCACTGGACAGGGTGACGAACACTCCGTGCTGCGCAAGTTCTGACCGCCACGACGACAGGTCGGACGCGCGATGGGAGATTTTCGGCAACCGTACAGTAGACACGGTCTCGAGCCAGGCGCTCAACGACGCAAAGTCACCGTCGAGCCATTCCGGATCATAGCTCTTGAACCAGTCGTCGGAGAGCACCAAACGATTGCGGGCGAGTTCGCACGGATCTCGATCTGTGATGTCTCCCTCGCGCGCCAACTGTGCGTAGATCGGGATCTCTCGCACATGATGCCGGTGGTTCGAAGTCAGAACTCTGCGCCGCACCTGCGCAACCGCGTCGAAGTCAAGTGGTATGCCATGGGACCATTTGCGGGCGAAGACGAGCAGCTGCCGCAGCAGCGGCAGTACGTCGATCTCGGCGTCGGCCATCCTGCGGACCTTCACCTCGGATTCGCATACAGCTGCTCGGCGCGGTTGAACAGGATCCAGCTCGTGGCGATGTATTTGTCTTCACCTTTCGGCATATTGCCGCGGTGGGTGTGGGTGAACGCGGTTGGCGCGATCAGCAGCGAACCGGTCTTCGGCGCGATACGCCGGTTCTGGTAGAGAAACTCCGTCTCACCTCCTCGGAAACCTTCATTCAAATAGATCGTCCACAGCACGACGCGATGCAGCGTTTCGCCGTTGTCGGCTTTCGGATACAGCTCGCAGTGCCAGTACGGATAACCGCCCTGGTCGGCGGTGTACTTCTGCAGATTGATGCTGCCGGGCCTGAACACGCGAAAGACCAGCTGGTCGAGCACGCCGTCGACGAGCGTCGCGACGTGTTCGGCGTCGAGCATGACGAGCTCGCCGGTCGCCGGGTCGGGCATCTGCAACTGCAGCGGCGCCAGCACCGCGTGCGCGTACTTCCGCACGTAGTGCTTGAGCCCCGTGAGCGCGGCGATGTTCAGCGCTCGTTCGGCGTCGGCCCATTCCCGCCGACCGCTGATGCGGATGTCCCAACTGTCCTTCAGTCTGAGATCGACACCGCTGCCGGTGCTGCCGCGCACCGCCTGGCCGCTCGCTTCGAAGCGCTGCAGCAGCGCGCGGCATACGTCGCTGTCGAGCGCGCCGTCGAGGACCTCGATGAAATCCGGATCAGCCATCGGAGTCCACCTCCAGGTGAGAGCAGGTCGAGATTTGCGCCGCCCTTTCGATCCGAGGAACACCGGCACGCGCTGAGGTGGCGAGTCCAGCGAAAGACGCCTGGCCTAGCGGAGCCCGACCGCTTTCGCTGGCAACGCCAACGGAGAGAGCCAGCTAAGGGAAGCACTTCCTGACGACTTGGTGTCCCAGCGCACTCACCGAGACGCAAACGCCTGTGGGAAACCCCCAGGTGGTGCGGATGTCCAAACAGGCCGAGGCGGCAGTGCCATCGGGAATACCGAGAGGGATCGGAAGACAAATGCTGCCGATCCCCAACGGGAGGCTCAAGCACACCCTGCCGCCGCTCACCGTGACCTCAATGCACGCGGCTTGGATGCTCACCTCGGAGACTTGTGCTGTGGTGAGGTCCAAGGTGCTTACGTCCGCCGTGGCCACCTGAACCTGCTCTGCCGTGGCTGCTTGGGCTGCCGCTAGAGCGTTCTGGACCGCTTCTTGAGGGAACTCATGGTAATATGGATTTTTTGGCATTGCGATTACCCCTGACTTTTCGCGAATCGGTCGACCGTCCTCTGGTGGACGTCGTCTCAATACAACAGGGTGGTATGTCATCGGAGCGTTATCGCCGCGTTACCGGGACTTGAGCGCCCCGGAGTTGCCGAGTGGTGCGATGGTCGCCGCATCCACGGACGGATCACCAAGGCAGCCCACGCACGCCTGCGGCATGCTCGTCGACGCCGTCTGGTCGGCGTGCGGGCACGGGGTCGGCGATCGCGTCGAACCACATCCACCGCCGTCCGAAGACACCACACACCACGTGTCACTTCGGCCAGAAGTAGAGCGTCAGTGAGGGGCTAGTATTACCGCCTATGGCAACAAGGCCGAGGTGAACGGCGAGACCGTGATTGCGAGTGACCGAACGGACCAGTTGGAGCGGTGTTTTCAGGTCGATCTCCACGATCGCCGAGAGGAATCCCAACACGAGTCCGAGCCCGGCCGGGCTGGCCCATCCCCACGGCCTCGTGAAAAAGAAAATTCTTTGGTGACGGCCCGCCCCGTCGATGGACTGCTGCAAGAACGTTGCGGTTCCGCGCACCTGACCTGGCACCGAGCTGGCGAAGTGGTCATACACGGCCGCGGCGTGCGGTAGTTGCTCTTCGATCTCCGAGCGGTCGGCCATCGGCCGCCGCGGATCGATGGGCAGCCAGTGGTAGGTCTTCCACCGCGTCAACCCACTTGCCGAGAAGTCATATCCAACGACCTCCGCGCGGCGGGGCAGGGTCGTCGGATGTGGTAGCCGCTGCACCAATTCATCAGTTTCAAGCCAGCCCGCCGGAAAATAGAGGGAACCACGCCGCCGCCCGCCCGATGCCAGCCCGACGCCGTGCATCACCGTGGGGAGGGTGTGTGGGGCGCAGCCGTCGAGATGCGTTCCGAAGAGTCGACGGAGAGGTCCTTCTGGTTGCCCACTCGCGAGCTGCGCTGCAGCGATGTATGTTTCGACGTTGCCGGTGATGTCCAGGGAA
>NZ_DASUHS010000245.1:0-2682 GCF_036273375.1 Mycobacterium sp. | reverse complement strand
GGAACTCCCAAGGGCGCCAACAGAAGTACGCCGCCGACACTGGCGCCGATCGGTGGTGTGCTATCGCATGTGCCGTTCAAATCCGGTGAGGTCACGTCGTTGCCTGCGCCGATGTTCCACGCTCTTGGCTTCCTGCACGCGACCATCGCGATGATGCTCGGCACGACGCTGGTGTTGCGGCGCCGGTTCAAGCCCGCCACGGTGCTCGCCGACATCGAGCAGCACAAGGTGACCGCCATGGTCGTGGTTCCGGTCATGTTGTCGCGCATCCTCGATGCGCTCGACGCGATGGAGCGCAAGCCGGACCTGTCGTCGCTGCGGATCGTCTTCGTGTCCGGCTCGCAGCTGGGCGCCGAACTGGCCACCCGTGCGCTCAAGGAGCTGGGTCCGGTCATCTACAACCTGTACGGGTCGACGGAGATCGCGTTCGCCACCATCGCTCGGCCCAAGGATCTGTCGATCAATCCGGCCACCGTCGGACCCGTGGTCAAGGGCGTGAAGGTGAAGATCCTCGACGACAACGGCGATGAACTGCCGCAGGGCGAGGTCGGCCGGATCTTCGTGGGGAACTTCTTCCCGTTCGAGGGCTACACCGGAGGCGGCCACAAGCAGATCATCGACGGCCTGATGTCGTCGGGCGACGTCGGCTACTTCGATGAGCACGGTCTGCTGTACGTCAGCGGACGCGACGACGAGATGATCGTCTCCGGCGGCGAGAACGTGTTCCCCGCCGAGGTCGAGGATTTGATCAGCGGCCACCCCGAGGTCGTGGAGGCCACTGCGCTGGGCGTGGAAGACAAGGAGTGGGGGCACCGGCTGCGCGCCTTCGTCGTCAAGACCGACGGGGCCAGCATCGGCGAGGACGACATCAAGACCTATGTGCGCGACCACCTGGCCCGCTACAAGGTGCCGCGGGAAGTGATCTTCCTCGAAGAGCTGCCGCGCAACCCGACCGGCAAGATCCTCAAGCGCGAGCTGCGCGAGATGGAAGTCGACTAGCGGCTAGTTGTACCCGGCAGGCACATTGTTGACGGTTCTGCTTGTGAGTGGGGAGGACCTCCGGGCTTAGTGGAGATGTCTGACGTCTCTTCTAACCCGCGGAGGTCCTCGTGTCTCACGCTAATGCTCGTTTGACGGTCTGCGGTCGGCGATTGCTTGTCGATCGGATTTTGCTCCATGGGCGCAGGACTGCCCATGTCGCTGCTGAACTTGGTGTATCGCGTCAATGCGCTCATCGATGGGTACGCCGATTCCTCGATGAAGGCCCGGCCGGTCTGCTGGATCGATCCTCGCGCCCGCATCAGTGCCCGCGCCGCACACCGGTGGACGTCGAGGCTGCCGTCGTGGCGTTGCGTACCTCGGCTCGCCGCGGCCAGCAGTGGATCGGCGATGAGCTCGGCGTGCCGGCCCGCACAGTCAGCGCGATCTTGCGTCGCCATCGGCTGCCGTATTTGCGGGACTGCGATCCGTTGACTGGAACGGTGATCCGGGCGTCCAAGGCCACCGCGGTCCGCTATGAACGGGCCTATCCGGGCGAGCTGATTCACATGGACGTCAAGAAGATTGGCCGCATCCCCGAGGGCGGCGGCTGGAAGGCTCATGGCCGCCAGATCGGCAAGACCAGTGCCGCGAAGAAGGCGCGTATCAGATACGACTACGTGCACTCGGTCGTCGACGACCATTCCCGGCTGGCCTACTCCGAAATCCTGCCCGACGAGAAAGGCACCACCTGCGCAGAGTTTCTGCTCCGCGCTGCCAACTACTTCACCGCCGCCGGCATCCCCCGCATCCAACGGGTCATGACCGACAACGCCTTCGCCTACCGATACTCAGCAGCTGTGCGCGAGGTCATCGACGCCCTAGGTGCTCGCCAGGTGTTCATTCGCCCTTACTGCCCATGGCAAAACGGCAAAGCCGAGCGATTCAACCGAACCTTGCAAACCGAATGGGCCTACCGCCAAGTCTTCAACTCCAACAACGCTCGCAGCGACGCTCTTGCACCCTGGCTCGAGCACTACAACAATCAACGCCGCCACTCAGCCCTCGGAGGCCAACCCCCAATTAGCCGACTGTCACCAACCTGACTGCCGGGTACAACTAGTCGCTGACGGTATCGGCGTCGATCTGAACGGCGGCGGCACTGGCACCGTCGGCGCCGGCCATGGCGCGTTGAGCGGCCTTGATCGCCGCGTAGGTCGCCAGGGCGGCCACCGCGGTCAGCGGCCAACCCATCCCGATCCGCGCCACGCCCAGCCAACCGGTCTGATCGGCGTCGTAGAGGAGTCGCTGGACCACGAATCGCGCGCCGAATACCAGCATCCAGCACAGCGAGGCGATGTCGAACGCGTAGACGGCTCGGGACACGGCGCGCCAGCCGCGGTCACGCCCGGTGGCCCAGCTCCACGCGTAGCCGACCAGCGGCCGGCGGATCAGGATCGACACCGCGAACACCGCGGCCCAGATCAGCGATGTCCAGATGCCGAGCAGGAAGTAGCCTTTGGACTCCCCCAGCAGATAGGCGATCAGCACGCAGACGGCGACGCCGATGAGCCCGGACACCGCCGGCTGGACCGACTCGCGCCGCGCCAGTCGCCACAACAGGATCAGCGTGGCGACGCCGAGCGCCGCGCCGGCCGCCGCGGCCAGGCCCATCAGCCGCGAGGTGCCCACGAAGACGAGCAC
>NZ_DASUHS010000244.1:0-9085 GCF_036273375.1 Mycobacterium sp. | reverse complement strand
GATCACCGGCCTCGACGACTACCCGTTCGCCAAGCTGACCGAACGCTACCAGTGGGTCGCCCATAACAACAGCAACTGGAAGATCTTCGCCGATGCCTTCCAGGAGTACTACCACGTGCCCTCGCTGCACTCTCAGCAGGTGCCCTCCGAGGTGCGTGAGCTCAACGCCGGATTCACCTGCGGGCATTTCCAACTCGACGGCCCGCACCGGTTGGTCTCCACGGCCGGGCGGCGCCGCTGGCTGTTGCCGCCGGAATACATGTACCCGATCGAGCGGGCCACGCGCAGCGGGCTGGTGGGACCGTGGCGGACACCCGACATCGGCGAACTGCCGCCCGGGCTCAATCCCGGGGGGATCGAGCCCTGGGGCATCAGCAATTTCCAGATCTTCCCGAACATCGAGATCCTGATCTATGGCGGGTGGTATCTCCTGTACCGGTACTGGCCCACCTCACACAACACGCACCGATTCGAGGCGTACACCTACTACCATCCGGCGCGCACCGTGCGGGAGCGTATCGAGCACGAAGTCGCCTCGGTGGTGCTCAAAGAGTTTGCGTTGCAAGACGCCGGGATGCTCGGAGGCACGCAGTCGGCACTGGAATACGGCATCGTCGACGAGTTTCCCCTCAACGACCAGGAGATCCTGGTGCGCCATCTGCACAAGGTCGCCGTCGACTGGGTCGAAGCCTATCGCCGCGAACAGGATTCGGTAGGAGTGTGACCATGCAGACCATGCTGCCCAGCGCATTCGCCGAGCTGGAGGACTACGCCCAAACCTGGTGCCTGGCAACCGAAACCGAGCGCTGGGACGCTCGGGTCAACGCGTCGATGCCACAGCTGCGCGACTTCTACGACGCGTTCTTCCCGCGCCTCGAAGACGCGATCGACTACTGCGACAAGTTTCCCCTCGACAACGTGCCCGACGACGCACTGAACCTGCTGCACATGATCTATTCGCTGATCATGGTCGCCATGGCCGTGGAGATCATGCATCAACCCGCCCCGGTCGACGCCGCAGACGCCGTCATGATCCGCACCGGCGGACCGGTGCCCTAAGCGCTACGCCCATGGTCGGCGCACCATACGTCCCTCTTTCCGAAAGGAGCGACCATGAGTCTGCTCGCCATCACCAAACTCACCGAGTCCGTCGGCGCCGAGGTCGCGGGCCTGGAGCCGGCCGCACTGGCAAGCGACGACTCGGTCGGTGCAGCGGTGCTGGATGCGTTGGAAGACAACGGGGTTCTGGTCTTTCGCGATCTGCAACTCGACCCGACGGGCCAGGTCGGCTTCTGTCGTCGCCTGGGCGACATCGATCATTCCTCCGACGGCCATCATCCGGTGGCCGGCATCTACCCGATCACGCTGGACAAGTCCAAGAACGCCTCGGCCGCCTACCTGAAGGCCACCTTCGACTGGCACATCGACGGCTGCACACCGTTGGGTGACGAATGCCCGCAGAAGGCCACCGTGTTGTCGGCGGTACAGGTCGCCGAATGGGGCGGCGAAACCGAATTCGCCAACTCGTACGCCGCCTACGACGCCCTGACGGGCGAGGAGAAGGAGCGGTTCGGCGCCCTGCGTGTGGTGCACTCGCTGGAAGCTTCCCAGCGCCGCGTCTACCCCGACCCGTCGCCGGAACAGGTGCAGCGCTGGCGATCCCGGCGCACCCACGAGCATCCCCTGGTGTGGACGCACCGCAGCGGCCGCAAGTCGCTGGTGCTGGGTGCCTCCGCGGATTACGTCGTCGGCATGGATCTCGATGAGGGACGCGCCCTGCTGGACAAGCTTCTCGAGCGCGCCACGGTGCCCAACAAGGTCTACAGCCACAGCTGGTCGATCGGCGACACGGTCATCTGGGACAACCGCGGCGTGCTGCACCGCGCCGCCCCGTACGACCCGGGTTCACAACGAGAAATGCTGCGCACCACGGTGCTCGGCGACGAACCGATCCAATAGCATGACCACAGCCGACCAGCATCCGCTGCGCCTGACGCCGTTGGCCGCCGACGAGTGGGACGAGAGGGCCCGCACGGCGCTGGTTTCGCTGATCCCTACCGAGCGGGCGAATCCCGTTGGCGCGGGAAATGTTTTGTCGACCATGGTCCGGCACCCCGATCTGACTGCGGCCTACCTGCCGTTCAATGCTTACCTGCTCACCCGATCGACACTGTCGCCCCGGGTGCGCGAAGTCGCGCTGCTGCGCGTGGTGCACCGCGGCAATTGCGGCTACCTGTGGTCACACCACATCCCGATCGCTCTACGCGCCGGCCTGACCGAATCCGAGATCGAGGACATCCGGTCCGGCCGCTGCGCCGACCACATCGACCAGGCGGTGATCCAGGCCGTCGATGATCTCACCGGTGACAGCACGATCAGCCAAGCCACCTGGGATCTACTGGGCGAGCTGTTCACCCAACAGCAATGCATGGATCTGACGTTCACCATCGGCGGATACCTCTTGCTCGCGTTGGCCGTCAACACGTTCGGCATCCAAGAAGAGCACGGCTAGGCCCGGCCCGCGGTCGGCACAACGATAAGGTGACTTTCGAAAGCGCTAGCGTCCGCGCTAGCGCATCTGCGAGTCACCTCATGGTTAGTGCGTGGTACCGGTGTGGCGGCTGGGGCAGGCGGTCGCCCCGCTAACCCTCGCGGGATAACGCGGCGCGCGGGCACTCGGCGATGGCCTTCCCGACCAGCGCCTCCTGATCGGCGGGTACCGGGTCGACGATGACCACCGCGTACTCGTCATCGTCGAGCTGGAAAACGTCCGGCGCGATATTCGTACAGAAGGCGTTGCCTTCACACCGGTCCAGGTTCACTACCGCCCGCATGAAGATCCTCCCTCAGGATCCCTCTATCCGAACACTCGGAGTTTTTACAGCACTACTTGTGTAAACGCTAGCCCAGCGGGACGGGTGGAAAATGACCGATGGGTCGCGACTTCTCAGTGACCTCTCAGGCGCGCGGTCTTACGCTGAGATTTTGGGTCCGGGAGGTCGATGATGAAGATCGCATCCGTCATCGCCCGCCAAGTGCTGGACTGCAAAGCCCGGCCCCTGCTCGAGGTCGAAATCACCACGGACACCGGCTTTGTCGGCCGCGGCGCCTCACCGACCGGCAGTTCGGTGGGTTCACATGAGGCGTTCGTACTGCGGGACGGAGATCGGACCCTCTACAACGGGCTGAGCGTGCACCGCGCCATCGCCGCGGTGACCGACGAAATTGCCCCCGCCCTCATCGGCGCGGAACTCGACGATCCCCGGTCCCTGGACAGGGTCATGATCGAACTCGACGGCACGCCCGACAAGCACCGACTCGGCGGCAACGCGATCTACTCCACGTCGATCGCACTGCTACGGGCGGCCGCCGCCGCGGCCGGCACACCTACCTACACCTACATCGGCGCACTGCTCGGGCTTCCACCACCGGCCACCGTCCCGGTGCCCAGCTTCAACATGATCAACGGCGGTCACTACGGCGACGTCCGCCAGACCTTCAGCGAGTTCCTCGTCGTGCCCTATCGCGCGGACTCGATTGAGTCCGCGGTCGAGAAAGGCGTGAGCTTGTTCGAGACGCTCGGCGAGGTGCTCACCGAGCGCCTCGGCCGCGCGCCGATGCTGGCGTCGTCGTACGGATACATCGCGCCGTCGAGCGACCCGCACGTCGTGTTGGAGGTGCTGGCCGAGGCCGTCGAGCGCGCCGGCTGCGCCGACATCATGGCGTTCGCCCTGGACTGCGCATCGAGTGAGGTGTACGACAGCGACTCTGCGACATACGCATTCAACGGCGAGCGGGTGACCGCAGAGGTTTTGATCGACTATGCCCGGGGACTATCGCAGGAGTTCCCGATGCTGTTCATCGAAGACTTGCTGGACGGGGATGACTGGGCCGGATTCGCCAAAGCGGTGCAGACGGTGCAGCGCTCGATCATCCTCGGAGACGACCTGATCGTCACCAACAGCGCCCGCTTGCAGCGCGCCGTCGAAATGTCCGCCGTGAACGGGTTCATTCTGAAGCCCAACCAAGTCGGAACCATCGCCGAAGCCCTGGACTGCTTCGAATACGCCAAGCGGAACGCCGTTTTGGCCATCCCGTCGGGCCGCTCGGGCGGCGTCATCGACGATGTGGTGATGGACCTGGCGGTGGGCCTGGGGGCACCGTTTCAGAAGAACGGCGCACCGCGGTCGGGTGAGCGCATCGCGAAACTCAACTTTCTGCTGCGCGCGGCCGAAGGCATCCCGGATTGTGCGTTGGCCGACGTGCCGGCATTGGCACAATTCTGAGCGCGTTTGGGGTTAGCGGCCGGAGACCAACGCGAGCTCGGCCGCCAAGGCGGTCCCGCACACCGCCAAGACGATCGACAGTGCCACCCAATCGGCAGGTTTCGGCCGTGACGAGGCCGCCGAGATCTGGCCGGTGCCCCCGCGGGCGGTGATCGCATCGCCCATCTCGTCGGCGCGCCGCAGTGTCACCGTGATGACCGCGACGACCACGTCGATCACCTCCACCGCCGGGCGCCGCAGACGGGCCCCAAGGGTCCGCGGCGCCCGCTTGGGCCGCAATCGGCGAGCGGCGTGCAGCACCCGGAATTCGTCGATGAGCATCGGGAAGGTGCGCAGGGCCAGCGCCAAAGCGACCGACCAGTCATCGACGGGGATTCGCAGCGGCCGCAGGAAGCGACCCAAAGTGGCTACCGCGGGCGCGATTTCGGCGACATTGGTAGTCCACGACACCAGCGCGCCCAGGCCGAGCAACACGATCGACAGCGAGGTGACGCGCAAAAAATCCAACAGGCCGCCCAGACCGAGCGAGACCGAGCCCACTCCGATGACCGGATTGCCACCGGCCAACGCTGCAGCGAAACCGGCGATGGCCAGCAGGATCCACACCAAGCGCGGCACCGACGGCAGCGCGCCTCGGGGAATATGCGCGAGCCTCACCGCCGATGCCACCAGCGCGGCCGTCAGCCCAATCGCCACCCACCCCGGGTAGAAGGTCAACAACACCGAGATACCAAACACGACAAGCAGTTTGGTGCCGGCCCACAGCTCGTGGATGGCGGAGCGCCCAGGCACCGGTCGCAGCAGCACAACGGGTCGACGTGAGTGGCGGCTCGGATGCTTCGCGGGCGTGGTCTCGGTCACGACGTCCCCCGGTGCCGGGGTCGGAGCAGGTTCCAGCACGCCGTCGCGCAGGTGCAGGGTACGCGGGCACAGCTCCTCCAGTCCGGCAAAGTCGTGTGAAATGACCACGACGGTCAGACCGGTGTCACGACGCCGGTCCGCGAGCAGCCGCAGCAGACCGCGTTGGCTGGCGGCGTCCAGCCCCGCCAGCGGCTCGTCGAGGATCAATATGCGCGGAGACCGCGCCAGCAACCCGGCCAGGACCACGCGGCGCATCTGGCCGCCACTGAGCTGATCGATGCGCCGCTTCGCCACCGCGGCATCCAGGCCGACGACGGCCAGCGCCGCGATCACCCGAGCGTGATCGTCAGGCGAAAAGCCGGCCGCCGAGGCTACTTCCAGGGCGACACGGGGGCGCATCAACTGCAGCCGGGCCGCCTGGAATTTCAGCGCGACCGCACCGACCTGCTCAGAAATCGGGCGTCCGTCGAGCAGACAGGTACCGGTGGTCGGTGCCGCCAGTCCGGCCATGATCCACGCCAACGTCGACTTACCGGAGCCGTTGCCGCCGTGGATCAGAAGCCCGTCGCCCTCATGCACCGTGAAGCTGATACCGCGCAGCGCGGTCTTCGCCCAAGGGGTGCCACTGGCGTATTCGTGACCAACACCGGTGAGTTCGAGCATCGGCGCGCTGGATTGGTGGCCCACAGCGAGCGTCGGCGCCGGCGCGGCCGCGGTCTCGACCATTGCCGTGTTATCCAGCGAAGCGCTGAGGTTGATCGTGCGGTCGGCGGCATCGGCCTCGTTGGTGTAATGGGTGATGTACACCAGGGTCGTTCGGTAACGGTCGTTGAGACCGGACAGCACGCCGAGCAGCGCATCCCGGCCCTGCTGGTCGACCATCGCGGTGACCTCGTCGGCGATGAGCAGCGCCGGCTCCCGCGCCAGCGCCCCGGCCACGGCGAGGCGCTGCAGTTCACCGCCGGACAAGCCCCCGGTGTCGCGCTCGGCCATGCCGTCAAGTCCGACTTCATGCAGTAACCGGCCAACGTCAGTGGTCTTGCCAGGCGGCAGTCCCCAGACCACGTCGTCGGCGACCCGCGTGCCCAGCACCTGGCTTTCCGAGTGCTGCATGACGACCGCGGTGCCGCCGAGTTCGCCGAGCCCGATCGCCCCGGGACGGTAAACGATGCCCGATGTCGGTTCGCGGCCGGCCAGGATCAGTGCCAGCGTAGTTTTCCCCGAGCCGTTGGTACCGGTGACCGCGACGTATTCGCCTGTCTGCACGTCCAAGCTGACCGCACGCAGCGCGTCGTGCTCGGTATGCGAGTAGCGAAAGCGCACCTCGTCCAGCCGCACCGGGACCGGCGCGATCGGCCCGCAGCTGACCGGTGTGTCCAGTTTGTGCACATCGGGAATGCTGCCCAGCCGCTGCAGCACCCGCGACAGCGTCCACCAACCGATCACCGAGGCGCCGATGATCGCGACGACCGCGTATCCGAGGACCAGCCACTGCCAATAATTCAGCGCCTCGGCGAGAAACCGCTTGAGCTCCTGCGCACCTGCCTGCAGGTGCGGCACTCGCGCAATCACCGCCGCGACTCCGTCTACGGTGGCGGTGATCGTGTCGAAGACCAGTTGCCGAAGCCGCGCCAGGACGGTCAACGCGATGACGCCGGCCCCGCCGAGGACGACACCGGCGACAAACGACACGGCGATCACGGTCGGCGTGCCGCGGCAGCGGCGTGTCACGATTCCGGCCAGGCCGCCGACGTAGGCGCAGAGCGCGACCGTCAAGAAGCCGCTGAAGCCGACTACCAAGAAACAGATCACACCAGCGGCGATCGTCGCGGTGATCGGCACGCGGATCCGATACCGATAGGCAAGCAGTCCTATCGGCACGGTGCCCAGCAGACCCAGCCAGCCTGCGTGCGGAAGAACGACCGCGATGATCGCGATCGCCGCGCACAGGGCGCCCATCACCGACGCCTGCGCCATTTCGCTGGGTCGTAGCGATCCGGCGCGCGTTTTGGGCATCCCTTCGCCGGTCGCTGTCACGACACGATTATGCCCGTCGTCGGCAGTGCTTCTGTTGTGTCGCTTATCAGATCTTCAGGTAGCCCTTGTCGGCGGGAATCTGTGCGGCTGTCACGAGCGAGGATGCGTCGCTGTTGCCCCGCGGTGTCGCGGACATCAATTTGCGCGGCAAGCATTTTGCGGCCTTCGCTTTCCACCAGCCTCGTCGTTTAGCCAAATGCCGGTCAGGGCTGCGGCAGCGGGCGGGGACGCACCAGCGTCGGCCACCAGAACCACGGTCCGAGGATCCGCAGGATGGACGGTACGACAAACGAACGCACGATGAGCGTGTCGAGCAACAGGCCGATGCACACGGTCGAACCCACCTGGCCGATCGTTCTCAGATCACTGGTGAGCATGGCCAGCATGGTGAAGGCGAACACCAAACCGGCCGACGTGACCACACCGCCGGTGCTGCCGAGTGCCCGGATCAGACCGGTGTGAATTCCGCCGTGCAACTCTTCTTTGACCCGGTTGATCAACAGCAGGTTGTAGTCCGATCCGACGGCCACCAGGATGATGAACGTCAGCGGTAGGACGAGCCAGTGCAGGTGCAGCCCGACGAGGTGCTGCCAGAAGAGGATGGACAGCCCGAACGCTCCGGCGTAGGAGAAGGCCACCGTGCCGGGAATCACCAAGGCCGCCACCAGACTTCGCGTGATGAACAACATGATCAGGAAGATCAGCACGAAGGCCGCGATCGCCGCGATCAGCAGATCAGACGTCGCGTATTGCTTGATGTCTTTGTCGTTGGCCCCCGAACCGCCGATGTAGACCCGGGCGCCGGCCAGCGATGTCTCTTTCAGGATCGTCTTTATCGCGTCGGGGAACTGTTGGACATGCTCCACGCCTTCGGGGCCCATCGCGTCGCCCTCGTGGGTGACGATGAACCGGGCCGCCTTGCCGTCCGGCGACATCATCAATTTGATGCCCTCTTTGACGTCCTCGTTGTCGAAACCCTCGCGCGGGATGTAGAAGTAGTCATCGCTGCGGGACTTGTCGAAGTCGTTGCCGACGTTGATCGAATCGTCGTAGGTCTGCTCGGTCTGAATGGACTGCAGGTCGGCCGACCCGTAACTGTTGACCAACTTCGACTGCAGGGCTTCCGTGTCGTCGGCGGTGGCCTTCAGTTGGGCGATGATCTGCGGGAAAGCCTTGTCCACCTCCACGAGGGAAACCCTGGCGTACTTGATGTCCTCGGCCAGATGGTCGATCTGGTCGAGCCCGTCGAACAACGATCTGAACGACCAGCAGATCGGGATGTCGAAACAGTGCTTCTCAAAATAGAAGTAGCCCTTGATCGGACGGAAGAAATCGTCGACGTTCGCGATCTCTTCGTTGATCTCGTTGCTGACCCGTTCCAGGTCCTCCACGGTGAGCACCGTCTGGTGCAGTTCGTCGGAAACCTTCTGGAAGAACCCAATCTCCTTGCGCAAGACCGCGACGGAGTGCGCCTGAATATCGGCCTGCGCGTCGGTGTTGGAGTTCTGCTCCCTGTTGAACGGGAGTTGCTGCCCGTTGCCGCTGCCCTGCGTGGTGAACAGGTAGGGGATGCTGGCGTGCTCAAGCGCCCGGCCCAAGGGCCTGGTCATATCCTGCACCATCGCCACGCCATGCAGGCGGATCAGCGCCCTGGCGACCCGGTCCATCGAGATGAAGTCGGCCGAGTTGCGCATGTCGTGGTCGGTCTCGATCATCAGCATCTCGGAGAACAGCTTGCTCTTCGGAAAGTGCCGATCGGCAGCCTGAAAACCAAGATTCGCGGGCGCATTGGCCGGCTGGTACTGCCGATCGTCGTAGTTCTGCCGGTAGGTCGGCACGAAGATCGCGCCGAGCATGACGACGGCGGAGCTGGCCACTAGGATCGGCACCGGCCAGCGCAC
>NZ_DASUHS010000243.1:0-46689 GCF_036273375.1 Mycobacterium sp. | reverse complement strand
ACCAGATGAATACCCACAGCAGCATCAGAAAGCCGGCGCGCGTCAGCTGCAGTACCAGTCCCTGCATCTGGCGTCCTTTCCGTCCTAGCGTCGCATCCCTGGCGCCCGTGACTCCGAGCACATCGGCTACGTCACGATACTTGGACGGCGGATGACACGGGGCAAAGCACGGCAGCGTTAAGCCCAGTGGCTTAGTGGATCCGGACGATGATCTCTGAGTGGCCCAAGCGGATCACGTCGCCGTCGGCCAGCTGCCACTCCTGGATCGGTGCGTTATTCACCGTGGTCCCGTTGGTCGAGTTGAGATCCGAAAGCAGCGCGACCTGTCCGTCCCAGCGGATCTCGAGGTGACGCCGTGACACGCCCGTGTCAGGCAACCGGAACTGAGCATCCTGTCCGCGGCCCACGATGTTGGAGCCCTCGCGCAGTTGGTAGGTGCGGCCGCTGCCGTCGTCGAGCTGAAGGGTGATGGTGGTTCCGCCGGCGCCGTAACCGCCCTGGCCGTAGCCGCCGTAACCACCCTGTTGCCCGTAGTCGGCGGACTGACCGTAGTCCGCCTGCTGCCCGTATTCCGCCTGCTGGCCGTACTCCGCCTGCTGGCCGTAGTCGTACTCGGGGCTGGCGGCCTCCGGGTAGCCGCCGGCTTGACCGCCGTACGTTCCGCCCTGAGCGTGCTCGGAGTACTGGGTGTACTCGGCGGAGCCATAGTCCTGGCGGCCGTATCCCCCGCCTTGCTGGTAGCCCTGGTCGTACCCACCGCCCTGATCCGGGTACCCGGGTCGTTGTTCGGGCGGGGCGTAGCTGCCCTCGTCCTGGCGGGCCGGACCGCGACCGTAATCGCCGTATCCGCCATAGCCCTGCTGACCACCGCCCTGCTGACCGCCGGGCGGGGCATAGCCGCCACCCTGGCGGTACCCCTGGTCGTAGCCCTGGCCGCCGTAGCCACCAGGCGCGGGGGGACGCTGCTCGTACGACTGCGGATAGCCGCCCTGCCCCTGCTCGGGGTAGCCGCGCTGGTCTTGGTAGCCCTGCTGCTGGGGGGCGTAGCCGCCCTGGCCCTGTTGGTCGGGGTAGCCGCGCTGTTCCGGGTAGCCCTGTTGAGGGTGGCCGCCGCCGGGTCCCTGCTCGGGGTAGCCGCCCTGTTCCGGGTAGCCGCCCTGCTCGGGTTGGCGGGGCGGCGGGTAACCCTGCTGAGGTGGGTAGCCTTGCTGCTCGGGAGGATATCCACCGCGCTGGTCGGGTGCTCCCTGCGGCTCTGGGCCACCGAGCGCTTCGTCCTGCGGACGCCCGTAGCGGTCGTCGTAGTACTCGTCGCCGGGCCGGCCCGGCCCCTGAGCCCCGCGGTAGCCAGAATTGTCAGTCATTGGTGCTACTCCTCGTTCTTCGCCGAACGCATTATTTGATTGTGGCCGGACGGAGTTGTCGGCCGTCGGGCGGGGCTGGACATCAGGGTTGACAGCACCGCGGGCGCGGTACTGGCCGGTGCGCAGGTTCGACGACTGCTCGAACCGAACGACCACCTCACCATACGTTTGCCACCCCTGTTCGTGGATGTAGTCAGCCAAGTACCTCGCGAAAGCGCTCGACGTGAGATTCGAATCGGCGCTCACCTTCTCGAAGTCGTGCATACCGAGGGTAATGATGTATTCGTTGGGGGCCAAAAGGCGATTTCCGTGAAGTTTCTGGACTCCGTCACGCGCCTCCCGGCATAACAGGGCTTCGACCTCTTGTGGAACGATCGATCCACCGAATACCCGGGCGAAGGCGTTGTCTACCGTCGCCTCGAGTTTGCGCTCGATCCGCGCGACCAGCCCCCGTTGGCTACTCATCTCCTACCGTTCGCGTGCACTTACCATCAGGTATTGCCGCTGGACGGCAAACGAATCACCCCGGTGCTGGATCACTCCCGCATCGTATCGGGACATCGTGTCGCTGCGGCACTTTCGAAATCGTAAGAACTGCATCGTCCCAGTTCAGTGCCGTGTGGGCCGCCGGCTGCACGGTGCGGTACGGCTCCGGGTCCCACTTCGCCGGTTCGGGAATCGGGCCATTAGAGTGATATGGTCCATCGGTTGTTTTTCCGGGCGAGTGGCGGAATGGCAGACGCGCTGGCTTCAGGTGCCAGTGTCCTTCGGGACGTGGGGGTTCAAGTCCCCCTTCGCCCACACTGAGCGGTTCTACGAAAAGGTCACGGTCTCGAAAGAGGTCGTGACCCTTTTCGTGTTTGTGGGGATGAACGCGGGGCCGCGCTGTCCCGGAAGGTTCAAGCCCTAGTTGACCGGGTCGCCGTTCTGGTTGCGGTATGTGATGACGATCGTGTCGATGCCTTGGTCGACGGCACTCTAGCGCCGGGGATTCAGCTTCCCCGCAGCACGCCGGCCCGTAGTCATAGTTGGCGGCGAATGTCGACAAGATGGTGCTGCATTTCGTGCGCGGTGTGTACCGCAACCCAGCGCAGCGACCGCTCACTGGTCTCAGGGTAGTGATAGACCACCGTGCGGTCCCAGTCGAAGGCGGCGAGCCGAGCTAGCACATTGCTGAATAGCGTTGCGGCGTCGGCGAGTTGACGGGCGACCTCGACGGGGTCCTGTTCGGTGTAGCCGTCGTGCTCGGCCCGCTCCTCGCGACCCATGGACGAGCATTCGGCGCCATTGACCCGCCGAGCCGCGAGCACCCGTTCGCGTTGCACGAGCAGCACATCACGCAGATGGCACCCGTACTCCAGCGGAGACCATACGTCGGGCCGCACACGCAGCCGCACGTCGTCACCGTCACGAGACAGAAGCGCGACAACCTCTGCGGCCGCGGCGCGGATGGCGTTGCCGGCGGTCATGGCTTGCCGCAGGTCATA
Source organism: Mycobacterium sp. (assembly GCF_036273375.1). Classification (GTDB taxonomy): domain Bacteria; phylum Actinomycetota; class Actinomycetes; order Mycobacteriales; family Mycobacteriaceae; genus Mycobacterium. The sequence continues at coordinate 43,838 of NZ_DASUHS010000243.1, read as the reverse complement.
CGTGAAACCACATTCGGCGCAGGGGCCTGTCACGGGACCATCATTCCAGACCGGACCTGGGCATTTCGCACCAAACCGACTCAGGAGGCCGACGCGGCGAGATTCAAAGTTGTTGTGGCCGCGGTGATTAGATGAACTTAGGGATAGCCACCGTGGATGCGGGCAGGCCGCAGACCGCGGGCACCAGCGAGCGGCCAATGCGCGTCGGCCGCGGCGGTGACCCAGCCCATGCTAGTCAGGGTAGCCTTACCTAACTAGACCCGGTAGGGTCTGGATCATGACGTCCTCCAATCCCGTTGTGCCCTACACCGTCGACGATCAGCCGCTCAGCATTCTTCCCTCGTGACGACCGGGTTGCCCGCAGCCATACTCCCTCGCGAGCTCACGGATATCGCCGAGGCCGTCCGCAAGGTTCCGCCTCCGCCGGTTCCGGAATTGGCGCTGCCGAACACGATTCGCGTCGCCGACCCCGACGGGGCAGATGCGGAGATCGTGGCGGAGTGGATGAACCGGCCACATTTGGCCGCCACCTGGGAGTACGACTGGCCGGTGGCCCGTTGGCGCAACCACTTACGCGCCCAGGTCGACGGCGCTTACTCGCGGCCGCTCATTCTCAGCATCCAAGGTGTGGACCGCGCCTACATGGAGATCTACCGGGCCGCCAAGGACTCGATCGCCCGGTGCTACGACAGTCAGCCACACGATCTGGGACTGCATGGGGCAATCGCAGACGAGGAGCTGGTGAACCGCGGCCTGGGTCCCCTGATACTCCGCAAGGTCATCGCCAGCATTCTGGTCAAAGACCCCGCGTGTCAACGGATCATGTTCGATCCAGACCATCGCAACACGACGGTGCGGCGACTCTGCGAGTCCCTGAGTTGCGTATTCCTCGGCGAACACGACATGGTCAATCGGCGGATGGCGCTATACGCGCTGGGGCGGGCGACCCCTAAATAGGGCTCGACCCGGCACGACAGAAAAGACGCCAGGACCAAACGCTTACGGCGCATCCGTCGCGGCCCCCGGGCGACGCGTAGTGAATTGACCCCTTTATCGGGATAAGTACCCTTATGGCAGCTCAGAAGGGGTGGAGATGCTACCCGCGATGAGATGCCCAGAGTTAGCTAGCCATCGACGGTGTCATGGGACTTCCCTATATAGATGAGAAGGCGCTCGTCGCCGAAGCTGGCGGAGACCCCTGGGCGATTAATGCAAGCCTGCAGGCTGGCAGCCCGTTGCAGATTTCGAATCTAGCCGGTGCCTTTCATCGCGCGGGCCGCTGCACTGCGGAGTCCGACAACGCTTTCCAGCAAGCCCGCACCCGCTTCGAAGCCGCCTGGAACCACCAGGATGGCGGCCATCCGATCAACGACTCCGAAGAAGTGCAGCGGGTGGTGAAATCCCTGGGAGCGCAGTCGTTGCAGCTACCCAAGGTCGGCGCGGACCTCGAGAACATCGCCGCGACGTTGGCCGACGCACAAAAGGCAGGCGCAGCGCGGATCGCCACCTTGGATGCGCAGTTAAAGAGCATCTCGGACTCGGTTGTCCAGGCCGCCAACCTTTTGAACAACGACAAAAGCCTCAGCGCGGCGGATAAAGAAGCGGTACATGCCTTCATCAACACGTGCGAAGACGACGCCCTGCGCGACACAAGGGCAGCACTCGCCGATCTGCAATCAATTCGCAACGGCTACTCCGATGGCCTGCAGAAGTCGCTGAACAGCCTTCACGCCGAAGGGTATGACGGCGCCCCCCTCCATGGCGCCGACGCTGACAGTGTTGGCCCGCCGCCGCCCGCCCAACAGGCCGCGTTGGCCGATATTCGTCAAGTCACCAATCAGGCTGTTGTGGACCAAATGGCCAAGGTGCGCGCCGCGCAGGAGGCGCTCAACAAAGCCGCGGCAGACCTCTATACCCACGGGCCGGGCTCACCGGAAGGCGACGCTGCCAGCGCCAGGCTGCCCAAGCTCAAAGCCGATCTTGCTCATGCTCTCGACGACCTGGGCAAGATTCCCGACTACAACAGCATTGACCCCGCGTCGGTGAACATCACCCCCGACGGGCATTTCATGTTCACCTACAACGTCAACGGGCAGTCCGTACAGGCTTACGGCCAGCTCAAGAACGGCACGGGTGAGTTCTTCGACCAAGCCACCGGTACGTACTACACCTTCAATGGCGGCAAGTTGACCGGCATGCGCACGCCGGACCCCGGGCGGGTGGAAGCCACCTCTGAACCGCTGTTTACAGCCATCACCCTGGCGGTCGGGGCACCGGAGCTCAAGGCGGGCGGCGAAGCGCTTGTGCAAGGCGTGAAGATGCTCTTCAGCCGCCAAATGTTGGAGGGCCTGACCGCTGACAACGTGTTTCCCCGCGCACTGGCCGGAGCCGAGGAACACTTTCAAATCGCCGAGCGGAACCTCACTTCTCATACACCGCTGCCCGGAGGGCCGGTACCGGGCACCCACCCTCTTGAGCCACCCCCGGTCGAGCACGCGCCACTGGCAGACGTACCCGTCGAACACGCGCCGGCAGGACCTCACGCACCTGCATTGCCTGATAGCCCACCACCGCTACCGCCAGATCACCCGCCGCCGCCTCCGCTTGCCTCGGACCACCCTCTGTTCGACGGATATCACCCTGTTGAGCCGGGCCCGGAATTCACCCACCCCGACGGTAGCCTGCGATATCCCGAGGACATGTTGCCGACCAAGCCGTACGCGGTGCCCGGGACTGTCGTGCCCGACGCTCATCTCACCCCAGGCTCCATTCTCAGCAGATTCGGCAATCCGGGGGGCTCGTACATGGCTCCCGAGGGAACACCCTTTGCTGAACTTTCACTGCCTCCGGGAAGTGCTGCCAAACCCTTCTACCAATACGTTGTGCAAGATCCGTCTGCGCTGCCGCCTGGTTGGCATATAGAAGGATCGGAGGCAGCGCCGTGGTTCCATCAACCGGGTGGAGGTCAGCAATACCGAATCATCAAACCAGATGGCACAAATGGTACTGTGGAACAGCTCGAACGTTTTGGCGTAGTACTGCGGATACGGTGAAATGGTAAATTTTTCGCATTTGTCAGACATTTGGACAGAGTGGGCACCCAAAGCCGGGTTGGATGGCGTGTCAACCTTGTTAAGCTGTGATGACTGCGAAATTGTATTCAGAGCCAATGACTATTCGGTCCATCTCCGCGATAACAAAAATTGCTGGGCAATCGACATGGTCGATGACCGTGGTCAAAGGCGCAATGACGTTGCCACGTTTTCGAGTTTTGACCTGGTAGAAAAGTATCTAATTTGGGATTGGGCAACGCTCGCTCGCTCCGGCTTGGCGTCTGGCCCGTTAGGCACCGACCTCTATAAATTGGGATACGCTGCCGGCATTGAAGTTTCCAAGTTAGAGAAAGGAAATATTGAACTGTGCCTGGAAGGTGACTGCGCCACTTTAGTCGTGGGCGATGCGACAATTTTCAGCCACATAATGCTAAGATCATTAGACGAAATTCTGGAAATCGCTAGGCAAGGCGGGCTTTGAACAATTCTATCGTCCGTAATCTAGCTGCAGTCGACGGCAGGCTTCCCCTCCGCAGCACTGAAATATTGATTGTCCGGTCGCCGTGAATTCTGATTCGAACTCCGAACGAGAATCAGCACCTCGCTATGAACGCACCCACTGCGTGATCTCCGGCGTGACCGGGTCGGTGATGTCGTCGAATTCCGGATGCTTCTTGAGCACCGTTCCGATCATCGAGCACACCGGAACGATGCGCTTGCCCTCATCCCGGGCCTCGTTGAGCGCCTCCTCGACAAGGATGGTCGCCAGCCCACGTCCGCCGTACGCCGGATCGATTTCGGTGTGGTAGAAGACGCGCTGATCGCCGCGGTCGGCGAAATCAGCCAGCCCCACGGTCTTACCCTCGACGGTGATCGTGTACTTGCCGTCCTGAAGGCTAACCGTGGCTTCCACACCGGTCTTATCGGTTGTCATCTGTGCTTCCCTTTCTTTGCGGTGTAGGCCGGGGCCGCAGCCGAGCGGTCGGCAGCGGCGGGGCGGGCAGCCGGGCGAACGCTCCCCGGTATCCCTGGACGGCGCCGAATCGGTCGTCGGCGTCCTCCCACAGTCGGCGGTAGTTGACGATGTCCTCATGGCTTCGTCCGACGAAGTTCCACCACATCACCAACTCTTCGGCGAACGGCGTGCCGCCGAGCAGCAGCACCCGCGCGGGTCCCTCCCCCGCGTTATGCACCTGCAGCCGGGGCCGGCCGGGACTTCGGTATGCCAACTCGGCGACCGCCAGGGCCGTCCCGTCCACGTGTATGGTCCCGGAATCACACAGCACCCCGTGCTCGAAGGCGGGGTCCACGTCGATGTCCAGGGTGGCTCCAGTCTCGAGGTCAATCTGGGCGCCCAGCAACGGCGTAAACGTCGGCACCGGCGACCGACTGCCGGCCAGCTCGCCCAGAAAGACGCGCGCATTCGCACCCGGCAGTGCCAGGGGCGCGGGCGCGTAATGGGCGAAGTCTCGCCCGGTGTCGCGATCGGGTGCGGGCAATGCCAGCCAGAGCTGGACACCGTGCAGCGGGGCGCCGGTATCGGCCGAGACTTCCGAGTGGCAGATGCCAGCCCCCGCGGTCATCAGATTCAGCTCGCCGGGCCGAACGGCCGCGTGTACGCCGGCGCTGTCGCGGTGCTCCACTTCCCCACTGAACAACCAACTGACGGTTTGTAGTCCCGTGTGGGGATGCGGTGGGACGTCCATTCTCGCGTCGACCGGGCCGTAATGGTCGATGAAACACCATGCCCCGACGAGCGAACGCTGGCGTTGCGGAAGGGTGCGTTGCACCCGCATCGCCCTGGGGCCACCCAACGGAACCTCGCGCGGTTGCAGCACTTCCACCGTCGAAGAGGCGCCCAGGTATTGTGAAGCAGCGCAGGCGACTTCGGCCGGAGCGACTTCAAGATTGCTCATCGTCCACCCTCCGTCGCGGGGTCCTCAATGCTGCGCCTTCATCCGCGACCGTACCCGGCGTGCTTACTTGCGCGGGGGCCGCAGCACCTTCATGGCAAGCCGCATGATGGGCTCGGGCACGCGATCCTTCACAGACAGCGCGTTGTCGGCGGCCCGGGATCGCAGCGGGGCCCCTCGCCCGAACACCCGGTTCAGCGGTCCGCCGGACGGCTCCAACACCACATGCAGCGGCGGGGTGCCCACGGCGGCGCCCAGCGCGTTGGAGATGACCATCCGCTGGATCTCGCTGGTTCCTTCAAAGATGGTGTACAGCTTGGCATCCCGATACCACTTCTCGACCGGATGATCGGTGATGTAACCCCAGCCGCCCATGGTCTGGATAGCGCGTTCGGTAGCCTTGACCGCGACTTCGCTGGCGGCCATCTTCGACATCGAGCCCTCGCCTCGCTCGAAGGGGACGTTGTTGGCCGCCATCCACGATGCACGCCATGTGAGCAGCCGAGCGGCGTCGATCTGGGTCGCCAGTTCCGCCAGCGGGAATGCGATGCCCTGATTGTCGATGATGGGGCCGCCGAAAGCCTCGCGCTCGGTGGCGTACGCGGTGGCGTACTCGAGCGCCGCGCGGGCGATGCCAATGGCTTGGGCGGCGACCATGGGTCGGGTCTGCTCGAAGGTGCCCAACGTCGCCGAACCGGACCGCTTTCCGCCCGCCACGACTTCCCGTGCTTTGGCGAGTTTGTGTTCAAGCTTTTCTTGTCCGCCAAGTAGATTGGCGCCCGGAACGCGCACGTCTTCGAAGAGCAACTCGGCGGTATGAGACGCCCGGCAGCCCAGCTTGTCGAGTTTTCGCACCAGCTTCAGTCCGGGTGTGCCGCCCGGCACTACGAACAGTGCTTGACCGCGATGGCCGAGCTCCTCGTCGACCACTGCGTTGACCACGTGCACATTGGCAATGCCACCATTGCCGATCCACATCTTGTGGCCATCGATGATCCAGTCGTCGCCGTCGCGGCGCGCGAAGGTGCGCAGGTTACGCACGTCACTGCCGCCCTCGGGTTCGGAGATGGCCAACGCCGCGAGTTTGAGATCTCCTGGCGTGCCGAAACATTCGGGCGCCCATTCCAGCATCTGCTCTGGGGAAGCGGCCTGGCCGATCGCTGACAGTGCCAACGCCGGCATGACGATGGCCAACCCGATGCCCGCGCAGCCCCAGAACAGCTCCTCCATGAACATGGGCAGCGAGATGCCGGTCGGATCGCCGATCAGATCGCGGTAAAAGAGCGGGCTGTAGAAACCGCGCTGGGCCGCCTCTTCCAGCACGGCCCAGGGAAATTCCTGTCGCTGGTCATAGTCGAGCGCTACTGGGCGTATTACGGATTCGGCGAACTCGTGCGTACGCCGGGCGAGGTCGTGTTGTGCTGCCGTCGGGGTCAGGTCGAACGTCATGGGGGCGCCTCTAGGTCGACAGACTCTCTTGCCGACCCCGACTACCCCGTTGACCGGCTTAGCAAACTGCTATCGCGGCTTTCGACGAAATGTCAGGCAGCCGAACGGGGTTTAACTTGCGCCAGCGGGAGGTGGAGCACGACCGCGGCCACCGCGACCGACTCGTGTTCGTGACGTGCCAGCAGCGCCGCGTTCTCGGGCAGCTGTCGAGCATTGATCTCGCCGGCGGCGATGCGCCGCAGGACGTCGTGTGCGTGAGCGAGCTGGTCACGCTTGCGGTACTGGCCGCCCGGCAGCTTCACCCCGGCCCACACGCCGTACTCCTCGTGGTGCGCGATGGCGTGCGCGGCGCAGCGGCGCTGTTGCGCCAGCGGGCAGCGGCGTAAGCATTGGATCCGCGCCTCGGCGGCCGACCGCTCGTATGCGCGCGCCTTCGCGGCGCCGTCACCACCGTCGTCGTCGGGGTAGCCGAACCAAAGTTCCGGATTGACTGCGCATGGGTGTCCCATATCGGTCTCCTTGTCGAGCGTGAAACGTAGAAAGAAGCGTATACAGAAGCGCAGGCTCAGCGCAAGAGAAACGTGACAAAAACGTATATACCGCTATCGACGCCACTGGCTGTGTAATATCCGGCCCATGGCCGGAGCGTGCGGTGACCCGTGAGTCGGCCGGTGCGGCTATCCGCGCATTGCGTGAATCACGCGATTGGTCACTAGCCGACCTCGCCGCCGCGACCGGGGTGAGCATCATGGGCCTCAGCTTCCTCGAGCGTGGTGCCCGCAAACCGCACAAAAGTACAGTTCAGAAGATTGAAAACGGCCTCGGCCTGCCGCCGGGCACCTACTCACGGCTGTTGGTGGCCGCCGATCCGGATGCCGAGCTGGCGCGCCTGATGTCCGTGCAGCCGCCGGCTCCCATGCCCGCGCGGCGCAGCGGACCGGTGGTGGTTGACCGTCATAGCGACACGGAAGTGCTGGAAGGCTATGCCGAAGCGCAGCTCGATGCTCTCAAATCCGTCATCGATCGATTGCCTGCGACAACATCAAACGAATATGAGACGTATATTCTGTCTGTGATCGCGCAGTGCGTGAAGGCAGAGATGCTCGCCGCCAGCTCCTGGCGGGTGGCCGTGAACGCCGGCGCCGACTCGACAGACCGGCTGATGGAGCATCTCCAAGCTTTGGAGGCGACGCGTGCGGCGCTGTTAAAGCGGATGCCCACCAGCTTGAGCGCCCGTTTCGACCGGGCATGCGCCCAGTCGTCGTTACCGGAGACAGTCATTGCCGCCCTGGTCGGCGTAAATGTCGACGAGATGTGGGATATCCGCAATCGGGGGGTGATCGCGCCGGGTGCTCTCCCCCGCGTCCGCGCATTCACCGACGCGGTCGAGTCGGGCCAAAAAGAGGCAAGCCAGGACGACGAGGGGGCATCGTGAATCAATCCGAAGTCGAGGCGTTGAGCCGTGCCCATCAACTCTTCGCCGGCAGCACCCAGCCGTCGTCGCTGAACGCAGACAGCTCGCATTACCGCAATGCGTTGCAGCGAGCGGCCAGGCTGAGCGACAAGATGGCGCACGGCGGTTACCAACTCGCGGTGGACCACAGCCGGCAACGCCTCACCGCGGCGGCCGGCACCGACGCCGCGGCCACCGAAATCATTACCCGCGCGCACCGCGGTCGAGCACAGGCCAGCGACCTGACCCGAAGCGTCCTGGACGCGGCCCGCGCGGATGCCGAGAGGCCGGCGACGCCCTTGGCCCAGCGGGAGGCGATGCGGCGCCGCGTGACTCGGCTGCGGGCCCAGCGGGCGCACGTCGTGTCGGCGCGCTTGCGTGCGCGACGCCGCTACGCTGAACTGCTGGCCTTGCGTTATCGGCTCCGGCGCGACCATCGGCTCGGGGTTCCTGTACTGCGGGGGCTGCCGAACGACCGTGCCGGGCTGGCGGTGCGCGCCGCATTGTCTCGACTGGGCCGACCATATGTCTGGGGCGCGACCGGACCCGACCAGTTCGACTGTTCCGGGCTGGCGCAGTGGAGCTACGCCCAGGCCGGTATTCACCTGGATCGCACCACGTATCAGCAGATCAACGACGGCATCCCGGTGCCCCGTTCCCAGGTGCGGCCCGGTGATCTGGTGTTTCCGCACGCCGGCCATGTGCAGCTGGCCATCGGGAACAACCTGGTTGTGGAGGCGCCCTATTCGGGTGCCTCGGTGCGAATAAGCCGACTGGGCAACAACGTTGCGATCCGCCGTCCGATATGACAAGCCGAGACCGCCCGGTGACGCGGGCACGATGAATGGGGTGAGCCGATGCCGGAACAACCCGGGCCCTCGTTAGAGGCCGTTGAGGCGCGGCAGTCGGCGCTGGCGAGTCAGCACGGCATCGCGTCCGAAGCCGATCGGGTGTTGAACGAGGTGCTGACCAGCGCTCACGACGCAGCGGGCGCGAGCGTCAGGCGACTGGACTCCATCGCCGAGCAGATCGACCACGCGACTGTGAACCAGGGGGACCTCGCCCTCGATACCCCCATGGGCGCGCGCGAGTTTCGAAAGTTTCTGATGGCCAAGCAACGCGAGATCGCGTCGGTCGTGGCCGAAGCGCGCGAATTCGGTCAGGCGAAAGCTGCTGTGTTGCAGAGCCTTCGGGCCCAGTACGGCGCCGACAGTCGCTAACCAGAGCCAGTCCACACCGTGCAGCACAGTGAATTGTCGGCAACTATGCCCCGCAGTACTGTCGCCGAACATGGAGGGGCCGCGTCATTTCCCGCAGCAGCGTTCGTGCAAGCTGCGCCGGCTCCTGCTGGGCTGATGTCGGCCTACGACGACCTGCTTGCCGCGGTCAAATACGTCCGAGATCGCACCGGTGATCCGAGCGCATGGCAGACGGGTTTAACGCCGGGCGAAGTGACCGCCGTGCTCACCCCGACCACCCGCCCCGAACAGATCGAGGCAATCCTGCGCAAGATCCGCCAACAGCACGCCGGCGCGTTCGGCGCCGGAACGACGGCCAATCCACCCGTGCGGCGGCCGGCCGCCGAAGCCACGGCACCGCCGGATCGCGAAACCGGCGATGCTGCCGACGCTATCGCCAACGCTGAAGCGGCGCTTGCACAACAGAACTCGGCGAGCTCGCAGCTGGACCTGCAGGTAATCTCGGCGATCCTGAACGCGCACCTGCATGCGGTTGATGGCCGCGAAGCCCTCACCAAGCTGCAACACGACACCGAAGCCGCGGTCCGGACCAGGTCGGACCTGGATACCCCGGCGGGGGCGCGTGACTTCCAGCGGTTTCTCATCGGCAAGCTCCGAGACATCCGCGAGGTCGTCCTGAACGCCAGCCTGGATGACACGTCGAAGTCGGCGCTGATGGCCGCCTGGACGTCGCTGTACGACGCCTCCAAGGGTGAACCGAATGCCCCAGGCGAACGCCCGCGAGCCGCGGTGCCGGTTGGTGATGGACCCGCGGGCGCTGTGACCGACGATGTCGACGCCGAATGGGATCCGCTGCTGGACTCCTTATTGGCCGACGATGACGGGCTGTCCAGCGATGTTTCAGGGCCGGATCCGGCCACCGTGGCCGCGATGCCGGCCATACCGCAGCAGCCGATGGCGCCCGCCATGCCTACCTTCGGAGGCGGGTCACTCCCGGGGCTTGGTTCTCTGCCCGCGTCGATGGCCGGTTGGCAAGGACCCGGCGAACTTCCGTTCTCCGGGCTGCAGGGCGGCGAAAGGACCGATCCGGCTCTGGAGGATCTGGCCGACGAGGAGCTGCCTAACGACCAGGACCAGGACCAGGACCCGAGCTCGCGCGACGCCTCCAACGAGCCAGGCGACGGGACCGATGCCCGGCACGGGACGTCATCCGATGAGCCGTCGGCCGGTCCGACACCGGTGACCTTGCCCGACGGGGAAACGGTCACCGCTGCTAACCCGCAGCTGGCAGCGGCGATCACGGCCGCCGTCGGCGGCGCCCCGATAGCGGAGGCCTTCCAACAGCAGGGAATGACCATTCCCCCGCCGGGAACCGCGGTGCCCAGTCCCATCGATTCCCTGCAGGTTGCGCCCGGCGATATCGGGATGTTCACCGATCGTCACGCGCTCGCCCTTGGCCCCGGCAAGGCGCTTCTCGATGGCCAAATTCAACACATCGCCACCGTGAGCGGGCCGAGCTTCCTAGGCTGGGAGCATCCGCCGGCGTCGAACGCGGCAGTAACGACGTCGGCCAAGCCTGACCCACCGACACCTACCCGGCCGGCGACCTCGTCGACCACCTGACAAAACTGAACTCGCCGGCGCAACCGGCGGTCGTCAACAGGAGACAGCGGATGGCAGATTCAATTCATGTAGTGCCTGCGCACCTACGTCAGGCTGCCGCGCATCACCAGGACACCTCGGAGTACTTGCGTACCGTCCCGTCGTCGCACGCCGCGATCCAAGAGAGTCTCGATTCGCTCGGGCCGATCTTCAGTGAGCTGCGCGACGCGGGCCGTGAGCTGCTGGAACTTCGACGCCAGTGCTATGAGCAGCAAGCTGCTGACCATGCCGATCTGGCCGACAAACTGAACGTGTCGGCGACCATGTGGGAACAGCATGAGCAGGAGGCGGCAGGGAAGTTCGGCGACATCGTCGACCGCGGTCGATGACCGACGCGAATCCCGCGTTCGACACCGTTCACCCGAGCGGACACATTCTTGTCCGCTCTTGCCGCGGCGGCTATATGCACAGCGTCGCGCTGAGCGAAGAGGCGATGGAAACCGACGCTGAGACGCTGGCGCACGGCATCCTGCTGACCGCCGACGTGTCATGCCTCAAAGCGTTGCTGGAAATCCGCGACGAGATCGTCGCGGCCGGGCACACCCCCTCCGCAGTGGTCCCGACCCCCCGCGACCTTGATGCGGCCATCGAGAAGTTGTTGGCGCACAAACTGCGCCGCCGTAACGGCGCGATCTAGAGGGTTGTCAGGCGAGCCGCAGGCCTAGCGTAACCGGGGCCTAGCCGCGTTGGGATCGGGAGCGACACCGGTTGGCGGCTCTACCGGATTGGGGCCGAACAACTCTCGCGCGCGAGCGAGGAAGGCGCGCACCTCATCGAGTTGCTGCTGCAGTGCAGAATCAGCCATGCCCTTACGCTACCCAGGGCCTTGCGACCGCACAATTCACCGACCGCATAAGTCGCCGGCCGCGTCCCGGTACGCTTAGCCGGTGGCGGTCTTCGGTCGGATGTCGGCGCGTCAGCGCCTCCGGAGAGCTACCCGGGAATCACTGGCGATGCCGGCTTTCAGCTCCCCTATCGACTGCACCCCGTGGGTGACAGGCGGGTTGTGGCCTGCCGAACTGTCGACGGCCACAGCCGAAACTGCCACTCTCGCTGAACATCTCAAGGCCGACCTGCAACGAATTGCGCATGCCGCCAACGATGAGCTGAAGTTGCTCAAGCGATCGGGAATGACCGACCTTTCCCGTCAGGCGGCGGAGGCGCGAGTCATCGACGAGGCCCGCGGCCGTGCGGTGCGCCGAGTGGAATCGACGATTCGTTATCTGCATGCCATGCGAAGTGGAGCCCACGCCCCCGCTAGTCCCCCACCGAGGCTCGAGCCGTCCGAGGCGGACCCTGAAAAGACGCAGGTGCTGCCGGCAATCCGCGAGGCAAAGCCCGTCGCCGAGGCGCCCACGCCGCTTCCAGCGGAGGCAACCCCACACCCGGGAGGAAGGCGTCGTCGAGAGTCTGCGGTCGAGCCAGTCGCCGACCCCGGCACACCGCAGGCACCCCGGCAGGAAGCCCCTGCCGACGACGCCGCCCGCGGCACCGCCGATGTGTCACATCTCGGCGAGACCCAAGTCATCCCGGTGGTCAGGGACAAACCTGTTTCGCCGGCGCCGGCAACGGCGCCGGTGCAGCCTGCGCCCGAGCCGGCTTCGGACCAGGCCGACTCCGGTCGCCACCACGCCGTCTTCGAGCCGGTCGGTGGGAACCAACAGGAGGCGGCCAGCGAGCCGACCACTAACGAGGATGAGCTTGCGGGCACCGCCGACGCAGCGCATCTCGAGCAGACGCAGGTCATTCCGGTGGTCACGCAGGCGGAGCCGGCGTTCGAACCGGTGCAGCGTGCGCCCGAGCCGGCTTCGGACCAGGCCGACTCCGGTCGCCACCACGCGGTCGTCGACGAGCCGGACACCACTGACGCGGAGCCGCAGGAACCCGTTGCCGAAGCCACGCCTGCCGCGGCCGACGCTACGCCCGTCGTTGCTGAACGCGACAGGGCCTCCTCCGCCACCCGGCCCAGCACCGAAAAGCCATCAACCTCAGCGGGTTTCGACAATGAGCGGCTGAACCGGTTGCTCGAGTTCGTGGTCCGGCAGGAGCCGCGCCTGAATTGGGCGATCGGAGATCGTGGCGACGGCACGACGGTACTGGTCACCGATCTCGCTCACGGTTGGATACCTTCAGGCATCAACCTTCCGGGGGGTGTGCGGTTGTTGGAACCCGAGCGTCGCAGCGGCAGGGTCGCCGCGCTGATCGGCGAAACGGCGCGCGTCGTCACGTACACCCCCGGTGATTCGTTGCACCGCTCAGTCAACTTCACCGCGACCAGGTCGTCGGTGGAGCCACGCACCTTGCCCGGCATCGATGATCTTGCGAGCGTGCTGAGCGCGGCCACGCGTGGGCGTGACGATTTGCCCAAGATCGTGCTGAGGCTGGCCGGAGCTGCCGCCGCGGGAACGGTTGTCGTCGACCAGGAGGTCGACGTCCTGCGGGTCCATCTCGATACCTCGCGCTACCAGCTCTTGGTTCAGTATCCGAACGTCAATCCCGCGCTCCTGCTCAAGTGCCTGTTGATGGCCGCCACCGAGGGCATCGCCAGCGGAGACGCTGTGTCCGCGAACTACCACCTAGCCTGGTATCAAAAGCTTGCCGGGTGAGCGCCCGGCGGTTTGCCGCAAACCTGCTCGCATATGAATTGACGCTGGTCGGAGGGGTCGACGATACTGTCATGGTGGCGGGTTCGGGCAGTCGCGCGAATCTCAGCGAGAAGGATCTCGTCGAATCGGTTCTTCGGGAACTGAGCGAGGCGGCCGACAAGTGGGAAGCCCTTGTGGCGCAGGCCGAAGCCGTCACCTACAGTGTCGACCTCGGTGACATTTACGCAGTTGCGAATTCCGATGGCCGGTTGCTGACACTGACTTTGCATCCCGGGGTGATGACCGGGTACGGCCACGTCGAGTTGGCCGAAAGACTGAACGTCGCGATTACCGCACTGCGCGAGGAGGCTGAGGCCGAGAACCAGGCGAGTTACGGCGGGCCGCTGCACTGACGCGTGCTCTACGCGCTCATCGACCGGCGCGTGAATTGATGGGCCCCGGCTCTCTTCGCGCGTTTCACGCGCTCATCGACCGGCGCCGGGAGGCCCCGCGAAAGCCTGAGCGATCTGCAACCAGCGCTGGGCGTCGGCGCCCTGGGCAGTGATGTCGAGGGCGCTCAACGGACGCCGTTGAGTGACCAGGAAACAGAAATCCTGCGCGGACCCACTGACTCGCTGCTCGGCATCGGCCGGCCCCCAGGTCCACGTGTCGCCGCCGGGACCACGCAGCTCGACCAGAAACGGCTCGGCCGGTGGCGCCAAATCGTTGATCGCGAAGGCGAAATCGCGGGTGCGTACCCCCAGGTGAGCGATCGACCGCAGGCGCTCGGTCGCGGGTCGCGTCACGCCCAGGGCATCGGCGACATCGAGGCCGTGTGCCCAGGTCTCCATCAGGCGCGCGGTGGCCATCGATGCCGCACTCATCGGTGGGCCGAACCACGGGAGCTTGCGACCGGACTGCACCGTGAGCAGCGCGTCGTGCAGCCGTCCCCGGGTGAGCCGCCAGTCGGCGAGGAGCTCGGCCTGCGCCAGTGCCGCCAGCTCCTCGGCGCCGTTGTCTACGAAGCCCGCCGGGTCGGCGGCCGCGCCCGACAACACCTCGGCGAATCCGGCCTCGTCGGTGACCGCGATCAGAGCGACCCGATCGGTCCACAGCAGGTGGCCGATCTGGTGTGCGATGGTCCAGCCGGGCGCCGGCGTCGGGTCGGCCCAGCGGTCGGACGATAATGGCGCGACCAGCTCGTCGAGCGCGTCGCTCTCGGCACGCAGGTCGTCGACCATGGGCGCGGGACCGGTCATCGCCGCCCTCGACTATCGGCTGCGGAGGTCGAACAACTCACGTCTGTACCTTAACGATCGCTCGCCGTCTCGCCGCTGCGACCGATGATGATGTGCACGGCCAGGCCGATCAGGTAGAGCACAGATCCGAACAGCGCGAAGGTGGGCGCGTGCCCGTCGTCGGGAATCAAGATGCCGGCCACCGTGATCGAGACGATGAACGCGACCCAGAACACCGCGTCCTGCACCGCGAACACATGCCCGCGAAGAGCGTCGTCGACGTCCATCTGGATCGCGGTGTCGGCGCAAAGCTTGACCATCTGCCCGGTGATGCCGAGCAAGAAGCCGCACGCGACCATGACCGGGACGAGCAGCTCGGCGCCGGCGACCTCGATGATCGCCGACGTCGCCAGCGCGCCGTTTGCCGTCGCGTAGCGTCCCCAGCGGCGGATCGCGGGTGGTGTCAGGACATTAGCCAAAAAGGCGCCCAGGCCCGCGGCGCCGAAGAACAGCAGGGCAGTGCCGAATCCCCCACCCTTGAGATTGGGCATGTGATGGACCAGCAATAAAACCAGCAGCGAGTTGATGCCGACGACCATCCGGTGGGCGGCCAAGCCGGACAGGGTGGCGGCGACCGTAGGACGCTGCGCCACCGTGCGTGCGCCGTGCAACCAGCCGGTGATCACCGCGTAGATGACGGGTCCGTGGATCGCTCGCCGGGTGTCGTCGGGGCCCAGCACCCGCGCACCGAACCGCCAGGACAACAGCAACGCGATCGACACGGGAATCGCCGTGATGAACACGATCGCCGAGGCGCCCTTGTCGCTGGCCCCCAAGATGAATCGGGGCACCAGCATGAAGTTTGCGCCGAAGAACGCCGCGATGGCCCCGGATGCGGTGGCAACCGAGTTCATCGTCACCACCTGCTCGCGCGGCACCACATGCGGCAGCGACGCCGACAGCCCGGACCCGACAAACCGGGCCAATCCGTTGGCGAACAGGGCGCCCAGCAACAGCGCTATATCGCCGGCCCGCATCGCCAGGATCGTGCCGATCGCGGCGAAGAGGATCAGCCGGCCCACGTTGGCGCCGACGAGCACCAGCCGCCGATCCCAACGGTCCATCAACGCACCAGCGAACGGACCCAGCAGCGAGTACGGCAAGAACAGAACCGTGAAGGCGCGCGCTATGGAAAGCGGATCGGCGGCCCGATCAGGGTTGAACAGCAGGGCTCCGGCCAGCGCCGCCTGAAACAAACCGTCACCAAACTGGCTCGCGACGCGCACCTGCAGCAGCCGCCAGAAATCAGGCAAACCGCGCGCCGACCGCCAAATTTCTACGGGTGCGCTGGACTGCATCCGGGTTGGGATCACCGAAACCGACTTCCACGATTGGGGCTGGCAAAGCTCGCGCGATCAGAGCCGCTTAATAACAGTACAAATCCCCCTGGCCCACGCTCTCGATTGCCCCGGACCACGATGCACCGGATGCGATGATGGTGTGGTGCCACCGCCGGAGGATCCTGAGGACTACGTCGCACCTGCCGCGCAACGGGTGCGCGCGGGCACTTTGCTGCTCGCCAACACCGACCTTCTCGAACCGACTTTTCGGCGCAGCGTGATTTACATCGTCGAGCACAACGACGGAGGCACGCTGGGCGTCGTCCTGAACCGCGCCAGCGAAACAGCGGTGTACAACGTGTTGCCGCAGTGGACCAAGCTGTCGGCCAAGCCGAAGACGATGTTCATCGGCGGGCCGGTGAAGCGTGACGCGGCGCTGTGTCTGGCGACGCTGCGCGTCGGCGCCGATCCCGAAGAAGTGCCGGGCTTGCGGCACGTGGACGGCCGGGTGGTCATGGTCGATCTGGACGCCGACCCCGACGTGATCGCGCCACTGGTCGAAGGGGTGCGGATCTTCGCGGGGTACTCGGGCTGGACTATCGGTCAGCTGGAAGGCGAGATCGAACGCGACGACTGGATTGTATTGTCCGCCTTGCCATCCGACGTGCTGGTCGGACCGAGGTCCGACCTGTGGGGCCAAGTCCTGCGTCGCCAGCCGCTGCCGCTTTCGCTGCTCGCCACCCACCCCATCGACGTCAGCCGAAATTAGGGCCTCTTCCCCGGTTCAGTTCAGTGGCACGACTGCGTGCAGCCGGCGCAGCTGCCGGCGCAGGCGGGCGCCGCTGCCTCCTGGCGCAGCGCGAAGCGCGCACTCTGCCACGAGCCCGCGGCCAACGTTCCCAGCGCGCCCACCACACAGACGACCAGCACAACCAGCGCGGTGTCTGGGACCGCGGCCACGCCCACCGCGCCGCCGGCTGCCAGCATCACGGCGGCCGCCAACTGCGTCGGCGCCATCGCGCGCAGCGCCAATGCGGTGGCGCCGAAATTGCGGTTGTGCGCAAGCGACCAGGTGCCGAACCCCGCCGAGGCCAGCGCCGCACACATGCACAGCACGCCCGCAATCAGCATGGGCTCACAATACGAGCCGGGTCACCGGCCCGCGCACCCGGCTCTGCGGGTGCCGGCGCCGCCGCCCTTTAGTGCTGCAGGAACGAGAAGTTCGGTAGCGGGGGCAGTCCCGGCACCATGGCCAACAGGCTGGGTGTGCGCTGCGGATTTGTCATCGGCGCCTGCGCGGGGAGCCCGACCGGGGCCGCGGGTGACGTCTGGGCGAGCGGTACCAGCGGCGTCGCGCCGGGTGCCGGGGCGGTAGGCGCGACTGGAGCCACTGCCGGCGCCGGGACGACCGGAGCAGCGGCCGGTGCCGGAGCGGCAGGCGCGACCGGTCCAGCGACGGCAGCCTGAGCGGGCAGCCCAACCGGAGAGGCGGCGGGAGCCTGCGCCGGCGCCGGGGCGGCCGCACCGGGAGCGCTGACGCGGAATCCGTTGATGATGGCGTCGGTGGCCGGTGCGTCGGCGACGCTCACCGCGCGATCGGTGGTCACCGCGAGCGACACGAGGTACTTGTCGTGTCCCGACGTGGCAATGACGTGGCGCCGCGACGTGTTGAGCGTCAAGTCACCATCGCGGTAGGTGCCTTCAACGATCGACGACGGGAAGCCGCCGAAATCGGCCATCGCGGCGTTGGTGGGCTGCCAGGCCAGAAGCTTCTGGCTGTCGACGTAGCCATGGGTGATGGCCTCTTTCGGATCGAAGTCGCCGACCACTTTGTACACCACGACCTGCGCATTCGACGAGTAGATGCTGCTGCCGTGCCGGTCGGCGATGACCGCGAACGCATCGGGCACGTTGGGATCAGGCACCTGGGTCCAGCGCGCGGGCACCGGCAGGGTGATGTCGAGTGCATTGAAGCCCTGGGGCTTTTGCGCCTCGAGCTTCACGCCCTTCGATTGCAGGAATTCGTGGATCGTTCCGGACGTCGCCGGAACCGGAGCCGCCGGGGTGATCGCGGCCGGAGCCGTGGTTCCCGGTGCCGTGGCGGTCGCCCGCGGGGCGATCTGGTTGCCGGCCGGCGGGGCCGCGAGATATCTGCTCGGCGGCACCAGCTCGGGCCCGAGGTTCTGCGGCGCCGGCGCGGGAACCGCGGGGACGGGTGTCGGCGCCGGAGGCACCGGGTCTGCCGATGCCGTGCCGCCCGCAACAACCGCCAGACCCATCAGGCCAGCGACCACACCGCCGAGGAGTGCCCGGTGGACGGGGACGATCTCAATCATCTGCGTCGGTCCTTCCAATGGCTGCCTACCAGAACCCGTCGATAGTGGCTGACTGTAACTAGAGGTCAAAGGCGGTGAACAGGGTCGAAACACACCTGGGATGAACCTCTGATCGGCGCGCAACGGAACCGAGACCAACCTGTGGCCGGCGGACCCGACGTGTCGGCCCTTATACCCTGTTCAGGTGACCGACTCCCCGACCGCTTCGCCAGCGAGCAGCTCTGGCGGCGCCGCGCCCGACTCTGAGGCGCCGCCGCATCGCTACACCGCGGCGCTGGCGGGTCGTATCGAAGGCGCGTGGCAGGAGAACTGGGCGAAGCTTGGGACGTTCAACGTGCCCAACCCGGTCGGTTCGCTGGCACCGGCGGACGGAGCCCCGGTCCCCGACGACAAATTGTTCGTGCAGGACATGTTTCCCTACCCGTCGGGGGAGGGGCTGCATGTCGGCCACCCATTGGGCTACATCGCAACGGACGTGTACGCCCGCTACTTCCGGATGACCGGCCGTAACGTGCTGCACGCGTTAGGGTTCGATGCATTCGGGCTGCCCGCCGAGCAGTACGCGGTCCAGACCGGAACCCATCCGCGCACCCGGACCGAGGCCAACGTCGTCAATTTCCGGCGCCAGCTCGGACGCCTAGGCCTCGGCCACGATAGCCGGCGCAGCTTCTCCACCACCGACGTCGAGTTCTACAAGTGGACCCAGTGGATCTTCCTGCAGATCTACAACGCCTGGTTCGACACCGCCGCCAATAAGGCACGCCCCATCGCCGAATTGGTCGCCGAATTCGATTCCGGCGCCCGCGGCCTCGAGGACGGGCGGGACTGGTCCGGGCTGTCGGCGGGGGAGCGCGCCGACGTGATCGACGGCCACCGGCTGGTCTACCGGGCGGACTCGATGGTGAATTGGTGCCCCGGTCTGGGCACCGTGCTGGCCAACGAAGAGGTGACCGCCGACGGGCGCAGCGACCGCGGCAACTTCCCGGTGTTCCGGAAACGATTGCGGCAGTGGATGATGCGAATTACCGCATACTCCGACCGGCTGCTCGACGACCTCGACGTACTGGACTGGCCCGAGCCGGTCAAAACGATGCAGCGCAACTGGATCGGCCGGTCCACCGGCGCCAAAGCGCTGTTCGCGGCGACTGGTGCCGACGGCGAGACGGTCGAAATCGAGGTGTTCACCACCCGGCCCGACACGCTGTTCGGCGCCACCTACCTCGTGCTGGCGCCCGAGCACGATCTGGTCGACGAGTTGGCGGCGGCCGCCTGGCCGGATGGCACCGACTCACGTTGGACGTACGGCGCCGCCACACCGCGCGAGGCCGTCGCCGCCTACCGGCAGGCGATCGGATCCAAGTCGGACCTCGAACGCCAGGAGAGTAAAGCGAAGACCGGCGTCTTCTTGGGCAGTTACGCCGCCAATCCCACCAACGGGAAACCGGTGCCGATCTTCATTGCCGACTACGTGCTGGCCGGATACGGCACCGGGGCGATCATGGCGGTCCCCGGCCACGATCAGCGCGACTGGGACTTCGCCCACGAGTTCGGTCTTCCGATTGTGGAAGTCATTGCCGGCGGCGACATTTCGGAGTCCGCCTACGCCGGCGACGGGGTGCTGATCAACTCCGGCTACCTGGACGGATTGGATGTGGCCGCGGCCAAGGAAAAGATCACCGCGCGCTTGGAGGCCGAGGGTCGCGGCTGGGCGCGCATCGAATTCAAGTTGCGTGACTGGCTTTTCGCCCGTCAGCGCTACTGGGGCGAACCGTTTCCCATCGTCTACGACGCGGACGGGCGTGCGCATGCGCTCAGCGAAGCCGCACTGCCGGTCGAGCTGCCTGACGTGGCGGATTACTCGCCCGTGCTGTTCGACCCCGACGACGCCGACAGCGAGCCCTCGCCGCCGCTGGCCAAGGCGACGGAGTGGGTGCACGTCGATCTGGACCTCGGCGACGGCCTCAAGCCCTACAGCCGCGACACCAATGTGATGCCGCAGTGGGCCGGAAGCTGCTGGTATGAACTGCGCTACACCGATCCACATAATTCGGAAAGGTTCTGCGACAAGGAGAATGAGGCCTACTGGATGGGTCCGCGGCCTGCTGAGCATGGGCCGCAGGATCCGGGCGGTGTCGACTTGTACGTCGGCGGCGCCGAACACGCGGTGCTGCATCTGCTGTATGTGCGGTTCTGGCACAAGGTCCTCTACGACCTGGGCCATGTGAGCTCTAGTGAGCCCTTTCGCCGGCTGGTCAACCAGGGTTATATCCAGGCCTTCGCCTACACCGACGCTCGCGGCTCGTACGTCCCGGCGGAAGAAGTGGTCGAACGGGACGGCCGTTTTGTCTACCCGGGGCCCGGGGGAGAGGTCGAAGTCTTCCAGGAGTTCGGGAAAATCGGTAAGAGCCTGAAAAACTCGATCTCGCCCGACGAGATCTGCGACGACTACGGCGCCGACACCCTGCGTGTCTACGAAATGTCGATGGGCCCGCTGGAGGCCTCCCGGCCCTGGGCGACCAAGGACGTCGTAGGAGCCCACCGCTTCCTGCAGCGCGTGTGGCGTTTGGTGATCGACGAGCAGACCGGTGACACCCGCGTGATCGACGAGCCGGCACAAGAGTTGGCGACCGATACGCTGCGAGCACTCCATCGGACGATCGCCGGCGTCGCGGAAGACTATGCCGCACTGCGCAATAACACCGCTGCGGCCAAGCTGATCGAATACACCAACCATCTCACCAAGGAGCATCGCGACGCGGTGCCGCGTGCGGCCGTCGAGCCGCTGGTGTTGATGTTGGCGCCCCTGGCCCCGCATATGGCCGAGGAGTTGTGGCTGCGACTGGGTCACCAGACCCCGCTCGCGCACGGTCCCTTCCCGGTCGCCGACCCCGCCTATCTGGTCGACGACACGGTCGAGTACCCGGTTCAGGTGAACGGCAAGGTGCGCGGACGCGTGTTGGTGGCCGCCGATGCCGATCAGGACACGTTGACGGCCGCCGCGCTCGCCGACGAAAAGGTCCAGGCGTTTTTGGCGGGTGCGAATCCGCGCAAGGTGATCGTGGTCCCGGGCCGACTGGTCAACCTGGTCGTCTAGTGCCGCTTAGCGCTCGGCGGGCCGCAGCACCACCTCGTGCATATGACCGTCAGGCGGGGTGGCCACCGCATTGGCGACCGCGGCCGCGACCGTTTCGGGCTTCAAAAAGTTGGCGGGGTCATAGGTGCCGCCCTCGAATTCGACGAGTTCTCGCTGCATGTCGCTGTCGGTCCGTCCCGGATAAATCGTCGTCACCCTCAACTCCGGTTCATCGCTGCGCAGCGAATCCGCGAAGGCGCGCAGCGCGAACTTGCTGGACGAATACGAGGCCATATCCCGCGAAGCGGTGCGGCCCGAGCCGGAGTTGATGAACACCACCTGCCCGCGGGCCCGCCGCAGCGCCGGCAGCAGCGCCAGCGTAAGTTCCACCGGTCCAAAGACGTTCACGGCGAATGTGGCACGCCATTCGTCGACGTTCGAGTCGGCAACACTGCCGGGTATCGCCAACCCCGCGTTGTGCACCAGCACGTCGAGTTCGTCCACAATTTCGCAGGCGGCTTCGATATCGCCGGAGTCGGTGACATCTAGCGGGAACGTGGTGGCCCCGAGTCGCTCCGCGACCGCGTCGAGCCGATCGGACGGCCGGCCGGCCAGCAGCAGGGTATGCGTGGGTGCCAGCGCTGTGGCAATGGCCGATCCGATACCGCCGCCGGCGCCGGTTATGAGTGCGTTGGGCATGCCCTGCAGTTTACCGACACCGTAGACGCAAACCGAAAAGCGTTGATGCGGAGTTATTTTCAGGCTTCCTTGCGTGCGGGTGGCACGCCGGCTGGTCCGGACGCCGGGTCACCGGAGGCCAGCCGTTCCAGCGGCGCCAGCGCCTGCATCAGGGTATTGAGGTCGGACGTCGGGAGCTGGCTCAGCATCGCGGCCAGCGAAGCACGCCGATTAGCCAGTGATTCACCGTGGACAGCGCGCCCCCGCGGGGTGATGTCCACGAGCACCGCACGCAGGTCGGACGGGTCGCGGGAACGCTTGACCAGCCCCACCTTCTCCAGCCGGCGGATCGCCACGGTCGTGGTGGGAGTCCGCACCCGTTCGTGTGCGGCGAGATCGGTCATCCGGATCGGGCCCTGGTCGAGCAGTGTGACCAGGATCGACAACTGCGCGAGGGTCAACTCTCCGGCCGCCGCACCGCTGGGGTCTCCACGGCGCAGAATGGCAAACAATTTAGACAGCGCGCGGTGCAAACCTTCGGCGAGCTCGGCTACCTCGGCCGGGGTCGATTCGCTGTCTGCCATAAATCGGGAGTCTATCCCGATATGAGGTGCTTACAAGGCTATCGCCCAGTAGATAGTTGAGATCAAAGCACTTGGGATAAAAACCGCCGCAGCCGTTCGGTCTCTGCGGCGTCGAATATTTGCTCAGGGGGGCCCGATTCCACGACCTTGCCGTGATCCATAAACACGACGGCGTCGGATGCCGACCGCGCGAATCCCATTTCGTGGGTTACCACAACCATTGTCATGCCATCGGCGCCAAGGTCGGCAATGAGTTGCAGTATTCCTTTGACCATTTCGGGATCCAACGCCGAGGTCGCCTCATCGAAAAACATCACCTGCGGCGCCATTGCCAGCGCACGGGCGATCGCCACCCGCTGTTGTTGCCCGCCGGACAGCATGCTGGGCCGGGCACCGGCCTTGTGCTTCAGGCCAACTCGGTCCAGCTGGGTCAGCGCCAGGTCGCGGGCCTCGCCGGCCGGCAGACGTCGCAACTTTCGTGGAGCCATCGCAACGTTTTCCAGAACGCTAAGGTGCGGGAAGAGATTGAAATGCTGGAACACCATGCCGATACGCTGGCGCAGCTCGTCGGGATCATCGCGCAGCACCGATCTGCCAGCCAGCAGAATGTCGCCGCTGTCAGGCTCATGCAAACGGTTCAAGGTGCGCAGCAGTGTCGACTTGCCCGAGCCAGACGGCCCGATGATCGCCACGGTGCTGCCCGCGGGTGCTTCGATATCGACCCCGCGCAGCACCTTGCTTTCGCCCAGGGTTTGGTGAACGTCTTTGGCCGCCAGCGAGACTGACGTACGCGCGTGAATGCCGGAGGTCACGTGATTTCCTGCCCGAACGTCGTCGCAAGCATGTCGGCGTCGTCCTCTGCCGCGGCGGCGCGGCGGCCGCGGCGAAGGCGGGTGTCGATGTAGTTCACCAAATGCGTTAGCGGAATGGTCAATAGCAGGTAAAAGAGACCGGCCGCCACCAACGGCGACAGGCTTCCGGTCTGGGCGTTGAGGTCTCGTCCGACCTGGAACAGTTCCCGCTGATCGGCGATCAGGCCGAGGAAGTACACCAGCGCGGAGGCCTTCAACAGCCCGATGGCCTGATTGACCAGCGCGGGGAGTACGCGGCGGATTCCCTGCGGTACCACCACCAGGCGCATCGCGGTGACATAGCTGAAGCCCAGCGCCCGAGACGCTTCCAGTTGTCCGGGATCGACGCTTTGGATTCCGGAGCGCAAAATCTCACCGATGTAGGCGGCGGCCATCAATCCCAGTGCGGCGATGCCGAGCGGGTAGGGATTCTTGTTGGTCAGCCCGCTGACCAACGGGCCGATGCCCATCCCGATCAGCAAGATGATCACCACTTCGGGCAGCCCGCGGAAGATGTCGGTGTACACCCGGGCCGGCCAACGCAGCCAGCGCCGGTGCGAGATTCCCGCCATCGCCAACACCATCCCCAGCGCCAGGCCGATCACGAGCGCGCTGCTGGTCAGAATCAAGGTATTGGGCAATCCGGTGGTGAACAGAATGGGAATGGCCTGTAGGTACATATTCCAGTCGAAGAACGAATCACCCAACTGGGCCAGCGGTGATTTCGGGGCGGGTGGGCCCGCGGGCGAGCGATGTTGTTTCGCAATCGCGGCGAAGTCCGGCAGTTTGGGGATGGGCGCGGCTTTGGAGCCGGGCTTCCAGCCGGGCGGCATCGTCCGCGGCACCCATTGGGTGTACAGGTGCCCCCAGGTGCCGTCGGTGATGACGGCGTCCAGCCCGGAATTGAGCGCGTCAATCAACGCCTTGTTGTCTTGCGCGACCGCATAAGCCACGAAATTGCCTGGGCTGTAAGTATTCGCGGCGACCACCGCCGGGTCACCCGGGCGAATGACGGTCGCCGCGAGGGTTCCTGGCGCCACCCACGCATCGATCTGGCGGGACTTGAGGCTGGCGTACAAGGTGGCAAAGCCCGGATACTTCACGGGTTGCAGATGTAGTACGTCGACGACGTACGACTCCTCTACCGTGCCCTGCACGACGCCGATGCGATGGCCCGCCGCGAGGTCGCTGAACTTGTGGATAGCCGAACCGGGCGGAACCACCAGCGAATAGAACCCGAAGTCGTAGCCGTTGGTGAATGCGACGGTGTGCCGACGGGCGTCGGTGGCCTTGACCGCTGCCGAGCCGACGTCGAACCGCCGGGACGCCACCTGGGCGAGCAGCGCGGAAAAGTCGGTGCTGACGAAGCGGACCTGTAGACCCAGCTTGTCGGCGATGGCACGCAGCAGTTGATTGTCGAAGCCACTGAATTCGCCAGTGGGATTGATGCAGATGTTGGGCGGGGCGTCCGATAGCGTGCCGACCGTCAGGACGCCCGGGGTGCCCAGGCCCAAGGCGCCGACGTCGACCGCGCTGATTGGCTCGACCGATGCCGTTGTGTCGCGGTCGTCCTCGCCGGTGGCCGGGTTCTCGGTCAGGTCTTTAGGGAGGGTCCGCGCGCTGTCCACGCCGGCCGGCGCGCACTGATTCCAGTCGGCGGCCGCCGGCGCAACGGGTCCACCCAACGCGACGCCGCATGCGATGAGGACTGTCGCGGCCAGGCCGAATGCCCTTCCGCGGCGCTTGGTGTGCTGGCCCCCGCGCGAACTCATCACTGTCACCGTAACGACTGAACGGCGACGCGGCCCGCTCAGAGTCGGTTCAAAGCGACAGCGATGCTTCGCCGCGGACGGTGTCCGCGTTGGAGATGACCTGCAGCGGGCCGGGAACGACCCGACTGAAGTCGTCGGTCGGGATGAAGACCCGCCGGCGGAACAGTTCGGCCAGCATGGTCTGGGCCATCAGAAAGGAGCGCTCGACGCACGCTGCCCGCGCGGCTTCGGGGTCGCGCCGCTGTATCGCCGAGGTCTCGTCTTCGTAGAACGGCAGCATCTCGTCGCGTCCGCTTTGATAGGTCGTCCAGAACAGGCGGGGGATGAGGTTTTGCGAGGCGCGGATCGAGGCATGCAGTCGCGGACCGGCGTACTCGTCGTTGACCGTGCGCCGGTATTCGGCGGCGATGTCGGTGAAGGCGCGCGAATCCTTGGCGCTGCGCAGCGAGCGCATGAGCCTATCGAGCTGTCCGAGGATCCGCGGCGTTGGACTGGTCGCCGCGCGGGCGGACGCGATCCCATTGAGCAGCCCGTCGAGTTCGTGGTGCTCGAGGACAGTGGCTTCGTCGAACCGCTCGACGAATGCGCCACGGTGATAGCGCGTGGACACAATGCCGTCGTGTTCGAGTTGGACCAGCGCCTCTTGAATAGGGACGCGGCTCACTCCCAAGCCCAGCGCAATTTCATTGCGGTCGACGCGGTCCCCAGTGCGCAGCTTCCCGGTCAACAAGAGGTGGAGGATGTGCGAAACAACCAGGTCCTTTTCTTTGACCCCGTATTTCTTCGGCATCTTTTGGTTGAGTCTCTTTCACACCACGGTTCGACCATCTAGCGGTGAGAGTTTCTCACGAATTGGCGCGTGCGTTTAGGTGTTTGGCCGATGAATCTGATGCGGCGCGGCCGCTTTAACGGCTATCGCGCCACTTGCACAGCGCTTCGGCCGCGGTCAGGTCGTAGTCCGGGCCGTTCACTCCGACGGTCAGCAGCGTCACGCCCAGCGCGGTGAGGCCTTCGGCGTTGATGATCAACCCGTCGATGCCCTCGCCGCGGCGAACACCGCTGTTGTTCTCGACCCCGGCCGACCTCTCGATGGTAAACGGGTCGCGCCCTACGGCGGCGCAATGTTCCTCCAGCGCGGCCGCCGCGGCCGGATAGGTTTCGACGGTGGTGAAGCCGTGCCAGATGTCGCCGAATTCTGCGACCATTCGCAGCGTCTTTCGTGGGCCCTTCCCGCCGATCAGGATCGGGAGGTCGCGGGTGGGAGCCGGGTTCAGTTTGGCCAGCCGAGCTTGGATTCGAGGCAGTGCGGTCGCCAGGTCGTCCAGGCGACCGCCGACGGTACCGAATTCATAGCCGTACTCGTCGTAGTCCTTTTGTTTCCAACCCGAACCGATGCCCAGGATGAGCCGGCCGTCGGAAATGTGATCGACAGTGCGGGCCATATCGGCCAGGAGCTCCGGATTGCGGTAGGAGTTGCACGTCACCAGCGCGCCGATCTGGATGCGCGATGTCTGCTCGGCCCAGGCGCCGAGCATCGTCCAGCATTCGAAATGCCCGCCGTCGGGATCGCCGTAGAGCGGGAAGAAATGATCCCAGTTGAAGGCGATGTCGACGCCGATGTCCTCGCAGCGGCGCACGGCATCGCGGATCTGGCTGTACTGCGGCGCGTGTTGCGGCTGCAGCTGGACACCGATGCGGATCGGAAACGGAAACGGCATCCCCCCACCGTAGGCTCAGCGTGCGTCGAGCACCCCGCGCAGCAGGTCGATCAACGCGCGAGGTTGGTCGCTCTGCACGGAGTGTCCCGAATTCTCCACCACGTGCGTTGCGCGGAAATGCTTTGCGCGACGGGCGAGTTCGGCCGCGTCCTCGTCGCTGACGAAACCCGATGAGCCGCCGCGCACCAGGGTCACGGGTGCGGGCAAGGCGTCGACGTCGTCCCACAGGCTCGCGAAGTCGGGGAAGGTGCGGATGGCGTCGTAGCGCCACGTCCACTTGCCGTTTTCCAGCTTGCGCGAGTTGTGGAACACCCCGCGGCGCAGCGCCTTCACCTCGCGGTGCGGCGCGGCGGCGACCGTCAAGTCCAGCATGGCCTCGAAGCTGGGGAACTCGCGTTCCCCGTGCATGAGCGCCACGGTGCCCTGCTGCTCCTTGGTCATCTCGGAATGGCGTTGCAGCGCCGAGGGGGTGACGTCGATCAGCACGAGTTCCTTGACGAGCTCGGGTGCGACCGCGCCTAGCCGGATCGCGGTCAGTCCGCCCAGCGACATGCCGACGACGAGGTCGGCCGTCGTTGCGTGCTCGCGCAGGATCGGCAGCAAGGTGTCTGCATTGTGCTGCGGCGAATAGTCGCCGTCCTCGCGCCAGGCGGAGTGGCCGTGGCCGGGCAGGTCGACCGCGAGCGCGGGTTCACCAATGCCGACGATGATCGTGTCCCAGGTGTGCGCGTTCTGGCCGCCACCATGCACGAATACGATCCGCGGGGGAGTGCTGCCCCAGCGCAAGGCGCTGATTCTGCTTTCGCCCGTGCCGGACTCGACGCGCTCCGCTTCGGGCAGGGGCCCGGAGACCCCGGCCTGCTCGGCGTTTTCGGACAGCAGCGAGAATTCGGACAGGCCGGCCAGTTCGTCTTCGGAGATCTCGGTCACGATCTTTGACACTAGCGCCGGCGTCTAGAGGACATAGCGGCGGCGAATGCCATGGAAGCGTTCCCACATCGCGGTGGTGCGCTCCGGTGGGCTCACCATGGCGGTTCCTTCGGGCAGAGCGCCGAGCGCTTCGTCGTGCTTGACCACCCGGGTGTCCAGCACGGCGGGTTCGCCCTCGAGCATGTGTCGGTAGGTCAGATTGCCGCGTTCGAAGCCCTGGGTGTCCAGCCAGTTGTGCACGCCGGGATCACGGTGAGCCATAACAAGCCGGATGCGGCCGTCGTGGTCGGTTTTGGTGCGGCTCGGTGTGTAGCTCACCGGGCGATACAGGTAGTCCATGCTGTTGAAGAAGACCCCCATGTTGGTGAACATCCACAGCCCGTCATGGGCGTCGAATTCGACGATCAGTGCCTCGTCGGCCGCCAGCTCCCAATACATGTTGGCGGCGGCTCGGCCGCGCTTGTTGTCGGCGTCGGTGGCGCCGACGCGCGGAAACGTGTTCGGGTCCTCGGCGTCCACGCCGCCGTAGTTGAAGGGGAATTCAGGCCAATCGGACATCAGACCGGTGACGAAATCACCGGCCCAGCGCATCGCGTCGACCATGTCGGCAGGGGTGGGCAAGGGCTTGGGAGAGGCCATGTCGATGCGTTCGATGCGCATCCGCGCCGGCGATTCGTCCCAGCGGTCAAACCCTTGGCGGATGAACAGTTTTCGTGACTCCGGCGTGGTGGGCAGCCAGTTCGGCCCCCGCTCGGGACCGCCGATGTACAGCTCGAACCGTCCGTCGTTATCGATATCGAGTTGATGGCCCAGCAGGTTGGCCTGCGGTGTGTCGCCGAAGGGCTCGTGCAAGACGCCTGGGCCGGGCGTGCGTCGCCCCTGCACGGTGACGTTGAAGAAGCGCGCGGTGCCGCGGGTGCCGGTGAGCCGGTAGGTCGAGTGTCCGTCGATCCATGCTTGTTGATAGGTGAAGTCGGCGCAGTCCCCGCCCAGCTTGCGGGTGGGGCCGCAGAAGGTGTGCAGCACCGGGTAGCCGGTGTCGCGGGTTTCGAGCGCCAGATCGAAGGCCTGGCCGAGGTTCTGGGTAAGAAACCGGTACGCATCAACGCGCTGCAATGCGGCGGTCGGGTTGGCGTCTTTGAAGACCCGTTCGCCCGCGCGCTGCAGCTGGGCACAGAATTCGGTCCATGCCGATTGCAGCGCCTCGTCATCGCGACCATCGCCGAAACCCATTGTCAGGCACCCAATCTGCTCAGTATCGCGCCGACGGCGTCGCAGGCGCGTCGCGCGGACTGCAAGCGGCCCTCCGCTTCGATGCGGGGCCCGATGAGCTCCAGGTCGAATCCGTGCGCGTACCCGCCGGCCAGAGCTTGGGCAATGAACGTTTCGAGCGGAATCGCGCCGTCGCCGGGCACCGCGCGACCCGGAAGCGCCCGGTCGCCCAGCACGTAATCGCTGAGCTGAATGAGCTCGGTCCGCGGCAATGCCCGTTGCACCATCGCTTCGAAATCGCCCTCCGCCCAGCAGTGGAACAGTTCGATGCAGATGCCGAGCCCGCTCATCTCGGCCAGCGCCACGGTATCGCGCAGGGTGTGGGCGAGATGAATGTCGGCGTACAGGCTCGAGGCGTTCTCGATCGCCAGCGCCACGCCCGCCTGCTTCGCGTGCTCGACGCAGGGAGCGATCATTGCGCTGAAGCGGTCGGCGGCCTGCGGCCAGGTCCGTGTGCCCCGGCCGCCAGTCAGCATATAGACCACGCGCGCACCCACCCCGGCCGCAGCGTCGATCACCGGCAGCAGCGCGTCCTGTGCCGCACGCGCGGCGGTGTCCAGCCGGCCACCGCCGAAGATGTGGCACACCGCCTCGACGGTGTAGATGTTGCGCTGCAATAGCTTTGAGAATTGTGGGTCGAGCAGCTCACTGTCCAAGACGCTCAATCGCGACACACCGAGTGCCGCCCAATGCTGTTCCATTTCGGCCAACGAAGCGCCGAAGAAGGTGACGTCGTGGACCGACAGGCGTTTGTGCGGCGTCGTCACGTCAGTCACGGGATTCGATCTCGACGCCGAATCGTTCACGAAACGGGCGGAATTCGGCGTGCAGCGCATCAAGGTCTTCGCCGATATCGACCAGCAGCTGAGTGGAGTAGCGGAACTTGCCGTACCGGTCGCCGCGATTGTTGGCCAGGTAGTCGCGCATGGCGGATTCGGCTTCGGGCGTGACCTCGCGGCCGGCGAATGCGTAGTAGCGCTGCACCGTGCCCACTTGATCGGCGACGAAATCGGTGTAGCGGATGTGCAGAATGCGCGGATCGTCCACCATGGGATTGCTCATCGTGTTGGCGACGCCGGCGCGCGTCAACTCCAAATGCAGCTTCGCCTGGGCGTGGAGGTCAACGGGACCGACCATTCCTTCCGCGATGTCGGTCATCATCATCGTGCGTGAGGCCGCGACCTGCACCGGATCGCGGTGTAGCCACACCAGCGTCGCGTCGGGGTAGGTGTCGAACATCTCCTTGAGCCGGAAGCCATGAAAACCCTTCAGTACCCAGTACTTTCGCGATCTTCGGTATTGCAACTGCTGCAGCATGGCCTTGTGCAGCCGGTATTGCGCAGCCGGGTCGGTTGCCAGACCGCCGACCATTGACTGCATCGGTACCCGCCACCACGCGGTGGGGGTCATCACCCGGAAGTCGAACGCCCAGGTGCGTTCGTCTTCGGGAAGGCCGTCGCCCAGCATGTCGTTGTAGGGATGGCTGTGCAGCCACTTCGGCATCTTCGCGTTGATCTCACGCCAGTCGGCGTCGGCGCGCGTTCGGCGGTCGTCGTCCGTTGTGGCCAGTCCCGGTGGCGGGGATGGGTACATCACCTCCCAGAACCGCAGCGCCCGGGCTCGCGGGTCGACCGACATGAGGGCGTGCATAAGCGTTGTCCCCGAGCGGGGTTCGCCAGTGACGAACATCGGCGCGGCGATCACTTCAGCGCCGATCGGGTAGCGGTTGCGGTCCTCGATGAGTTCGAGGCGCGACGTCAGCAGCCAACGACACACCTGCGCGGCTTCGAAGCGGCCATCGGCATCCATACCCAGATCGTTCAGGTGGTCGACGGCGACGGCGAAACGTTCGGGCAAGGTGGGATCGCCGTAGTCGCGCAGCCCGGTTTCCGCCTCGGCGGCGGCGAGCATGTCCGCGGCGTCCAAACGTGTTGTCACGACAGGTCTCCGCAGAGTCGCACCAGCTCATCCTCGGCCGCACGGACGTTCGCTGCCGAAGCCTGTGCGTATTCCAAGCCGGCCATGGCGCCGTAGTCGAGAATCTTGGGCACACGCAGGCCCGCGTCAACGTACGTCTTGACGATCTTGGCTACCTCTTTCGGTGTGCCGTGGGGCACGAGGGCGAGGACCATCTCGGGGCGCACATTGTCCAGAAACTGGACGATCCGTTCCCGGGTGAGTACGGCCGGGTCGATGTCCTGGAATCCGCGCCAGTTTTCGCCCATCGGGTGTTCAAATCCAAAGCCGTGCAGCGTCTTTGCAGAGACCTGCAGCAGAAAGGCCTTGACCAGAGGCGCCTGCAGGATCTCGGCGAGGGCGTCGTCGTCCGCACCGATCAGGCACACCTGGATGAAGCAGGGGGTGATCGCCATCGGATCACGGCCGGCGCGTTCGGCGGATGACCGCACCGCGGAGAGCATCTGGGCGTAGTGCGATGGAGTCCAGGCGCCCGCCGGCCACCAGCCGTCGGCGTACCGGCCCGCAATGTCGAGCATCCGTGGACCGCTGGCGCCGATCCAGATCGGCGGCAGCCGGCCCTCGTAGGGTTCGGTGTCCAAACGGGCATGGTGCAGCGAATAGAACTGGCCGTCGAAGTCGACCGGGCCGTCGCTGCGCCACAGCAACTGGATCACCGCCAGCGCTTCCTCGAAGCGGCTGACCGAACGCGAGAAGTCGAAGCCGTAGGGCAGCGTGTTTTCGCTCTCACCGCTGCCCAGTCCGAGGATGAAACGCCCCTTGGCGAGGTGATCGATGGTCAACGCCGTCTGCGCGAGCATGGCGGGATGGCGGCGCACGGTATCGACCACGGCGCTGACCAGAGGAACCCGCTCGGTCAGCACGGCCGCCGCGGCCGCCACCGCGAGCCCGTCCAAGTGGCGGTGCGGCGAGGGGGAAGCGGTGGCCAGGTCGGTGAACTCGGGCGTCCAGATGGAGTCCGGCCAAAAGCTGACCATGTGATCGGGCAGCCAGATGGAGTGGTAGCGACCGCTGTCGAGTCCGGCGAGCCCGGACAAGTCAAGGGGGAGCGTGGTGCGCAGGAACGCTGCGGGCTGAACGGTCATCGAGACATGATGCTAAGCACCTGCACAGCAGTGTGTCGATGCTTTGGCGATTGCGCCTCACCGGCCACATCGGTATCGCGCCCGACCATTAGGTGATCTGCGAATGCGCCAGCGCATGGGCTAGCACTTCGGAACCACAGTTAATGGTTCAGGGCGCTACCGTCTCGGCAAACCGGGCGCGGGCGCCCGGCCGCACGTCGGTCCTCAGCCCGAGATGATGAACTCTTCGAGCTGCGTACGCGCAATGTCGTCAGGCAGCTGCTGCGGCGGGCTCTTCATCAGGTAGGCCGATGCCGGGATCACCGGACCGCCGATACCGCGATCCTTGGCGATCTTGGCGGCGCGCACCGCGTCGATGATGACGCCCGCGGAGTTCGGCGAGTCCCAGACCTCAAGCTTGTACTCGAGGTTGAGCGGCACGTCACCGAAGGCGCGGCCCTCGAGCCGCACGTAGGCCCACTTGCGGTCGTCGAGCCAGCCGACATGGTCGGACGGGCCGATGTGCACGTCCTTGGTCTTGAACTCGCGCTGCAGGTTAGAGGTGACGGCCTGCGTCTTTGAGATCTTCTTGGACTCGAGGCGCTCGCGCTCGAGCATGTTGAGGAAGTCCATGTTGCCCCCGACGTTGAGCTGCATGGTGCGGTCCAGCTGCACACCGCGGTCTTCGAACAGCTTGGCCATCACGCGGTGGGTGATGGTCGCGCCGACCTGGCTCTTGATGTCGTCACCCACGATCGGCACACCGGCGTCGGCGAACTTTTTGGCCCACACGGGGTCCGAGGCGATGAACACCGGCAGCGCATTGACGAACGCCACGCCCGCGTCGATTGCGCACTGGGCGTAGAACTTGTCGGCCTCTTCGGAGCCCACCGGCAGGTACGACACCAGCACGTCGACGTTGGCCTCGCGCAGCGCCCGGACCACGTCGACGGGTTCGACGTCGGACACCTCGATGGTGTCGGCGTAGTACTTACCGATGCCGTCCAGCGTCGGGCCGCGTTGCACCGTCACGTTGGTGGGCGGCACGTCGGCGATCTTGATGGTGTTGTTCTCCGACGCGAAGATCGCCTCGGACAGGTCGAAGCCGACCTTCTTGGCGTCCACGTCGAACGCGGCGACGAACTTCACGTCGCGGACGTGGTACTGGCCGAACTTCACGTGCATCAAGCCGGGCACGGCACTGTTCGCGTCGGCGTCGTAGTAGTACTGCACGCCCTGAACCAGCGAAGACGCGCAGTTACCGACGCCGACAATGGCGACTCGTACCTCCGTCGACGCCTGCGGCGCGTTCTGCTCACTCATATGGGCGTTCTCCTAACCTCTAACCACTGACTGGGATGCTGGGTTCGTGCAGGGATTTACGTTTGCTCGGAGAGGCCGGGCATAGCCCGCTCCGCAGCGATGAGCTCGTTGAGCCACTTGACTTCGCGCTCACTGGACTCGAGCCCCAATTGATGAAGCTGACGGGTGTAGCGGTCGAACGAGCTACTGGCCCGCGCAACTGCTTCGCGCAGACCTTCCCGCCTTTCCTCGACCTGACGGCGGCGGCCTTCCAGAATGCGCATCCGCGCCTCTGCCGGAGTCCGGTTGAAGAACGCCAGGTGTACCCCGAAGCCGTCGTCGGTGTAGTTGTGGGGACCGGTGTCGGACACCAACTCCCCGAAGCGCCGGCGGCCCTCGTCGGTCAGCTGGTAGACGCGCCGGGCCCGCCGAACCGGCGTCCCGGCCGGGGCGGCGTTCTCGGCAATCAACCCCTCGGCCTGCATGCGCCGCAGGGCCGGGTAGAGCGATCCGTACGAAAACGCCCGGAACGCACCGAGTAGACCGGTCAGCCGCTTGCGCAACTCGTAGCCGTGCATCGGCGACTCGATCAGGAGACCCAGGATGGCAAGCTCCAGCATCGATTCACCTCCTGAAAAAGATCTGCGTGGCTGGTTACGACGGTTCGACGCCTCGCGCAATCGTATCGTCTCGATATATTAGCCACAACACCACTAACTGTTGGTTTGGAGTTCGTCACAGGGCGTGGGCGTGGAAATCGCCGCGGGACCGGCCTTTACGCGGGCAGACTCGTCTGCTTGACGATGCCGTCGCCTGAGAAGGTGACGTGTCCGCCTCCGTAGTCGCTGGAGACATACAGGGACAGCGAAAGCGCGCTCACTCGGCGCGAACAATCGATCCGGCCTACCGCCACACCAGCCACACGGGCACCGCCGTGGCACCCATGAGGCGACTTCTAAACGTGCTAGCGCCGGCGCTATCGCATTTCGAAAAGCCCGTGCACTCCCAGAGCCGGGACTGCTGGGGCGGTAGCGACGCGCGCGCGAATCCAGTTAGACCGATGGCGGTGCTCTTCGGCGGAGAGCTCGCCATCCGCCATGGCGTCGTCGAGGACCATGCAGGTGTCTTGGCGGTCGGAGTCCTTGGCGTAGTCGTTGTCGCGCCACCGGCCAGCGTTGTCCCGTGCCATTTCGCCACGGGGATGATCGTAGAAGTCCGGTCCCCGATTGGCGCAGAAACCACCGTCGATTACCCCGCACGGACCGCCACGGTTCGGTTGCGTATCCCTGCTCGAGATGGCGACGTACTCTGGTGGGCGTGCGACTGCAGCGACAAGTGGTGGACTACGCGCTCCGGCGGCGCTCACTGCTGGCCCAGGTGTACTCGGGCCGCACCGGTGTGTCCGAGGTTTGTGACGCGAACCCGTATCTGCTGCGCGCCGCCAAGTTTCACGGGAAACCGAGCCAGGTCATGTGCCCGATCTGCCGCAAGGAGCAGTTGACGCTGGTGTCATGGGTATTCGGGGAACACCTCGGTGCGGTGTCGGGCTCGGCGCGCACGGCCGAAGAATTGGTGATGCTGGCAACCCGCTTCGAGGAGTTCGCGGTCCACGTGGTGGAGGTATGCCGGACCTGCAGCTGGAACCATCTCGTCAAGTCATATGTGCTCGGTGCGGCTCGCACGGCACCTCCTCCAAGGGGCACCGGACGCACGCGGACGGCGCGCAACAACGCCCGCACGGCCATTGAATAACGAAGGACGCCACAACCAGTCGTCCGGTGACCAACGTGGGCCAGCGACTGAGCATGTAGGCAATCAGAGTTCTGACGACCGTCCGGGCCCGCACCGTCCGGACGGCGGTCCGCGCGATCCCGAACGCCGGGAGGCGCCGCCCACGATCAACCGTCGCCGTCAGGCCCCACCCGATGATCGAATGACAACGATCCTGCCGGCGGTCAAAGATGACCGGGCGCCCCGGCGCTCGGATCCCATCGAGGAAGTCAAAGCCGCGCTGGCCGGCCCCCCTTCGGCGCCCTTACGGCGCGACGCGCTCGACGAGGTCAAGGCCGCACTGGACAGCCGGGGGCCGACGTCCGGCCGGCCCGAGCGGGCGAGCCTCGGCGGTGGTCCGCCCGGCGGACCGCCCCCTCCGCCCCGGCGGCCCGGTCGCCCGGGAGGGCCCGGCGGTCCCGGCGGGCGGCCCATCCCACCGTGGCGCGACTGGGCCTGGACCGAGCAGATCAACTGGCTGTGGGTCCGGCGAGGGGCGTACCTCAGTGCGGCGGTGCTGGTGCTGCTGCCGATCGTCACGTTCGCGATGGCGTACTTCATCGTCGACATTCCCAAACCGGGTGACCTTCGCACCAACCAGGTTTCGACCATCCTGGCCAGTGATGGCTCGGAGATCGCCAAGATCATCCCGCCGGAAGGCAATCGAGTCGACGTCAACATCAACCAAGTTCCCGTGCATGTGCGCCAGGCGGTGATCGCCGCCGAAGACCGCAATTTCTACTCGAACCCGGGGTTCGATTTCACCGGTTTCGTGCGTGCGCTGAACAACAACCTCTTCGGCAGCGGTGACCTGCAGGGCGGTTCGACGATCACGCAGCAGTACGTGAAGAACGCGCTGGTGGGCTCGGCCCAGCACGGAGTCAGCGGCTTGATGCGTAAGGCCAAGGAACTGGTGATCGCGACCAAGATGTCGGGGGAGTGGTCGAAAGACGATGTGCTGCAGGCCTATCTGAACATCATCTACTTCGGGCGCGGCGCCTACGGAATTTCAGCCGCCGCCAAGGCCTACTTCAACAAACCCGTCGAGCAGCTCACGGTCTCCGAAGGCGCACTGCTGGCGGCGCTCATCCGGCGGCCGTCCTCACTGGACCCGGCCGTCGATCCGCAGGGCGCTCGTGCGCGCTGGGCGTGGGTGCTCGACGGCATGGTGGAAACCAAGGCGCTGTCTCCGAGTGACCGTTCCGCTCAGCAGTTCCCGCCGACCGTGCCGCCGGATCAGGCGCGCGCGCAGAACCAGACGACCGGGCCCAATGGGCTGATCGAGCGTCAGGTGACCAAAGAGTTGATGGAGCTGTTCAACATCGACGAGCGGACCCTGAACACTCAGGGATTGCAGGTGACCACCACGATCGACCCGAAGGCCCAGCAGGCGGCGGAGAAGGCGGTGTCGAAGTACCTCGACGGCCAAGACCCCGATATGCGTTCGGCCGCGGTCTCGGTCGATCCGCACGACGGCGCCATACGCGCATACTTCGGCGGCACCGACGCCAACGGGTTCGACTTCGCCCAGGCCGGGCTGCAGACCGGGTCGTCGTTCAAGGTGTTCTGCCTTATCGCCGCGCTCGAGCAGGGGATCGGCCTGGGCTACCAGGTGGACAGCTCAGCGCTGACGGTCGATGGCATCAAGATCACCAACGTCGACGGTGAGAGCTGCGGGACCTGCAACATCGCCCAGGCGCTCAAGCAATCGCTCAACACCTCCTACTACCGGCTGATGCTCAAGCTCAAGGGGGGACCGCAGGCCGTCGCCGATGCAGCCCACCAAGCCGGCGTCGCGACCAGCTTCCCCGGTGTGGACCACACCCTTTCCGAGGACGGCAAGGGCGGCCCGCCGAACAACGGAGTTGTGCTGGGCCAGTATCAAACCCGGGTGTTCGACATGGCCTCCGCCTACGCCACGCTGGCTGCCTCCGGTACCTATCATCAACCGCACTTCGTGCAAAAGGTCGTCAACTCCGACGGCCAGGTTCTCTTCGACGCCGCCAACTCCGACAACAAGAACGAGCAACGGATCCCCAAGGCCGTTGCCGACAACACCACCGCGGCCATGGCTCCGATCGCCGCCTATTCCCGCGGCCATGCCCTAGCCGGCGGCAGGCCGTCGGCGGCCAAGACCGGCACCACCCAGCTCGGTGACACCACCTCCGACAAGGACGCGTGGATGGTGGGCTACACGCCATCGCTGTCGACGGCGGTGTGGGTCGGCACGGCCAAAGGCGATAGCCCGCTGGTAACCAGTTCGGGCGGACCGGTTTACGGTTCGGGGCTACCGTCGGATATTTGGAAGTCCACGATGGACGGCGCGCTCAAGGGCACATCCAACGAATCCTTCCCCAAGCCGACGGAGATCGGCGGTTACGCGGGCGTGCCCGTTGCGCCACCGCCGCCTCCGCCGCCATCGGAGACTGTCATCCAGCCCACCATCGAGGTGGCGCCGGGCATCACCATTCCGGTCGGTCCGCCCACGACGATCACCGCGGCGCCACCGGCGCCCGGCGGCCCGCCGGGTGGTCCGCAACCGGGCGGGCCGTTTGGTGGCCCCCCGGGTGGTGGCGTCCCGCCGGGTGGACCCCAAGCGCCGCCACCGCCACCGTGACCGACGCCGCGGAGCACGGCGCGACCACTTCACCGCAGCGGCTCGCCGCGGATCTGCGCAGCGCCGACAACCGAGATTGCCCGAGCCGCACCGACTTCCTGGGCGCCGCGCTCGCCGACGTCGTCGGGGGACCGGTGGGCCGGCACGCGCTGATCGGCCGCTCTCGGCTGATGACCCCGCTGCGGGTGATGTTTTTGATAGCGCTGGTCTTCCTGGCGCTGGGCTGGTCAACGAAGGCGGCCTGTCTGCAAAGCACCGGCACCGGGGCCGGCGATCAGCGGGTGGCCAACTGGAATAATCAACGCGCTTACTACGAGTTGTGCTACTCCGATACCGTGCCGCTCTACGGCGCAGAGTTGTTGAGTCAAGGCAAGTTTCCCTACAAGTCGAGCTGGGTCGAGACCGACTCGACCGGCGCCCAGCAGATCCGTTACGACGGCCAGCCCGCGGTTCGCTACATGGAGTATCCGGTGCTGACGGGGATTTATCAGTACGTGTCGATGGCCCTGGCTAAGACCTACACAGCGCTGAGCAAGCTCACCCCGCTTCCGGTGGTCGCCGAGGTGGTGATGTTCTTCGATGTCGCGGCATTCGGGTTGGCGCTGGCCTGGCTTGCCACCGTCAGGGCGAGTGCGGGCCTGGCCGGGCGGCGGATCTGGGACGCGGCATTGGTCGCGGGCTCGCCGATTTTGATTTTTCAGATTTTCACCAACTTCGACGCGCTGGCAACGGCTTTCGCGATGGCCGGGCTATTGGCCTGGGCGCGACGAAAACCGGTGCTGGCCGGCGTGCTGATCGGCTTGGGCGCCGCGGCGAAGCTGTATCCGTTGCTGTTCTTGGGCCCTATGCTGCTGCTAGGAGTCCGAACCGGGCAGCTGCGCGCGTGGGTCCGCACCGCGGTGGCTGCCGGGGTGACCTGGCTGTTGGTGAACCTGCCTGTGCTGGTGTTTTTTCCGCGCGGCTGGTCGGAGTTCTTCCGGCTCAACACGCGTCGCGGCGAGGACATGGACTCGCTGTACAACGTCATCAAGTCGTTCACCGGATGGCGGGGATTCGATGCCAAGCTCGGGTTCTGGCAGCCGCCGACGCTGCTTAACACTGTCGTCGCGGTGTTGTTCGTGTCATGTTGTGCCGCAATCGCATACATCGTGTTGACGGCGCCACAACGCCCGCGGGTGGCGCAGCTGGTGTTCTTGGTGATCGCGGCTTTCCTGCTGACCAACAAGGTGTGGAGCCCGCAGTTCTCGCTATGGCTGGTGCCGCTGGCGGTGCTGGCACTGCCGCATCGCCGGGTCCTGCTGGCATGGATGACCGTCGACGCGCTGGTGTGGGTGCCGCGGATGTATTACCTGTACGGCAACCCGAACCGCTCGCTGCCCGAACAGTTCTTCACCACGACCGTGCTGCTGCGGGACCTCGCGGTTATCATGATGTGCGCGTTGGTGGTTCGCCAGATATACCGACCCGGTGAGGATTTGGTGCGATGGGGCGCACGGGTGGACGATCCGGCGGGCGGACCGTTCGATCGCGCGCCTGACGCCCCACCCGGTTGGTTGCCGGACTGGCTGCGGCCGG
Source organism: Mycobacterium sp. (assembly GCF_036273375.1). GTDB lineage: Bacteria > Actinomycetota > Actinomycetes > Mycobacteriales > Mycobacteriaceae > Mycobacterium. Next base: position 4,427 of record NZ_DASUHS010000243.1, on the reverse strand, counting down.
TTGGATCGCGCCGTTCCAGAATCCCGGTATCCGATGACGCGGACGAACAACCCGCAGTCGTAAGCGGCGCCAGGCCATGACCCAGGTCGCCATTCCGATCTTTCCGCGATTCACCGCGCTCGACGCGGTGGGTCCTTACGAGGTGCTGCAACGCATTCCGTCGATCGACGTCGTGTTCGTCGGGCATCACCGCGGTGAGGTGCGGACCGAGAACGGAATGCTCGGTGTCAGCTGTGACGCCACCTTCGATGAGGTGGATGCACCCGATGTGCTGGTATTCCCGGGCGGCATTGGCACCCGGCAGCTGGTTCATGACGAGGCTATCCGGGCGTGGCTGCAGGCGGTGCACCCCAACACCAGGTTCACCACCTCGGTGTGCACCGGTGCCCTGTTGCTGGCTGCGGCAGGTCTGCTGGACGGGCTCACCGCCGCCACCCATTGGCGGGCTGCCGACCTGCTCAACGGTTTGGGCGCCTACTACGTGCCGGAACGGGTCGTCGAACACCTGCCGCAGCGGATCATCACCGCCGCCGGGGTGTCCAGCGGCATCGACATGGCTTTGCGTTTGGTAGAACTGCTCGTCGATCGCGAGGCCGCACAGGCGGCTCAGCTGCTCATCGAATACGATCCGCAGCCGCCCTTCGACTCGGGCGCGCTCGCCAAGGCGGATCCCGCGACGGTGGCGAGGGCCGACGAATACTTGGCCGCCCGGCAGTAGCGAGGTTGTCCAATCGGCCGGATTTCTTTGGTCAGCCCGGTATCCGGTAGCCTGATGCGGTTGCCGACGCAGGCGACCCTCCTGCCACGGAACGTCCGTGGCCGCACAGACCAGAGGAGGTGGTGAGGTTTCCATGCGTCCATACGAAATCATGGTCATTCTTGACCCCACGCTCGACGAGCGCACCGTTGCTCCGTCCTTGGAGACGTTCCTCAACGTCGTCCGCAAGGATGGTGGATCCGTCGACAAGGTCGACATCTGGGGCCGGCGCCGCCTGGCCTACGAGATCGCCAAGCACGCCGAAGGCATCTACGTCGTCGTCGACCTGAAAGCCGAGCCGGCGACGGTATCGGAGCTCGACCGCCAGCTGAGCCTCAATGAGTCGGTACTGCGCACCAAGGTGATGCGCACCGACAAGCACTAACAGCCTTGGCTGCGTCGCGTGCTTCTCGTCGGCGCACTTGCTTAGGCTGTGGAGAGCTCAGCGAAAGTACGCTCATGACACCCACCACCCAAGCGGCGGACCCAGGAGGAAATTGTGGCTGGTGACACCACTATCACCGTTGTCGGAAACCTGACCGCCGACCCCGAATTGCGGTTCACGCCGTCGGGCGCCGCCGTCGCGAACTTCACCGTGGCGTCGACACCTCGGATCTATGACCGGCAGAGCAATGAATGGAAAGACGGCGAGGCGCTGTTCCTGCGGTGCAACATCTGGCGGGAGGCCGCCGAGAACGTCGCGGAGAGCCTCACGCGTGGGTCCCGTGTGATTGTCACCGGCCGGCTCAAGCAGCGTTCGTTTGAGACTCGTGAAGGTGAGAAGCGCACAGTCTTCGAGGTCGAGGTAGACGAGATCGGCCCCTCGCTGCGGTATGCCACAGCCAAGGTCAACAAGGCCAGCCGCAGTGGCGGCGGAGGCGGTGGCTTCGGCGGCGGTGGTGGTGGATCCCGCCAGCAATCGGCGCCGGCGAGCGGCGCACCCGCTGACGACCCGTGGGGCAGTGCCCCGGCTTCGGGATCGTTCGCCGGCGGAGACGACGAACCGCCGTTCTGACCAAGACTCAGCAGTAGGAATCGAAAAGAAAGACAGACATGGCTAAGTCCAATAAGCGGCGCCCGGCTCCGGAAAAGCCGGTCAAGGCGCGTAAATGTATCTTCTGCTCGAAGAAGGGACAAGCGATCGACTATAAGGACACCGCGCTGCTGCGCACGTATATCAGTGAGCGCGGCAAGATCCGCGCGCGCCGGGTCACCGGCAACTGCGTGCAGCACCAACGCGACGTCGCGATCGCGGTGAAGAACGCCCGCGAGGTGGCGCTGCTGCCCTTTACCTCCTCGGCGCGATAGCCGCCGAGGCCTACCGAAAGTACGAAACGATGAAGCTGATTCTGACGGGTGACGTCGACCACCTTGGTGCCGTCGGCGACACTGTTGAGGTCAAAGACGGTTACGGCCGCAACTTCCTGCTTCCGCGCGGCCTGGCGATCGTGGCATCCCGCGGCGCCCAAAAGCAGGCGGACGCCATCCGCCGGGCCCGCGAAACCAAGGCGGTGCGCGACCTCGGGCACGCCAATGAACTCAAGACCGCGATCCAGGGGCTCGGCCCAGTGCCGCTGCCGGTGAAGACGGCAGCGGATTCCGGGAAGCTGTTCGGCTCGGTGACCGCCGGAGATGTCGTCGCGGCGATCAAGAAGGCCGGCGGGCCCAACCTGGACAAGCGGATCGTGCGGCTGCCCAAATCGCACATCAAGGCCCTCGGGACGCACCCGGTGGCGGTGCACCTGCATCCCGAGGTCGACGTCGAGGTCGCGCTCGAGGTCGTCGCGCAGAGCTAAGCACCCGACATTTGCTCATTCCCGGCGGTGGCCCTGATCGGCCGCCGCCGGGCTTCGTCTCGCTGCACGCTTGCGGCCGCGCTCCGGGGCAACGATCGCGGATGCGCTTCGTGGCGAACTGTTTCCGGGGCGTATTCGGCTGCCACGCGTTACCGGCCCGTAACGCTGGGAAAATATGCCGGAAAGCCAACACGCCCGGGGCAGTAACCTGGCACGACACGCCGTAGAGATTCTTGTCCACACGATTTTCATGGCGTTGTATGGCCGGTATCTGCAGTGATGTCCCAGCCCTTTGCATTAATCCACAGGTTCTCCACACCCCGCTCAACACAGGTGTCGATGGATATGCACACACGATGCACAGCTTCATAAACAGCACCCCCTTTGCCTACTAGCCAGCAACGCTTAACGTCGTCCCGGCGCCGAGCGTGCGGGTGCTGTGCCGTGCAGATTGTCGGCACCTTGACTTACGCTCGATGCCGACTATCGAATGTATGTTCGGATGCGTGATTCAGGGGAGGAGGGAATCCGTGGCGGTCGTCGATGACCTGGCGTCGGGCATGGATTCCTCGCCGCCAAGCGAGGACTTCGGGCGGCAGCCACCGCAGGACCTGGCGGCAGAGCAGTCGGTGCTGGGCGGCATGCTGCTGAGCAAGGACGCCATCGCCGATGTGCTCGAACGGCTGCGGCCCGGCGACTTCTACCGCCCCGCCCACCAGAACGTGTACGACGCGATCCTGGACCTCTACGGGCGTGGCGAACCGGCCGATGCGGTGACGGTCGCCGCGGAACTGGACCGCCGCAACCTACTGCGCCGCATCGGCGGGGCACCGTATCTGCACACGCTGATCTCGACGGTGCCGACCGCGGCCAACGCGAGCTACTACGCGACCATTGTGGCCGAAAAAGCGCTCCTGCGGCGCCTCGTGGAGGCCGGCACCCGGGTCGTGCAGTATGGCTACGCGGGCGCCGAGGGCGCCGACGTGGCCGAGGTGGTCGACCGTGCACAGGCCGAGATCTACGAGGTGGCCGAGCGCCGGACGTCGGAGGATTTCGTTCCGCTCGAGGATCTGCTGCAGCCGACCATGGACGAGATCGACGCCATCGCCTCGAACGGCGGTGTCGCCCGCGGCGTCCCGACCGGTTTCACCGAGCTCGACGAGGTGACCAACGGTCTGCACGCCGGGCAGATGATCATCGTGGCGGCCAGGCCTGGAGTGGGTAAATCGACGCTGGGACTAGATTTTTTGCGGTCGTGCTCGATCAAGCACCGCATGGCCAGCGTCATCTTCTCGCTGGAGATGAGCAAGTCCGAGATCGTCATGCGGCTGCTGTCGGCGGAAGCGAAAATCAAACTCGCCGACATGCGGTCCGGTCGCATGAGCGACGAAGACTGGACGCGGCTGGCTCGGCGGATGAGCGAAATCAGCGAGGCGCCACTGTATATCGACGACTCGCCGAACCTGACGATGATGGAGATCCGCGCCAAGGCGCGCCGGCTGCGGCAGAAATCCGACCTGCGTCTGGTGGTGGTCGATTATCTGCAACTGATGTCGTCGGGAAAGAAGGTCGAGTCGCGGCAGCTCGAGGTATCCGAGTTCTCGCGCCAGCTCAAGCTTTTGGCCAAGGAATTGGAGGTGCCCGTCGTCGCGATCAGCCAGCTGAACCGTGGTCCCGAGCAGCGCACCGACAAGAAGCCCATGCTGTCGGACCTTCGTGAGTCGGGATCGCTGGAGCAGGATGCGGACATGGTGATCCTGCTGAACCGGCCCGACGCGTTCGAGCGCGACGATCCACGTGGGGGAGAGGCGGACTTCATTCTCGCCAAACACCGCAACGGCCCCACCAAGACGGTGACGGTCGCCCACCAGCTG
>NZ_DASUHS010000242.1:0-13769 GCF_036273375.1 Mycobacterium sp. | reverse complement strand
CGACGCCAAGTTCGGCTGGAGTGAGTGAGGCCCAGCCGGTGGAGAGGCGTCTGCGTTCGCCGCGGCCGCGGCGAGCGTAAGCGATCGCCTCGACAGTGGAGCCGACTGCCTCGGGGCCAACCTCGCCCGCCTCGAGTTGGGCGAGGCGTTGACCGTCGTGACGCGGCGCATGCCCAACGCGCGGCGCACCGGTCCAGCTCCGTGGAAACCGGTGAACGCGCTGGGCGGCCCATCACCCTGCCGCTCGAGTTCGACATCGAGCACTGAACCCCGCCGAACCCACCGGCGCATGCGCCAGAGCACCACCCGATGGCGCCCCTGGTAGCTTCGCGACCTCGAACGTTACGTGCATTCACCCCTGTCCGGGCACCTGACCGGCAAACGCCGAAATGATATCTCGCAACATAATTCGCGTACACCACGCGAAAGTGCCGCCGAGCGATCTAGAATCCCGCTTGTGATGACCCCGTCTTACCCCTGGGGGGGCGATCGAGGGCAAGTTGCGCGGCACCTTCGGCTGCCGTATCACACGCTCCGCCAACGGCGGGCGCGACGTCTGTGCCACAGTTTCGAACGGGTGGGCGTTCGAACGGCACCGGAGCGGCTGCGAGAAATGCTGCAGGGTGCGCCGCTGGCCGCGCACGAAATGATCAACGTGAACTTCGCGTTGATCGCGATCCGGCTCGACCGCGAATCGCGCGCCGCGCGTTATAAACGGCTCAAGAAGCGCGGCACCCGTTCGCTGATGTTCGCGGGCCTGATCATGGTGGTGCTGAACTTCCTGATGTGCATGGCCTACGTTCTGCTGAACCTGGCGGATCAGTCGGCCCCTTTGTAAGTCTTCAGCGCGGCGCGACGATGCCGTTGTCGTAGGCGTAGACGATCGCCGCGGCCCGGTCGCGCAGGTCGAGCTTCCCGAAGATGCGCCCGACGTGGCTCTTTACCGTGACGCCGGAGATGCACAGTTTGTCGGCGATCTCCGTATTCGACAGACCCTGGCCGATCAATGTCAGGACATCGAGCTCGCGGGTGGTCAGCTCGCCGATTGCGGTGCCGCGGGGGCCGGGTGCGGCCTTGCGGTACGTGGTGAGCACGCGCGAGGTGACCGCGGGATCGAGATAGCTGTCGCCCCTGGCTACCGCCCGCACCGCACGGATCAGCTCCTCGGCCGAAGAGTCTTTGAGCACGAAGCCGGCCGCGCCGGCACGCAGTGCTCCCGACAACAGCTCGTCCTCGTTGAAGGTGGTCAGAGCGAGCACCGGCGGCTTGCCGCAAAGCCTGCGCGTCGCCTCGATCCCGTCGACGCGGCGCATCCGCAGATCCATCACGACAACATCGGGCCGGTGCTCGGCCACCGCGGCCGGCACCTCGTCACCGTCGGCGCATTCCGCGACGATGGCGAAGCCGTCCTTGCGGCGCAGGATCCGGCGCAGGCCCGACCGCACCAGATCCTGGTCGTCGACGAGCAGCACGGCGATCTCGGCCGTTGCGTCGATCATGCCTTGCACCACCATGGGCGCCAGGCGGCATCGCCTTCGTGCAGCGGGATTTCGGCGCACACCGACCACCCGTCGCGGGTGGGGCCGACGTCGATGGCCCCACCGAGCAGCTCGACCCGCTGGCGCATGCCGCGCAGGCCGCGCCCTTCGGGCGAGCGCGCGGCCGTCACCGACGCGGGAAGCATATTGGTGATGGCGAGCCTCGCCGATGCCGGCGAAATATCCAGCACAACACCGGCTTTCGACTCCGGCGCATGTTTGGCGATGTTGGCCAGCGACTCCTGGGTGATGCGGTACAGGGCGAGGCCGATCGCCGCCGACACGTGATCGGTGGGCCCTTCGACGCACAGCGCGACGGTCAGCCCGGCCCGCTGAAAACCTTCGACGAGCACCGCGATGTCGTCGATGCCGGGCTCGGGAGCGGTTTGCGCGGTCTTGGTCGGCCAGTTGTCGAGCAGCCCGACGGTGCGTCGGATGTCGGCCATCGCCTGCCGGCCGAGCCGCTCGGCCTGCTCCAGGGCCTCGACCGCGTCATCGACGTCGCGATCCTGCTGCAGTGCGCGGCGCGCACCGGTCACGTGCAGAAGGGTGATGCTGAGCGAATGGGCGATGACGTCGTGCACTTCGCGGGCGATGCGGCGCCGCTCGTCGGCGGCGGCGTGCTCGGCCAACATGTCGTGCGCCTCGATCTGTTCGGCCAGCAGCAGCCGTTGGGTGCGCATCAGGTACCCGAGCAGCCAGCCCACCGCGATGAAACCCAGATACAACCCCACCGTGTCGAGGCGGTGCAGCGCGGACGCGCCGAACAACAGGGCGGCCGCCGACACGGCGGCCAGGAAGCCACCTAACACCGACGCCAATGTCGCGACCACCAAGACCATCAGGACCAACAACGCCGGTGCGAAATCGGCGTGAATGGGTGTGGACGTACCGAACAGCGTCAACGCGGTGGATGCCGACCAGGTCGCCCACAGCGGCCCCGGGGTCATCTTCATGTTGAGGACGAAGAACGCCAACGAGGGCGACAGCGCTAGGGCGAACGCCGTCAGCGCCACGGGCAGGTCGGCGGCGGGCCGCTGCAGCGTCCCGATCACGCCGCCGAGCACCAGAGCGACATCGACGGCGATCAGCGCCGCCCAGGTGATGCCGACGGGAATCAGCTCGCTTCGTCGGCGAAGCTGTTCCCGCAGGTAATCCACTGCGGCGGACGGCATCGTCCAATCCTAGAAGAGGTGCCCACTTCGTCACATCCTCCTGCGGTCGGTACCCGACTCCGCCCGTGGTAGGAGACAAAGACTGCACTTTGGCACGACGCGCAATGGGTGGCTGCTTTCCTACCGTCGACTCATGACATGGACACTGCTGCACGACCGCATGGCCTTCATGGCCCACGTGATAAAGGCCGCCGAGACGGACCCCGAGGCGGCACTTGCGTTGATCGGCAACTCATCCGAGGTGTCCGAGCTGTTCGGCGACGAAGAGGGCCTGATGCTTTCGCTCGGCCAGCGCTGGATCACGATGCTGGTGGCCAAGTTGGATCAGGCGGCCTACGAGGGCGCGCCGGCCGAACAGGTGCGTGCCGATCTCGAGGCCGCCGAGCCCGGACTGCACGCCTTGGTGAGGATCGGCACCCGTCGCTCGGTGCGCGTGCGCTCGCTTACGCGCGGTGAGCATGTGGCCGTGGGTTTGTTCGGCGGGCCCACCAGTGATCGGCAGACCGTTGCATGACCGGATGGGAAGCGTTGCACGACTGACCGCTCGGTACGCGGTTCTGGTCATCGTCTTCTGGGTCCTGGCGGCGGGGATCGCCAATATGGCCGTCCCGCAACTGGAGCGGGTCGTGGACTCCCACGCGCGGTCCTTCATGCCGCCCGGCGCACCGAGCGCGACGGCGGCCGCCCGGGCTGCCCAGTTGTTCAACCAAACACCCAGCAATAACTTCGTTTACGCTGTGCTGGAACGTAATAGACAACTGACACCGCAGGATCGCCAGTTCTACGACGCGCTGACCGCATCGCTGGGTTCGGATCAGCGCCACGTGTACTCGGTGACCGACCTGTGGTCGCAGCCCGCCACGGCCGCGGGCGCACAGAGCTCGGACGGCAAGGCGGTCAGCGTGATGGTGCGGCTCGCCGGAATGCTCGGCACCGCACGGGCGCGCGATTCGGTGAACGCCGTGCGCACCACCATCCAGAAGCTCGCACCCCCGGCCGGCTTGGAAGTCCATGTCACCGGCCCCGGCGCCACGATCGTCGACGAATTCTCCGCGATCGATCGGCAGATGCTCGGAATCACGGCCGCCACCATCGGTCTCATACTGTTGTTGCTTTTAACGGTCTACCGATCACCCATCGCGGCGGCGATCCCGCTGATCTCGGTCGGACTCGCCCTGGCTCTGGCACGCGCCGTCGTCGCCGCCTTGGGCCAGGCCAATGTCGTTGAGGTATCGCTGTTTTCGGTGGCGCTCATGGCGGCCATGACGCTGGGGGCCGGGACCGACTATGCGATCTTCCTGGTCGGCCGCTACCACGAGGGCCGGCGCCGCGGCGTGGCTCCGGCGCAGGCGTTGACCCAGGCCTACCGGTCCATCGCGCCCGTGGTGATCGGATCGGCGCTGACGGTTTCGGTGGCACTGGCGTGCCTGGTGTTCGCTGATGTCGGTTCGTTCCGCAGCGCGGGGTTGCCCTGCGCCATCGGCATTCTGGCGACCATGGTCGCGGCGCTGACTTTGACACCCGCGCTCATGAGCCTGGCGATACGCCGCGGCTATCTCGAGCCGCGGCCGTCGAAAACCGCGCGCCGCTGGCGCAGCGTCGGCACGGCGGTGGCGCGCTGGCCCGGACCGATCCTGGTCACCGCAATGGGGCTGTGCCTGCTCGCCGCGCTGCCGCTGGCCAGCATGCGGGTCGGCTTCAACGAACCCGCCGCCACGCCGTCGGCCACCGACTCCAACCGAGGCTATGCCAGCGCCGACCGGCATTTCGCGGCCAACGCGCTGCTGCCGGATGTCATCGCGATCCAGGCCGACCACGACCTGCGCAACCCAGCCGGCCTGATCGCCATCGAGAGAATCACACGCCACATCATGGCCGTTCCAGGGGTGCGCGCGGTGCAGTCCGCCAGCCGCCCCGACGGCAAGGTTCCCGAACAGGCGACATTGAGCTATCAGGCCGGTGTGCTCGGCCGTCAATTCGGGGACACCATGGATTCACTGACCCAGCGCCTCAAGCGGGTTTCTGAACTGGACAGTGCGCTGGCGCAGACCCAGCGGGCCGTCGATGGGCTGGGCAGCGGATTACGCGGTGGCAGTGCGGGATTGGCGGACATGTCCGGCGCGGCAGAAGACATGCGGACCGGGATGGACGGACTGCAGCGCAACGTCACGACGGTCTCGGGTTACCTCGACCCGCTGCGGGACTTCGTCGGGCGGACCCCCGACTGCGCGGCCAACCCGATCTGCTCGACGGTGGACCGTGTGCTGCAGCCCGTCGACAGCCTGGTGCAGACCTCCACACGCCTGGGTTCCGGCGCCACGAAGCTGACCAGCGGATCGACCACCGCGGCCACCGCGATGGCGACCCTGCCGCAGAGCGTGGCGTCGATGAAAGATGCGTTGGGGCAGGCGCGTTCGGCCACGCGTGACTTGCTGGGTCTGTCCGACACTCTTGGACCCCAGATGCGCCAGTTGACCGATTACATGAACGAGCTCGCCACCCAATTTCAGGGCAGCGCCGCAGCGGACTTCTACATGCCGCAACGGGCATTGACCGATCCGCGGTACACCACCGCGCTACGCCACCTCATTTCCGAGAACGGCCGCGCCGCTTACCTGCTGGTGTACGGCGATGGGGCGGAGTGGGGTGCCGATGGCGCCAAGCGGGCAGACCAGGTGCGCGCCGCCATCAAGGAGGCCACCAAGGAGGGCACCCTGACCCCGACCGAGGTCGACCTGGCCGGAGTGGGCCCGGTGACCGCCGATCTGCAGCGCTTCGTCGCCAGTGATGCCAGGCTGCTGGCCGGTGCCGCATTAGTTCTCATATTCTTGATCGTCACGGCCATGCTGCGCAGCCCGGTCGCGGGGCTGGTCGTCGTCGGCACCGTCGTCACCTCCTACGCCTCGGCCCTTGGCGCCAGCGTGCTGATTTGGCAGCACCTGCTGCATCAGGACTTGCATTGGGCCGTAGCACCCTTCGCGTTCATCGCGCTGATCGCCGTCGGTGCGGACTACAACCTGTTGCTGGCGTTGCGCATTAAACAGGAAGCGGCGGCGGGCCTGAAGACGGGCATCATCCGGGCGTTCGGCGGTACCGGCGGGGTGGTCACCGTTGCCGGCATCGTCTTCGGGCTGACCATGCTGGCGCTCCTGACGAGCAGCGTGCTCAGCGTCGCCCAGATCGGCACGACCGTTGCGGTCGGGCTGTTGCTGGACACGCTGGTAGTGCGGGCGTTCATCGTGCCGTCCATCGTGGCGCTGTTGGGCCGATGGTTCTGGTGGCCGAGTCCACTCCCCCGCCGCGCCCTCGTGTCGAACGTGAAGAGGCCCGAGCCGCGATTGGTTACTGCTGCGGCGGTATGACCGACGACGGCAATCCGACCAGAACGCCTTCGACGTCACCGTCCACGCCCACCAGCAGAGCCCGCCCCGGCGGCAGCATCTGGGCGCGGACGTTTCGGTTGATCCTGTTCTGCGGATCGTTATCCATATACAGCTGAGCCACTTTCGCCGCGTTCTGGAAGCGCATCCACGGATCCATTTGCAGCGTCGCCCAGTTCGCGCTGTTGCGCGTGGTGAAGACGTGCAAGCCGATCTGGCGCGCGCGCTCCATCAGTTTCCACAGCGCGGCGCCCACCGGGGGTTTGGGCGGGTAGCTCTGGTCCGGGCGCAGGTCCTGGATGTCGTCGATCAGGACAAAGTGCCGCGCGCCTTCCCACGGTTTGAGTGCGCGTAACTCCTCCTGGCTCAGGCCTTTCTGAGGCAGCCGGGGCAGCAGGACCTGCTGGGCCAGCGCGGTGACCACCTCATCGATCTCATCCTGGTCGTAGGCGTACGCGCGAACGTAACCGGGTCCGTGCAGATCGCGCAGACCGTGCGGTGCGGTCTTGGGGTCGATCAGCGTCAGCTGCGCTTCCTCGGGGCTGAATCGGTTCATGATCGCCTCGCCAATGGCGACCAGCGACATGGTTTTACCGCAACCTTGCCGTCCCAAGATCATCAGTCCGGGACTCTCGCGCAGCTTGATGGGAACCGGCCCCAGTTCGTGACGCTCACCGATGGCGAAGGCGATCGAGAGGTCTTGGGTCGGAAGCGCGCTGGGGTGTGCGGCCTCGTAGTCCAGAATCGCCTTCAGCGCCACCCGCTGCGGCAGTCGCTGCAGGGTGGCGTGCTTGGTGACTCCGGCGACATCCGCGATGCGGGCGCCGACATCGACGATGCTCACTACCGCGCCGGTGTTCGGATCGGTCAGGGCCGGAACACCCACCCGCAGCTCGTGCAGGCTGTCGGTCAGACCGAAGCCGGGCCGGCTCAGCGTCCGCCGCGCGGCGTCGCGTGATTCGAGCGACGAGTGCCCCATCTGGCTTTCGCTCGGGTCGGCCAGCCGCAATTGGATTCGCGCCGTGGCGTTTTGCAGCAGGCTCTGCCGCTGGCCGTGAATCCAGCCACCGGCGCTGCACATCACGTGCACCCCGTATTCGGGGCCGCGGCTGCTCAGCGAGATGATGCGGTCGCCCAGCACGGTGTCTTTCGAGTACACGTCGTCGTAGTCATCGACCACCACGAAGACATCGCCGAACGGGTCGTTGGCGTCGGTGCCCCCTAGTCCGTCGCTGCCCGGTCCGAAGCGGCGCTCGCGGAAGCCGTCGAGGTCGATCTTGAGGCGCCGGAACGAGTCCTCGCGGGCATCGATCAACGCGTCCATGCTGCTCAAAATGCGCTCGATGCCCTCAGCGTCCTTCGGCGAGACGATGTCGGTGACGTGGGGTAGCGAAGCGGCCTGGGCGAGGGTCGCGCCGCCGATGCAGAAGAACGTGACGCGCGACGGGCTGTACATCGTTGCGGCCGAGCACATCAGCGTCATCAGCGTGGTGGTCTTGCCGCGCTGCTTGGCGCCAACCACAATCACGTTGCTGCGCAACGCATCCACCGCGTGAACAATCTGCTTGGACTCTTCGGGGATGTCCATGACGCCGACCGGGAACATCAGCCCCGTGTTGCGCCCATAGTCGACGTGCCAGGGTTTGCCGCGGTATCCCGCGACCAAGGCGTCGATCGACTCGGGCTCCTCCAGCGGCTCCAGCCAAGGACGGCGCGGCGAGCGGTGGGGCACATCGTGCAGTGACTCGCGCAGCACGTCGACGACCTTCTTTCGTTTGAAACCATCGTCGTAATACAGGAATTCGTCGGGCTCGGCGTCGACGGCGGCGGCGGCTTCCAAAGCCGTGGCGTCGGAGGCGTCCAGCGGCTGGAACTGCCAGTTGTACAACCGCGGCTTGGTCAACGTCATGTCGACGGTGGTAGCGACCTCCTTGGTCTTCGGCACCACGAACGGGGCGGAGAGGTAGAAGCAGCGGAACGGGTCGAGGTCGCGCGGCCCCACCTTCAGCAGACCAAAGCCGTTTTCCTTCGACGGCAGGTGGTAGGCGGCATCCGAGCCGATCACCTCGCGGCTGTCGTCACCGGACTCGGCGCGCAACGCGATGCGAAACGCGATGTTGGACTTCACCTTTTGCAGCGACGACAGGTCCAGCCGCTGGCCACCCAGCATGAAGAAGACGTTGGCGCCGCGGCCCTCCTGGCCGATGTGGATGATGAGATTGATCCACTTCTCATGGTTGGCGAACAGCTCCAAGTACTCGTCGACGATGACGAGCAGGACCGGCACCGGCGGCAGATCGCGTCCGGCAAGCCGGATCTCCTCGTAGTCGTTGGCGTCGCGGGCGCCCACAGAGGTGAACAGCTCGTAGCGCTGCTTGATCTCACCGTCGATGACCCTGCGCATCCGCTCGGCCAGGTGCCGTTCGTCCTTGCCGAGGTTCGACAGCGCGGCCACCACATGGGGAATGCCCAGGATGTCCTGCGCCGCCGATTCGAACTTCATGTCGACGAAGATGACGTTGAACGTCTCCGGGGAGTGGGTCAGCGCGATGCCGTAGACCAACGATAGGAAGAACTCTGACTTCCCCGAGCCACTGGTACCGATGACCACGGAGTGGAAACCGAAGCCGCCGAAGTCTTTGGCGCGAATGGTGATGTTCTGCAGCTCGCCGTTGGGTTTGGCGCCGACCGGGACCTCGCACCAGCGCTCGTCGCCGCGACCCCGCCGCTCGGCCCATAATCGGTCGACGTCCAGATCGCGGGGGTCGTTGATGCCCAGCGCCCGCAGGAGTTCGGTTGCGCCGCTGACCGAGTCGGCGATCTCGCTGCGGCTGGTCGGTGACCACCGGGCCATCGCCCGCGCGTACCGATAGGCGCGGTGCACGGAGAGCTGGTCGGCGTGGGCGAAGAACTTGTTGCGCACCCGCAGCAGCGGTGCCGGGCGGTCGTCCTCGCCTTCGGCGTCGGAGCCGTTGCGGCGCAGAGCTATTTCGCCGTTGACCGACCCGTTGGGCGAGCTGTGGCGTTCGCCGAGATCGAACACCTGGTCGTTGCCGAAACCCACGCCGGTGCCGATGCGTGATGCGATGCGTAGCAAGGTGATTCCCGCCTTGCCGACCTGCCCGACCACGCTCTCCCACGCATCGGGGCTGCCGGTGTTGTCATCGACGATCACCAGATGCGGACCAAGATCGACCGTATCGGTGCCGGTTTCCAAGGTCGAGCCCATCGCGGTGGGGCTTGCCGCGGCCAGCGGTGTCCAGGCGCCGCGCTTGCCCTTCATGTGCAGCTCAGCGCCAAGGGTTTCTTCGAGTTCCTCGGGCGTGGCGAAGATTAGGCGGCGAAACCCGCACGCGTCGAACAACTCATCGTGCAGGTTGTGCGGCAGCCAAACGATCCACGACCACACCTCGGGGTTGCGGGTCACCACCAGCAACTTGACGTCGCGCGGGTTGTGGAACACCGCCAGCGAGCACAGCACCGAACGCATCAGTGACCGCAGCCGGTCGAGGTCCTCGCCGACGAAGCTGAATCCGGGCGCCGAGCGCAGGTTGACCACCTTGGCGATGTCGCGGATCTTGCGCTGCTCCAAGATGAAATCGCGAAGAGCCTGCCCGGTGACGGGCTCGAGCTCCTCATCGGAGGCAATGTCGGGCCAGGTCACCGACAGTACCGAGTCCGGTGCGTGCTGCACGCCCGTGCCGAGCCGCACCTCGAGGAAGTCCGCGTCGCCGCGCCCGCGTTCCCACATCCGGGGACCGCCGACGATGGCGCCCAGCCCGCGGGGGTCGGCGTGCACGGAATTCTGCCATTCGCGTTGCGCGCACACCGCGGTCTGGATCTCATCGCGGTTGCCGTCGAGGTCACGAAGATAGCGGCGACGGCCCTTTTCCATTTCGCCCCAAGTGATCTTGCGGGCACGCCCGAAGCGGCCGGAGAACGCCAGCATACTGAAGGCGCCGATACCCATCAGGGGGAAGAAGCCGGTGGTCAGGCTGCGCACGCCCGAGACGTAGAGCATGACGATGGTGCCGATGAGCGCGACGATCAGCGCCGGCACGCCGATCATCACCCAGATGTTGCGCGGTTCGCGTTCCGGCAGAGCGATCGGCGCACTGGGTGCTACCCGCACCGGTTTCGGCGGCTCGACCTTGACGCGGTTGATGGGGAACGCTTTCTTGGACATTCTCTAGCCTCCCGGCTTCGCCGATGTCGTCACCACAGCCACCTTGCCGAGCGCCGGGACGGTGTCCCGCGCCAAAAGCGCTGCCTCCCTTGACAGCGCCGGGCCCGCGGCGAAGGTGCGCAACAGCGGCCAGGGGGCCTGGACCGCCGATCCGGGGTCCAGCCCCAGCGCGCGCAGCGTCGTGTCGTCATTGGTGATGCCGAACCGCACCCCGTTGTCGGAAACCCAGAACAACGATTCCCGGGAGTCGGAGGTGACCACGCCGCTGGTCGACGTGACGAAGTTGGCCGCGCCCGGCAGCACCAGCACCTGGTTGGCGACCACCGAGGCCGGGTCGCGGTCGTCACGCACCAGGTGGACGATGCGGTTGTCCAGGTACGACGGCGTGGGAAGTCCGCGGCCGTTGTAGACCACAACGCGCGCCTGCGGATCCGTCGAGCCCTTCTCCCACCCCACGCAGGTGGTCGGATCGGCCGCGCTATCAATGAAATTCAGGCGCTTGGTCGGGTAGTAGTCCACCGCCAGCGAGGACACCTCGGGGATGTTGACCAACACGTCGGGAGCCACCACGCGGGGTGCCGTCGAGCCGTAGGAGTTCGCGCTGCGCAAAAGGTCGGCGACGAAGCTGGTGACTTTTTGCACCCCGTCGGGCAACAGCACGTAGAACTGCTTGCCGCCACTGGCGGTCTGTGCCTGCAGCACCGCGCCGACCTGTGAGCCCGAGACCCACGTCGAAGGTGTGCCCGCCAGGGGCACCGCGGGCACACCGAGCGGTTCAGTCGCCGGCAATGCGTCATGGAGGGCACGCGAAATCTCCACCGGCAGCGTCACGCCCGGGTCGAGGCCCAGGCTCAGCGTGACCGCCCTGTTCGACGGATCGATCTGCGAGCGTTTGCCGCCCCAGATCACAAAGGTGTTACCCTCGAACGTGACCAACACCCCGGCGTCATCGCTTAGCGGTGTGGCGCGGTCGAAGCCGTCGAGTTGGCCGGCGATCGATGTCACCACCGGTCGTTCGGGGCTGCGCGGTCGCCCCGCCGTGTCACACACCGCCCACGCCGACGTCGCCCCTCGATGAACCGGCATCGCCGCCGGCGCACCCGGGATACCGACCAACGGCCCGGTCGGATACTTCGATATCTCAGCCGGTTTCACCCACGTCGGCTGATTCGCCGTCCCAGTCGCCAGGCGCGCGGATGTCAAATTCAGCACCGGGTACAGCCGGCCGTCGATCCTGGCGTAGAGCGCCCCGGAATCGCGGTCACCGATGATCGCCGACTCACCCACGATGCCAGTCGGTTTCAGCACATTCAGCAGCAGCATCCAGCCCGAGGCGATGGCCACCAGAAGTATGGACAACACCAGCGCGGCCGTCTGCTTGCGGTCGTCGTGTTTCATGCGCACCGAGAAGCGGGTGGTCGCCGCGCGCAGCCGCCGGTTGTAGAACAGATGCCCAGAGTTCTGGTCGCGGTTAGACAAACTCAGCGGCATGCTCAGTATCCCTTGGGTGTTCGGTGAGGATCGGCCTGCTGAATCCGATCAGCCAAATTCGACGCGTCGACGGCCACCCCGTAGCGGCCCATCGCATAGTTGATGAACGCGCACGCCTGCGCTACCAGATTGTGGATGTCGCGCGACGTCCCCGCCTGGTGATACGCCGCGAAGGTTGGCGCGATGAATTGCCAGGCGCCCTTGCTCGGTGTGCCCCGTGCCGCGTTGGAATCCCAGTCGTTAACCGCGTTCGCGTTGTAGTTGGACTCGCGGCGGGCCACCAAGTCCATGCCGCGTTCCCACCGAGCGCGCGCGGCGGGGTCGTGAATGCCCTTGATGTCCAGAGCTTTACGGATGGCAGCCAACACTGCCGGACGTCCGCTGGCCTGGTTGCTGTGCATCGACCGCCCTCGAAAGTAGTGCAAGCGTCGCAGTCTGAGCGCGAGCAGCTTTGCCCGCCTGCGCGATCCGGCGACGTGCCGATGTTGGGTCCGCAGCCGGGCCGCCATTCGGGCGACCGCCTCGCGTCGGCCCATCGGCGTATCGGCGGCCGGCGCCGTGTCGGTTAGGGCGGCGTCGAGCACCGTTCGCGTCGCCGCGTGGCCCTGGGTGTGATCGGCACGCGACGCGCTGATGATCTGTCCCAGCATCCGGTCGGAATGGGCCGACCGCGTCAACTGCGTTATCGACGACCTCGACCGCGCGGCCGCCGCGCCGGGCAGCCCACCGGCGCGATGCACTATCGCCTCGGCGCGCGCCTGCGTCTGCGCCGGTGCGTCACCGATGCCGTGGCCTGTGGCGGTGCCCGCGAACAGATTGTGGGCGCGAAACAGCGCCCTGACCGCTTGCATTTTCAGAGGATCGGTCACCGACTTCCCCGCCGTATTTCACCTGCGCGCCGTCTCGGCGCCGCATCCTTGCCGGACACTTCGCGCTAGTACTCCCACACCCTCCTGGCCGCGTATTCCGCGGTCGCTGCAGACGTACCAATAGCATGCACGTACCGACAGTTCTGCTGTCAATAACGGGCAACCCAATATGACCCGCGCATTGGGATCGGCCGGCCGCGATTACGTAGCGACCTTACTGCCGGGCCAACTGCCCGACCACTCACCTCCCGTGAGCTGGGAAGGAGGTCCTAATCTTTCGGCTCGTCCTCCGACGGCATGATCACGATCCGGCGATTGGGCCTGTTGGTGACCACGGTCGGCTTGGCCTCACCGGATTTGTTGCCCGGGGTGCTCGGCGGGATGGTCAAGCGGCCCTTGACGGGCTGGCCGTTGGGCACACCCGGGGCCGTGACCCGCTTCTCAACCGGCTTGTCCTTGTTGCCGGCTTCGCCGCCGGCGCCCATCGCGCCCGGCGGCATCATCGGCATACCGGTCATGCCGGATTGCCCGGGCATGGCGGGCATCCCGCCGGTTGGCGGCATCATGGCCGCCTTTGCGGCTGCGGGCGTGGTCGGCGGGGACGACATCGGCACCGGCGGTGGGCCCAGCGAGCTGGCCGGAGTGGTGCCGCCGCCCCCGAGGCCTCCGCCACCGCCACCAGCGGAGCCGGCGCCCAGTCCGGAGCCGCCACCGCTGCCGACGCTGTCGACCAGATGCGCGCTGTCGGCAAGCCCGGCACCATGGGCGCCCTGCATCGCGCTCATCAGCGGCTGAAGGGCGCTCTGACCAGCCTGCATCGCCTGCTGTGGAAGCTGCGTCATCGGCCCCATGATGCCGCCGATCGCGCCACCGATCGCACCGGTCACGCTCTGCAGCATCTGCTGGATCATCTGCATGTCCTGCTGGCTATTTGCCTCGTTGGCCGGGAACTTCGCGGCTGCATCGGCGGCGTGGGCGCGGCGGTCCGCGTCTGCCGCAGCGGCGTCTGCTGCGTCTTTGGGGACGCCGGCGTTTCCGACTCCGCCTAAGGCCCCCTGCCAACCGTCGGCGACTGAGGTGCCGCCTGGCGGAACCGGGCCAGCCCCTGGCGTGGCCACCGGGAACCCGTC
>NZ_DASUHS010000241.1:0-7280 GCF_036273375.1 Mycobacterium sp. | reverse complement strand
CGCGACGGTATCGATGCCACTGACGTGGGAGGAGCTCGCCGACGCCGAGCCGGACGACTACACCATGGCAACCGTGCCCGATCTGGTCAAGGACCGAGAAGACCCTTGGGCCGCAATGGATGACGCGGTCCAATCGATCGCTTCCTTGTTGGAGATGGCCGAGGCCGACGAACAGCGCGGGCTTGGGGACATGCCGTATCCGCCGAACTACCCGAAAATGCCGGGCGAACCGAAGCGGGTGCAGCCATCCCGAAATACCGACCTGAGAAACAACAAAAGCTGACTCTATGGAATTTCGGCGTCGCCGGTCGTCAAATCTCGTTCACCCGCGGACCGTACTCGGCGGATTGGGGTTTTATAACGGTCCAGCAACCACTGGAGCGCTCCGGCGTGTCGCGGATTGCACCGTCAGTCGGGTCTGGGACCGTTGAGCGGTTACTCGAGACGGAACGCAAGGAGGCGGCGTTGACCCCGACTCTCATTTTCTTGGTGTCGGCTCTCGTCGCCACGCTGATAGTTGGGTCCTTGGCCATCGTGTTCTCCGCCAAGCGGTTTCGTCCCGAAGCGACCCTAGCGGCTGTGTTGACGGTGGTGACCATCGCGGGCTGGATCTGGCGAATGCCGCAGGGGTGGCGCACGATTACACAAATCGCTTGGCGCTACGGGCTAAAGACTCGCCAGGTTCGAGAGGTCGCGAGCAAGCTCGGTATGCCCTTCAATCGCGGTGCGTTGGTCCCTCCCTCACAGCAGAAGAAGATGCGTCCGGAACTGATGCGTCTGAAGAAGCGGAAGGCGCTGCGCCCGTCCAGCGCAGTGAAAGACAGCCGGTTGGTCGACGAATTGTCAGACAAGCGCTCCGGTTTCCTGGAGGAGGCCGAACGCATGAAGTTCTCCGGTGATGAGCTATTGCGACATCTGCGTCCGAGCATCACCGATTACGGCGCAGACGTCGAGGCCGAGGCAGGCTGATAAAAGTAGGCTCAGTTGCCGTGTCGGTGGCAGCGCGGGCTTGTTTCGCGATATTCGCGGTGCTGCTATTGCCGATTTCAGGTGCAGGAGTGGCCGGTGCGGAGCCGGCCGCACCCGACACGAACCAATCAGACGCAAGAATGGTCGGCTGGGACACCTACCGCCGGTTGGACCGGTTGCCCTATTTGAACCCCGGTTCGCAGACTCTGCAGGTGTCGAGCTTTGACCGCAGCGGCGGCGATTTCGACATTTCCACCGGCAATCGCAACGGCAGCGGCGGGTGCCTGGCGGCGGGGGGTGCCGGCTGCATCATCGCGGAGGATCACGGTGCCGGCGAGATTAATTCGATCTGGCTGACCCGCGACGGCGGCAATGTTCGCGCTCTCGGAAACATCCGCATCGAGCTGGACGGTCAGGCCGTTGTCGACACACCCTTGCAATCGTTGGTCGACGGCAAATCGGGAGCCCCATTCGTGTGGCCGCTGGTGGCCAACGCCGCCCAATCGCCGGGGGGCGATTACATCAAGGTGCCGATGCCTTATCGACGGTCGATGCGGGTCAGCGTCACATCCCACTTGGAGTACTACCACGTCGATTATCGGCAGTTTCCCGACGCCGACGGAGTAAACACGTTCTCACCATCCGATCCCGCGTTCGATGTGCTGGACACGCTCGAGTCCGCCGGTGCGGCTGACCCCAAACCGGCGGCAGCCACTGCGGCGCACAGCAATCGGGTCATCGACCTCGCCGCCGGCGCCGGGCAGACCATCGCCGAATCGACTGGATCGGCCAGCATCTCGGCGCTGAGGCTGCAGCTGCCCGAGCCCGCGGCTCAACAGTTAACCGGATTGCGGCTGCAGATTGAGTTCGACGGCAAAACCATGGTCGACTCCCCGCTTGGAGAATTCTTCGGCGCCGGGCTGGGCCCGAACCCCGTGCGATCGCTGATGTTCGCGACCAGCGCAGAGCCCGATGGGTCGTTGGTGTTATCCGATTGGTGGCCAATGCCTTTCGCGCAGTCGGCCCGCGTCACACTCGTCAATGCGGGCGCCGACCCGGTGAAAGGGATAGACAGCGACGTCACCACCACACCCGACCCCCAGTGGGCGCCCGCGCTGACCAGCGGGCGCGCCGGCTACTTCACCGCACGCTCGCACGCCGGACCGACGGCCCCCGGCCAGGACTGGGTGTTCGCCGAGGAACAGGGACACGGCAAATTCGTCGGCGTCAGTCAAACCATTCGCGGCTATCGGACCAAAACGGCATTCAGTGACGACGCCCCTTACTTTCTCGAAGGCGCCGAACGGGTCTACACCGATGGCGCCAGATCCCCGCAGTGGTATGGAACCGGCACCGAGGACCTCTACGAGGGCGGGTGGTACTTCAAGAACGGCACCCACTTCAGCGACCCACTCAACGGCCAACCCGATCAACGCACGGCCGCGGGCGGATGCGCCGACTACTGCGTCTCCGTCTACCGGACCATGCTGGCCGACGCGATCGGTTATCACTCCGCGATGCGGTTCGGCATCGAGCATGGCAAAAGGAACATGGTCCAACCCGACTACAGCTCAACCGCATTCCTCTACACACAGCCGGACGCCGATGTCACCGGCGGAGACGACGTCAGCCCCACCGATACCATCAATCGAGTTCTGCACGGCTACAACGATTCTGAAGCTACCGATCAGCTACTGGTCAGCGAATACGAGGGCACTCAGGACACCCTGCCTGTCGTCGGCTCGGTGCGTACCGCCCAGGGCGCGATCACGTTTCACGTCCAGATCGATCCGGACAACCACGGCATCCTGCTACGCCGCACATCGGATCAAGCAACCGGCTTTCAGTCGGCCGACGTCGCGGTCGACGGCATGCCGACCGGAAACTGGTTGCAGCCGCGCAGCAACACCTTTCACCGGTGGCTGGACGACACCTACCTGGTGCCGCGCTCGGTCACCGCGGGCAAGGCGCAGGTGACGCTCACCCTGACGACAACCGCAGACTCACCGCCCTGGACAGCCAGCCGCTACCACGTCGACACACTGACGGGGCCCTCCGACTAGGGAGCGATTGGTTGCCAGTCCGATGATGGCACCGGCCAGCCCGCCGGCCGGTGCCATCAGCGAAGGCCCGGCGAGCAAGAGATAGCCGAACGTGACACCGACCACGAGCAAGGCCTGGTGCAGGGGTGTCCATGAGGCGACCGGGCGCATCCGGAACGACAATCCGATGCCGAGTAGCAACGCCACCACATGGCCGACGGCGGTGAAATCCGCGCCCGCGGCCGCCACCACCGCGGTCCCCAGCCACCACCCCGCCCAGACTCCGCGCCAGCGCGCCGGGACCGCCACGGTGAACGCGCCGAGCACACACATCGCGCCATAACTGATCCCCACGTCACTTGCGCGAGCGACCGAGAACGGCAGCATCCCCGTTTCGATGGCGGCGACCAGCCCGACCGCGACTATCAACGTGGCGCCGATGTGGCCGACGGCGAAGGTGACGAGCAATCCCCGGCCGCACCACATGAGTTCACCCAACGCCAGTAGGCACACAAGCCCGGGCAGCCAGAAGAACAAATCGCCGCCGTCGTTGACGAATGCGCTCCCGATCAATGTGCCCAGATGCCCGCGCCCAAGATTGTGAACGTTTGTGCTCATTCGGCTTACGGCGACCTCATGCGCATGCGGACCGAGCGCCGCGAGGATGAGATAGATGACGAGCAGGATGACCGCATAGGTGGCCGTCACTCGAACCGACGCCGCGCCGGGCACGACGCGCAGCGGCGCCTGGGTCCAACGTAAGGCGCCGTCGCTAGCGGCGAGTGTCATAGGTCTACGGTGCGGGTCCGGCGGACAGCGTGCCTCGTTCTTAACGAAGCCTTCACACCCGTGCCGCAAATCTTCACGGAGTAAGACTGTCCCGTGACGTCCCCTTAAAGAGAGGTGATGGCAGCAACGGCCTGATCGGCGGTCACGATGCCTGAGGCGTAGTTGGGCATGTTCACCTCGAGCGCGGCGCGCATTTCGGTGTCCGAGTAGTCGGCCGTGGCGTCCCGGACCACTGTGACGTCATAACCGAGCTCGGCGGCGAATCGAACTGTTGCCTCGACGCAGGTATGTGCGATCAAGCCCACTACGATCACCCGCTCGATGCCATGGCGTTTGAGTTGCAGGTCCAAGTCCGTGTTGGCGAAACCGCTGGAACACCAATGCTCATGCGCGACGATGTCGCCCTGTTGCGGCTCGAACCCGGCACGAATCTCGCCGCCCCAGGTGCCGTATTCGAAGGTTTTGCGCGACCAGGCCGCTCGTTGCACCGGCGCGACGTATTTCCACGTTTCGTAGTCGCCCGGCCGGTAGCGGCGATGCAGCGCATAAAAGACGCGCAGGTTCGCGCCGCGGGCGGCGTCGAGCACCTGCTTCATGTGGGTAACGCAGTCATTGCTTTCGATGACGCCCCGCAACCGATCCCACACCTTCCCGCCCGGAGAAATGAAATCGTTGTAGGGATCGATCACCAGAAGCCCGGTCGCTGCTTTGTCATTCGCCACCGGACCATCATCGCTCGGCGGCCTCGATAATGAACGGCAATGTCGTCAGGCCCCACGAGGTGGGCGGTCAACGCCCGCGCCGCCGCGGCAACGCAGATCGAGGCAGCCTGCGGTCTTGACGGACCATTCGCGATGCTGCTAGACATGGCCTGCGCCACACTTTTGGGCGATCGCCCAAAAGTCGATGGGTGGAGGACGCCATGGGTCGGATGGACGGCAAGGTCGCATTCGTGACCGGTGCGGCACGGGGGCAGGGCAGAAGTCACGCCATCCGGCTCGCGCGGGAGGGTGCCGACATCATCGCTGTCGACGTTTGCCGTGGCTTTGAAGGGTCGCCGGCCCCCGCTGCCACGCAGGAAGACCTCGACATCACCGCGGGCATGGTCAAGGACGCCGGAGCTCGCGTCGTGACCGCCGAAGTCGACGTGCGCGAGTACGACGCGTTGAAGGCAGCGGTCGACAGCGGCGTCGAACAGCTGGGGCGGCTGGATGTCATTGTCGCCAACGCGGGGATCGGCACGATAACCGGCAAGCTGCACAAGACCGACGAGGCGCTGTGGCAGGAGATGATCGACGTCAACCTCAGCGGGGTGTGGAAGACGGTCAAAGCCGGTGTCCCGCACATCCTGGACGGGGACCGCGGCGGTTCGATCATCTTGACATCGTCGGTCGCGGGCAGGAAGGCCTACTTACACACCGGTCACTACACGTCGGCCAAGCACGGGGTGATCGGGCTGATGCGGGCGTTCGCAGTTGAATTGGGGCAGAAGATGGTCCGGGTCAACGCCGTGCTGCCGACCCATGTGAACACGCCGCTGTTGATCAACGAGGGCACCTTTCATGCTTTCCGACCCGATCTGACGAACCCCGGGCCGGACGACCTCGCGCCGATCTGCCAAACCTTCCACACGCTGCCCATCCCGTGGGTGACGCCCGAGGACATCAGCAATGCCGTGTTGTTCCTGGCCTCCGACGAAGCGCGATACATCACCGGCGTCGCGCTCCCGGTGGATGCCGGCAGCTGCCTGAAGTAAGGAAAGCATCGATGACCGTCACCAACGACACCGACGTCTACTACGACCCCTACGACGTCAACATCAATGCCAACCCTTATCCGATTTACGCGCGGCTGCGCGAAGAGGCGCCGATCTACTACAACGAGCGCTACGACTTCTGGGCACTGTCAAGACATTCCGACGTCGAGCACGGGCTGTCCAACTGGGAGGCCTTCTCCAACAGGCGAAGCGACATCCTCGAGCTTGTCCAGTCGAAATTCGACATGCCCGGCGGCGTCATGATGTTTCAGGACCCGCCCGAGCACTCGAGGCTGCGCGGGCTGATGTCCCGCGTGTTCACCCCCCGCCGGATGGCCGCCCTCGAGGACCAAATTCGGCATTATTGCGTGCGTTGTCTGGACCCGCTGGTCGGCTCCGGGGGGTTCGACATCATCACCGAACTCGCCTCGATGATGCCGATGCGCGTGATCGGCATGCTGTTGGGAATCCCGGAATCCGAACAGATCTCGGTGCGCGACGCCAATGACGCCAACCTGCGTACCAGGCCGGGGGCGCCGTTGAAGGTCGCCAACGCCGACTCCATCGCCGACGGCCGGATCTATGCCGACTACGTCGACTGGCGCTCGAAAAACCCCTCGGATGACCTGATGACGACGCTGCTCAACGTCGAATTCGACGACGAGAACGGGGTGCACCGCAAGCTGACTCGCAAAGAGGTGCTGCACTACACGCAGGTGGTCGCCGGTGCGGGCAACGAGACCACCGGCCGGCTGATCGGTTGGCTGGCCAAGGTGCTCGCCGAGCACCCCGACCAGCGTCGCGCCGTATACGAGGACCGGTCACTGTTGACCCGAACCATCGACGAGACGTTGCGGTTCGAACCCACCGGCCCGCACGTCGCGCGTTGGATGGCAAAGGATTTCGAGTGCCACGGCACGACGGTCCCGGCCGGCAGCGCGATGCTGCTGTTGTTCGGCGCAGCCAATCGCGATCACCGCCGCTACACCGATCCGGACACCTACAGCATCCGTCGCGACAACATCTCACACATCACGTTTGGAAAGGGTGTGCACTATTGCCTGGGCGCCAACCTGGCTCGACTCGAGGGCCGCGTCGCGCTCGACGAGATCCTCAACCGGTGGCCCGAGTGGGACATCGATTACGACACCGCGCAATTGGCGTCGACGTCGACGGTGCGCGGCTGGGAGCGCCTGCGGGTCGTGTTGCCGTGAGAGGGGCTACGCGTAGAGCCGGCAGCGCCCGACGAGGATCTCTGCCAGCCGTTCCGGCTCGCTGACCATCACCATGTGACAGGTGTCGATCTCGATGAGTGCCTGTACACCCCCGAGCGCGTCAATGTATTTACGCTGTAGCTTTGGGGCGAGGGCGCGATCCCGCCGAGTCAGAATCCAGGTGCGGGGAATGTTGTCGGGCATCCCCCGTCGAGACACCTTCTCTGTGAGAATGCGCAGTGACTCTGCATAGAGCTTGCCGGTCATGAATCGGCGGCGATGCGAAGGAATCCCGTTCATGAACACGAATCGCGCATACCACTTGGGCGCCGGCTTTGGCACGTTTTGCTTTGCCCTGTGCCGGGCGATGGTCGCGATTTGCCACGGTGAGCTGTCCACGATCGACGTACCTTCGGGCGGAAGGAAGCTGGCAGCGAAGATCATTTCACGGACCTGCGCCGCTCCAAGCTTGGTGACCACTCCGGGCAGCGGCATTGCCCCCATTGAGTG
>NZ_DASUHS010000240.1:0-12338 GCF_036273375.1 Mycobacterium sp. | reverse complement strand
TGGCGTTCGCCATCCCGATCGCGGTCGGCATGATCCTGCTGGTCATTCCGCTGGGCAACTTGTCCTTCGGCGGCATGAGCGAGAAGTACCTCCCGCCGGACAACGCCGTGCGCATGGCCCAGGAACACTTCGACAAGCTCTTCCCCGGCTACCGGACCGAACAGTTGACGATGGTGATCCAAAGCACCAACGGCGGCAAGGTCACCGACCAGCAGGTTGCCGATATCCGCAACCGGATTTCCTCGATCGGCGGGTTCACCGACAAGCAGTGGGAGGAGCGGGCCTGCCCCACCATCGCCGGCAACCCCTGCGTCGCAGGTCCGAATGGGACGACGGTGCCCAAGGACGGCTCGGTACGGGTGATCCAGGACGGCCTGGTCAATAAGAACGATGCCGCCAAGAAGATCGCCGAACTGCGGGCGGTGAATCCCCCGAAGGGGCTGAACCTCTATGTCGGCGGCACGCCAGCCCTGGAACAGGACAGCATCCACAGCCTGTTCGACAAGGCTCCGCTGATGCTGGTCGTATTGCTCAGCGCCACCATGCTGTTGATGTTCCTGGCGTTCGGATCGGTGGTGTTGCCGATCAAGGCGGTCCTGATGAGCGCGCTGACGCTGGGTTCGACGATGGGCATCTTGACCTGGATCTTCGTCGACGGGCACTTATCGACCGCGCTGAATTTCACGCCCACCCCGCTGATGGTGGTGGTGATCGCGCTGGTTGTCGCCGTCGGTTTCGGTCTGGCCACCGACTACGAGGTGTTCCTGGTCTCCCGCATGGTCGAGGCGCGCGAACGCGGCATGTCGACGGCCGAAGCCATCCGGATCGGCACCGCGACCACCGGGCGCCTGATCACGGCAGCCGCGCTGGTGCTGGCGGTGGTCGCCGGTTCGTTCGTGTTCTCCGACCTGGTGTTGATGAAGTATCTTGCCTTCGGTCTGATGGCGGCGCTACTGCTGGACGCCACCGTCGTCCGGATGTTCCTGGTGCCGTCGGTGATGAAGCTGCTCGGCGACGACTGCTGGTGGGCGCCGCGCTGGGCCCGGCGCCTGCAGAACAAGATCGGGCTCGGTGAGATCGACCTGCCCGACGAGCGCAAGCGGCCCACACTCAACGGCCGGCCCGCGCGGCCGCCCGTTGCGGCCAGCCTGGTCGCGGCGGCACCGCGGCCACCACACGACCCCACCCATCCCGGCCCGCTGGAGCCGCCGCGGCCGGCACGCCCGGGTCCGGTCGAGCCGCGGCCCACGCGGGAACCATCCCCGAGCGGGGCGACGACGCGCGCCGCGACGAGCGAAAGCGCGGGCACCACGCGCATCCCGGCCCGCCCCAGCCAGCCGACCGAGGCCCAGACGACGCGCTTCTCCGCACAGGGCGTGCCCGGCCATGACCGCCCGGCCGAGATGCGCCCCGCGACCAACTCCGCACCGCAGGCTCCCCAGCGACCGTCGGCGGCGGGCCCGGCCGCACCGCCGTCCGGGGATCAGACGCGGGCCATCCCGGTGCCCGGCAACCGGTCCGACGACACCGGCGACACCGCCGAACCCACCACCGCCCTGCCGAAGATGCGCCCGGAAGGCAACGACCCCACCGCGGCCACCGAGCAGGCGAACGCGCCCGGGCAGGGCGAGAACGGCGACCCGGCGCGGCAACGCCGGCGATCCGGCGGCGGGCTGTCCGCGCAGGATCTGCTGCGCCGCGAGGGTCGGCTTTAACCTGGCGCCCAGGCGCCCCCTTAGACCCCGAAACGGCTAGAGCCTCAGCCAGCTTCGTCCTCGGGATTGTCGGGCTCGGCCTGCAGGATCGCGTTCTTCTCGTCCGCCTCCTCGGTCTGCTTCTCGGCTTCGGCGGACGGATCGGGTGCCAACAGCACCTGCATCGCGTTGTTGAGGAAGGCCACCGTCGGAACCGCGAGCAGGGCGCCGACGATCCCGGCGAGCACACCGCCGGTGGAGATGGCCAGCACCACACCGAGCGGGTGAATCGAGACCGCGCGGCCCATCACCAGCGGTTGCAGCAGATGGGCCTCCATCTGGTTGACCGCGATCAGCACGCCCAGCGTGATGAGCGCGTACACGACGCCTTTGGCCAGCAGGGCGACCACCACGGCCAGCAGGCCCGAGATCAACGCGCCGATCAGCGGGATGAACGCGCCGAGGAACACCAGTGAGGCCAGCGGCAGCGCGAGCGGGATGCCCATGATTGCCAGGCCCGCGCCGACCCCGGCCGCGTCGGTCAGGGCCACCAGGAAGGTGGCCCGCACGTACCCGATCAGCGATCCGTATCCGGCGTTGCCGGCTTCCCTCACCCTGTTACGGACGTCGGACGGGATGATCTGCAGCACGTATTGCCAGATGTTGCGCCCGCCGTAGAGAAAGAAGATCAGCGTGAACAGCACCAGCACCGCCGCGGTGACCAACTCCGTGACGGTGGCGGCGGTGGAGAGCGCGCCGCTGGTCAGCTTCGCCTGATTGTTGTGCAGCGCCTCGATGGCGGCATTGCCCGCGCTGTCGATCTGTTCGTTGCGCAGATGCGCCGGCCCGTGGATCAGCCAGCGGCGCGTCGACTCGATGCTGTTCGTCACCTGTTCGGTCAGGCCGGGTAGGCCGTCGATGAACTGCAGGATGACGAACGCCAGGATGCCGCCCAGGATCGCGAAGCCACCCAGCAACACCAGTGCCACCGCACCACCGCGCGGCAGGCCCCGCTTGTCCAGCCAGTCCACCACCGGCACCAGCAACGCGCTCACCAGCAGCGCCACCAGCACCGGAACGACAATGATTTCGAGTTTCTGCACGACCCACAACAGGGCGAGCGCGGCGACCAGGATGACGAGCAAACGCCACGCCCAGGCTGCGGTCTTGCGGACAAGGGGTTCGACCGAGGCATCGTCGACGTTTGCTGACATTTGGCCAGCCTATCCGCCGCGACCCACCGTCAAACGTGTCCCAACCTGTCTCAAGGGCATCTGCGCGTCGTCCGGAGCCGTCGCCGTCGGCACGATCCGGTTACGACGTCGACACGGTAAGCGATCCGCAGCGATCGCCGCGCCACCTGCACCGTTACCCTAAATCACGTGCCGCACGACGCACCCGCCCGCAATCTCGACTTTCCGCGCGAAGAAACCCCGCGCGGGAAGTACTGGTGGGTGCGCTGGGTAATCCTGGGCGCGGTAGCCATCGTGCTTGCCGTCGAGGTTTCGCTGGGCTGGGATCAGCTGGCCAAAGCCTGGATGAGCCTGTATGAGGCGAATTGGTGGTGGTTGCTCGCATCGGTCGCCGCGGCGGCCGCGTCGATGCACAGCTTTGCTCAGATCCAGCGCACGTTGCTCAAGTCGGCCGGCGTGCACGTCAAGCAGTTGCGCTCCGAGGCCGCCTTCTATGCCGCCAATTCGCTCAGCACCACGCTGCCCGGCGGACCCGTGCTGTCGGCGACCTTCCTGTTCCGCCAGCAGCGGCTCTGGGGCGCCTCGGCCGTGGTGGCGTCGTGGCAGCTGGTGATGTCGGGCGTGCTGCAGGCGGTGGGGTTGGCTTTGCTCGGGCTGGGCGGCGCTTTCCTGTTGGGCGCGAAGAACAACCCGTTCTCGTTGCTGTTCACCCTCGGCGGCTTCGTCACGTTGCTGCTGCTGGCCCAGGCCGTCGCGTCACGTCCGGAGCTGATCGACGGCATCGGCAGCCGGGTGTTGGCGTGGATCAACTCGGTTCGCGGCAGGCCCGCCGACACCGGCCTGGACAAGTGGCGCGAGACGCTGATGCAGCTGGAATCGGTGAGCCTCGGCCGGCGCGACCTCGGGGTCGCGTTCGGCTGGTCGATGTTCAACTGGATCGCCGACGTCGCCTGCCTGGGCTTCGCCGCATATGCCGCCGGGGACCACGCGTCGGTGGCCGGATTGACGGTGGCCTATGCCGCCGCCCGCGCGGTCGGCACCATCCCGCTGATGCCCGGCGGCCTGTTGATCGTCGAGGCGGTGCTGGTGCCCGGCCTGGTGTCCAGCGGAATGTCGCTCCCCAACGCGATCTCGGCGATGCTGATCTACCGTCTGATCAGCTGGTTGCTCATCTCCGCGATCGGCTGGGTGGTGTTCTTCTTCGTGTTCCGCACCGAGAACGTGGCCGAATCAGACGAGGACCCGATTACGGGTCCGCTACCGGTCGTGCCGCTGCCGGGCCACCCCCCGGCCGATCCGACCGAGGCCGCCCTGCAGGGGCCCTTACCGCCCGACCGGAATCCGGAAACCGACGGCCAGCTCTAGCCGACGGTGTTTCCACGCGACGGACCCGGCAGCGGGCTGGTCGCCGCGGGCGGCGCCGCGGCCGGGGCGCCACCGGTGGTGCCGCCCAACGGCGATGCGCCCGCGGGGGTACCGGGCAGCGCGGGCAGGCCACCGGCGGCACCCTGCGCCTGCTGCATCAGACCCATCGCCTGCGGGATGGAGATCGGCAACTTGCACTGCGCCGACAGGTTCGTCAGCGGCTGGGCGATCGACGTCATGTCGCCGGCGACCTTGGGGTTGGCCTCGAAGTAGGACTTCAACCCGTTCACCGACTGCGGCCCCGCCTGCTGCTGCAGCATCGAGGTCATCGTCTGGTTGGTCTCCGGGTGCGAATCCAGGTAGTCACCCATCGACTTGGAGACCGAGCCGATCGTGCGGGCGACCTCACTGGCAGCGCACGGGTCGTTGGCGCCGGTCGCCGGGGCGCCCGCGAGCACCGCGAAGGCTGCGCCGGGCACCGTGGCGGCGATCAGCCCGGCGAAGATTTTGCGACCCCGTCCAGCGGTGGCTCTCGTCACGGGTAACTCCTTAGGAGTGTGCGCGGACCGCCAGGATCGGCGCCTCGCGTATAGCTGCAATGGACGGCCCCACTGAGCGCTGGCATCCCCTGAATCTCCCGGGGGCCTGATGGGCCACCCGTCATCCTGCCACCGCGGATATCACCGCTGCCAGTTCGAACGGAGCCCGGGACGGGATATGTGACCGAAATCCCGCTTGGTCACCGGTTCGCAACGACTTCGCAGCGTCTTGGCAACGACACCGTCGCCGCAGCTCAGGAACTAGATAAGCCCACATATTCCACAGCCTGCTGCGGTATTGTCGCCAGCACGCGCTACGCGAGAACCGGGGAGCGACAAAATCCAGCAGTTAATGATGCGCCTCAGCCGCAGCCTGCGTAAGTACCGCTGGTTGGTCTTCACAGGCTGGTTGCTGGCATTGGTTCCGGCGGTGTACCTGGCGCTGACGCAGTCGGGCAATCTCACCGGCGGTGGGTTCGACGTGGCCGGATCGCAATCGCTGGCGGTGCACGACCAGCTCGAGGAGTTGTACCACGACCAGGGTGGATCGTCGCTGGCGCTGGTGGCCGCGCCCAGGCCCGACGCCAGCTACCAGGACATGAACGATGCCGTCGCGCAGCTGCGACAGATCGCCACCGGCATCCCCGGCACCGCGGAAATCCCCAACCCCACCCAGCGGCCGCCGCAGCCCGACCGCCCGTACGTGCTGTCGGTGCGGCTGGATTCCCGTAACACGAGTGACATCGCCAAGCAGTTCCGCACCAAGGTCGGCATCAAAGGCGATCAACCCGGCCAGACCGCGAACGGCCGCGTGCGGCTCTATGTCATCGGGCAGGGCGCGCTGTCCGCCGCCGCCGCGGCCAACACCAAGCATGACATCGCGGCCGCCGAAAAGTGGAACCTGCCGGTCATTCTGATCGTGCTGCTCGCGGTGTTCGGGTCGCTGGCCGCCGCGGCCATCCCCCTTGCCTTGGGGATCTGCACGGTCGTGGTCACCATGGGCCTGGTTTATCTGCTGTCCGCCTACACGACCATGTCGGTGTTCGTGACCTCGACGGTGTCCATGTTCGGGATTGCGCTCGCCGTCGACTACTCACTATTCATCTTGATGCGGTTCCGGGAGGAACTGCGGACCGGGCGCCAGCCCCGCGAAGCCGTCGACGCCGCGATGGCCACCTCCGGGCTGGCCGTGGTGCTGTCCGGCATGACGGTTGTTGCCTCCCTGACCGGGATCTACGTGATCAACACCCCGGCCCTGAAGTCGATGGCCACCGGTGCCATCCTGGCCGTCGCGGTGGCCATGCTGACCTCGACGACCCTGACGCCGGCGGCGCTGGCCACGTTCGGGCGCGCGGCCGCCAAACGGTCGGGATTCCTGCACTGGTCGCGGCGACCGGAAAGCACGCAGTCGCGGTTCTGGAACCGCTGGATCGGCTGGGTGATGCGCCGGCCGTGGATGTCTGCGCTGGCGGCGTCGCTGGTGCTGCTCGTCATGGCCGCGCCGGCGTCGTCGATGGTGCTGGGCAACAGCCTGCTGCGCCAGTTCGACTCGTCGCACGAAATCCGCGCCGGGGTCGGCGCCGCTGCCCAGGCCCTCGGTCCCGGCGCGCTGGGCCCCATCCGCGTGCTGATCAACTTCCCCGACGGCGGCGCGGCCTCCCCCGAACACAGCCACACCGTCGGCGCGATCCGCCAGCGGATGTCGCAGGCACCCAACATCGTCTCGGTGTCGCCGCCGCAGTTCGCAGAGGATAACGGCAGCGCGTTGCTGTCCGCGGTGTTGTCGGTGGATCCCGAGGACATGAAGGCCCGCGAGACCGTCGGCTGGATGCGCGCGCAGCTGCCCAAGGTCCCCGCAGCGGGCACCGCACGCGTCGACGTCGGCGGCCCGACCGCTCTGATCAAGGACTTCGACGACCGGGTATCCGCGACCGAGCCGCTGGTACTGGGCTTCGTCGCGCTGATCGCCTTCGTGATGCTGTTGCTCTCCATTCACTCGGTTTTCCTGGCGCTCAAAGGCGTCCTGATGACGTTGCTGTCGGTCGCCGCCGCCTACGGCAGCCTGGTGATGGTCTTCCAGTGGGGGTGGCTGAAGGACCTCGGCGTCGCCCAGATCAGCTCAATCGACAGCACCGTTCCCCCGCTGGTGCTCGCGATGACCTTTGGGTTGTCGATGGACTACGAAATCTTCCTGCTCACCCGCATCCGGGAGCGCTTCCTGCATTCCGGTAACACCCGCGATGCGGTGGCCTACGGCGTCAGCACCAGCGCGCGCACCATCACCAGCGCGGCGCTGATCATGATCGCGGTGTTCGTCGGCTTCGCGTTCGCCGGCATGCCGCTGGTGGCCGAGATCGGCGTGGCGTGCGCGGTCGCGATCGCGGTGGACGCCACCGTGGTGCGGCTGGTGATGGTGCCGGCGCTGATGGCGATGTTCGCCCAGTGGAACTGGTGGCTGCCGCCGTGGCTGTCCCGCGTCCTGCCGTCGGTCGACTTCGACCGGCCGCTGCCCGACGTCGACCTCGGCGACGTCGTCGTCATTCCGGACGACATCTCGGGGCTGGTGGTCCCCAATGCCGACCTGCGGATGGTGCTCAAGTCGGCCGCCAGGCTCAAACACCTGGCGCCCGACGCCATCTGCGTGGCCGATCCGCTGGCCTTCACCGGCTGTGGCCGCAACGCGCAGGCGGCGTTGAGCCCGGACGAGGAGCAGACCCGCGGCCTGGGGCCCGGCCAGATCCCGCACCAGGTCGCCCTCAGCGAGGTGAAGGTCAGCGTGGGCGTGGGCGCCGACAAGAAGCCCGGCACCAACGGCCACACCAACGGCTCCCTGGCGGCCAAGAAGCTGGTCAACGGCCTGACCTCGCGCAACGGCATCGCCAAGGCCATCGCCGGGGTGGACCGGCCCGTTCACCCGGTGACGTTGTGGCGGGGACGCCTTTCGGTCGCGATCGACGCACTGGAAAGCGACACCGGCACGACCGTCGAAGACGGGCCGAGATACGAGCGGCGCAGCCCGGTGGAGACCACCAACGTGCAGCTGCCCACTGGCGACCGGTTGCTGGTCCCGACCGGCGCGGAGGCGCTGCGGCTCAAGGGCTACCTGATCATGTGCCGTAACAGTCGGCGCGATTATGCCGACTTTGCAGACATGGTCGATACGTTGGAGCCCGAGACCGCCGCGGTGGTGCTGGCCGGAATGGACAGGTATTACTGTTGTAAATCATCCAGGCGGCAGTGGATTGTCACCCAGCTGGTCCGTCGACTCGCAGATCCGAACCCTTGCGACAACCCGGAAGACCAGGGATCGGAAGCCGACGCTGACTCGGACTGGGAAGGAATCAGGCAACGCTGCATGTCCGTGGCCGTAGCGATGCTGGAGGAGGCGAGGTGACGTTGGCACCCGACCGACGCCCCGCATCGCCGCCCCACCGGCCGGGCCCCGAACAGCGTGAACCCGGCAGTGGGGCATCCGGGTCCTTTCAGGACCCCGACCAGCCGGTGGAGTTCTGGCCGACCGCGGCCATCCGTTCCGCCCTGCAGGGCGGCGACATCGCGACATGGAAGCGCATCGCCGGCGCACTGAAACGTGACCCGTACGGGCGGACCGCCCGCCAGGTCGAAGAGGTCCTTGAGGGCACCCGGCCGTATGGCATCGCCAAGGCGCTGTGGGAGGTGCTCGAGCGTGCGCGCACCCACCTGGAGTCCAACGAACGCGCCGAGGTGGCGCGCCACGTGGGGCTGCTGATCGACCGGTCGGGTCTGGCCCCGCAGGAGTTCGCGTCCCGCATCGGGGTCACGGCCGAGGAGCTCGACCGCTACCTCGACGGCAGCACCAGCCCGACGGCCGCGCTGATGATCCGGATCCGGCGGTTGTCGGATCGGTTCGTCAAGGTGAAGTCCGCTCGGTCAGCCGAAGCGAACTGATCCGCTATCTGACCGGCAGCACATCGGCGACCAGCCAGTCGCTGCCCCGCTTGGTCAGGGTCACCCGCAGCGCCGGCGCCGCCTGACTAGGCGGCTGTCCCGGCGTGTTCTGGGTGACCCGCAGGACCACCGCCACACTGGCCGCCGACGGCCCGAGGGCCTCGACTCCGGCCGACACCGTGGTGGCTTGCGCGGTGACGTTGTGCTGGACCAGCTCGGCACTGGACTTGGTGTACTGCTCCTTGAACGCGGCCGCGTGCTCCGGGACGATCATCGCCGTGGCCCGGTCGATGGAGCCGGTTGGGGCGGTGGGGCTGAACGACGCCATCGCCTCAGCCATGCCGGTGGCGATCTGAACGACTTGGTGGGAGTCGTTGGTGAAGCCGTTATCCGCCTTGGTCCAGTGCGTGTAGCCGGTGGCGACCGCCGCGCCCAGGGCCGCCGTGCACAGCAGGACAACCGCCAACCGCAGCCCCGGTGCGTCGTCGTCGGTCCCGAGGCTGACCGAATCGCGGCGCAGCAGCCAGAGATTGATCACCACGCCTTCGACGATCAGCAGGATCAGCACCGAGCACGCCGACACCCACCACAGCGGCCAGCCGAGCACCAGCCCGATGGCCAGCAGGGCCGCGATCGCGGCCAGCGGCGCCAGGATGTCGAAGGCGGACAGCCGCCAGATGTTTCTCATCGGATCCTCACCTGATCGAAGCCAATCCGGAGATCATCTGCTTGCCGTCCACGTCGGAGACGTCGAGTCGCAGGCTCCAGTGCACGGTCTGCGGCTTGGCTCCGATGTTTTCGCTGACCGACGTGGCGATCAATATCACCGAGTCGGTTCGACTCGCGAACGGCGGCAGCTTGGTGGTGACCACCGGCCGTGCGACGCCGGGCTGGGTGTCCAGGTCGTGGTGCACGGTTTCGATCGCCACCGCGTCGATCCGCCCGGCGCTCTTCGACTGCAGCTTCTCCACGACAGCCTTGTAGGGCTGCACGGCAGCATCGAAGTCGGTGTTGAGTTCGCCGACCGTCCCGTCGTGCAGCCGTTGCAGGCTGGCGTCGACGTTGCCGCTGTTCATGTTGATCAACACATTCGCCCATTCCGCGGCGGTCTGCATGGCGCGGCTCAGGTAGCCGCGTTCGGCTACCTGCTCGCGGTGATCGGACCAGAGGATGAAGCCGAGCACGACCGCGGCCACCGACAGCACACCGAGAACCGCTGACGCGATGCCGTAGGGGGAAAGGACTTCGGCGCTTTCGGATTCATCTCTATCGACGTCGTTCGAGTCGTCGTTTGAGTCGTCGTCGGGGTCGACGTCAAGGGAATCTTCTTCGGCAGGTGGCTCGGTTCGCTCGCCGTCGGACATGGCCCGATCGTTGCACCCGGGAAAGATGGAAGGATGGCGGGGTGACGAATACGGCCATCCGCTCGGGCATCGACCTGAGCTTTGTCGACGACAGCATCCGCCCCCAAGACGACCTGTTCGGTCACGTCAACGGCCGCTGGCTGGCCGAATACGAGATACCGGCGGACCGGGCGACCGACGGCGCCTTCCGCCAGCTGTATGACCGCGCCGAAGAACAGGTGCGCGACCTGATCGTGGAGGCCAGCCAGCAGGGTTCGGCCGCCACGGACGACGACGCGCAACGCATCGGCGACCTGTATGCCAGCTTCCTCGACGAGGACACCGTGCAGCGCCGCGGCGTGCGGCCACTGCGCGACGAGATGTCTGTGATCGACGACGCCGCCGATGCCGACGCGCTGGCCCGGGCCATCGGCGCGCTGCAGCGCACGGGCGCTGGCGGCGGCGTCGGGGTGTACGTGGACACCGACGCCAAGAACTCGGCCCGCTACCTGGTGCACTTCACCCAGTCCGGCCTCGGGCTGCCCGACGAGTCCTATTACCGCGAAGAGCGGCACCTCGAGGTGCTGGAGGCCTATCCCGCACACATCGCGCGGATGTTCGGCCTGGTGTTTGGCGGCGACCCGGCCGGCCACGCCCAGACCGCTGAACGCATCGTCGCGCTGGAGGCCAAGCTGGCCGAGGCGCACTGGGACGTGGTGAAGCGCCGCGACGCCGACCTCACCTATAACCTGCGCACGTTCGCCGAACTTCGCGACGAGTCGGTGGGCTTCGACTGGGCGGGCTGGGCCACCGCACTCGGCGTCAGCCCCGAGGCGCTCGCGGAAGTGATTGTGCGCCAACCCGATTACCTGCGCACGTTCGCCGAGCTGTGGCGCAATGAGGACATCGAGGTGTGGAAGAGCTGGGCGCGGTGGCGGTTGATCCGCGCGCGGGCCTCCTGGCTGACCGACGAGCTGGTGTCCGCGGACTTCGACTTCTACGGCCGGCTGCTGACCGGCACCGAGCAGATTCGGGAGCGGTGGAAGCGCGCGGTGTCGCTGGTGGAGAACCTGATGGGAGACGCCGTCGGAAAGCTTTATGTGCAGCGGCATTTCCCGTCCGGGGCGAAGGCCCGCATCGACGAGCTGGTCGCCAACCTGCGGGCGGCGTACCGGATGAGCATCAGCGACTTGGATTGGATGACGCCGCAGACCCGGGAGCGGGCGCTGGCCAAGCTGGAGAAGTTCACCGCCAAGGTCGGCTACCCGGCGAAGTGGCGCGACTACTCCACACTGGTGATAGAGCGCGACGACCTGTACGGCAATTATCTGCGCGGGTATGCGGTCAACCACGATCGTGAGCTGGCCAAGCTCGGCGGGCCGGTGGACAAAGACGAGTGGTTCATGACGCCGCAGACGGTCAACGCCTACTACAACCCGGGGATGAACGAAATCGTCTTCCCGGCAGCCATTTTGCAGCCACCGTTCTTCGACCCCGAGGCAGACGACGCGGCCAACTACGGCGGCATCGGCGCGGTGATCGGGCACGAGATCGGGCACGGCTTTGACGACCAGGGCGCCAAATACGACGGCGACGGCAACCTGGTCGACTGGTGGACCGACGCCGACCGGACCGAATTCGGCAGCCGCACAAAGGCTCTCATCGAGCAGTACGACTCGTACACACCGCGGGGCCTGGCCGGCGACCACCACGTCAACGGCGCATTCACCGTCGGGGAGAACATCGGCGACCTGGGTGGCTTGTCGATCGCGCTGCTGGCCTACCAATTGTCGCTGAACGGCCGGCCCGCCCCGGTGATCGACGGCCTCACCGGCGTGCAGCGCGTGTTCTACGGCTGGGCTCAGGTGTGGCGCACCAAATCCCGTGATGCGGAGGCGATCCGGCGCCTGGCGGTGGATCCGCATTCGCCGCCGGAGTTCCGCTGCAACGGGGTGCTCCGCAACATGGACGCCTTCTACGACGCGTTCGAGGGCGCCGACGCCGGTGCGCTGTTTTTGGAGCCGAACAGCCGGGTCATGATCTGGAACTGACGCCGCTGGGCACCGGGGCGGCCTCGATCCGCGCGGGCACGTGCTTGTGCCACGGCGTGCCGGCGTAAGGATCCCGCCACTCGGTCGAGGTGAGCACGTTCGGGGCGACACCGGGAGTGACGGTGCGCCCCTCAGCGTCGACGTAGTCGAGCCCAAAACCGTTGGGCAGGGCGGCATGACCGGCCATCATCGTCTCCGTGATCTCGACGGTGGCCTCGGCGCTACC
>NZ_DASUHS010000239.1:0-2931 GCF_036273375.1 Mycobacterium sp. | reverse complement strand
GCCATTTTCGGGGCCATCGTGCTCGCGGGGGTACCCGGTGGCACCGGGACGCTGTCGGCCGCAGCAACGTCGATCGGCGCCTTCGTCACCATCTTCCTCGGGGTGGCGGGCGCACTCACGATTACGCTGATTGCCTTGATTCTGCTGGAGGAAAAACCACTCGCCGAGACCATGCCGGCCACCCGAACATGACGGGCAGGGCCGCGTGGCGGCCTTGCGACGGCGTTCCGAAAAAGGGGTGATTTACTTTGCCGTCGCACGACGCCAAAGCGGCACCCAATTGACATTGGGTGCCATATTCCGACCATGCTATGACCTGGGTGCGATGCGCGCCGTGGTTATGAGGGTGAGCGCAGTCTGATGCGCTGGTTTCGTTCGAACATTCGTACGGGCGTTGCCGCGGCGCTGTTTGCGCTCGTGGTGCAATTCGCCGTCACGTTCAGCCACGTCGATCTCGACGGGGTGATCTGGCCGCCGACCCGCCATAGCCACTCTCAGGCGGCCAGCGTAGTCCACCACTTCACCGCCGCTCTGCAGAACCCCGGCGATACGCGCAGGTCACAAGGCGTTCCGGACACGGACTGCCCAATCTGCGCCCTCATTCAGTTGGCCAGCAATTCGCCGCCGTCGGTGGCGCCCCCGCTACCGGCCCCCGTGATGCTGGACGGCGCGAAGCTCGAACTGCGCGCTGAATTGCGCTCGGCCGCGGGGCTTTCATTTGCCTTTCAGGCCCGCGGACCACCCTCGCTCATGAGCTGATCGCTCGCGGCGCCTCCGCCGTTGGGAAGCGATCCGTCGTACCGCGTGCAGGCCAAGCGCTGAACACTCGCCGTTCGCGCCTGCATTTTCATGAACACGTCTATTGGGGAGTTCGCGATGACCGCGGATTCCGGTCCCGAATCCGGCCAACGCCAGGCGCCTCCTGGCGGGATGGATCATCGCGACTCGCGCAATGGCGCGGCTGGTCCGTCACCACGCGCCAAAGCGGCCATGCTTCTCCTGCTCGGCGTTCTGATCGGAGCTGTCGGCTATCGGTTGCTTGCCGACTCGCCCGGATATTCCGAACCGTCGCCGGTGGTTGTCAAAACCGCTCGCCCGCTCATTCGCTCCGGCAACCGCGTGTCGTTGCCCGAGGGGTCGCCACTGCGTGCCGCGCTCACGATCAGTCCGGTGGCCGCAAAGGAAATTAAGCGCGATCTCGTTCTTCCCGCCGCCGTGGAGGCCAACCCGGCCCATCTCATCAAGGTCGACCCGCCGGTCGCCGGCCGGGTCACCCAGCTCAAGGTGGAGCTCGGACAAAGGGTGAAGGCGGGGCAGCCGCTGGTCGTGATCGATTCGCCAGACCTCGGTACCGCCTATTCGGATTACGACCGCGCCAAATCCCTGCTGGCGCTCGCGCTCAAGACCCGCACCCGCGAGACCGAACTGACGAAAATTGGCGGTGCTGCGCTGAAGGAGCTGCAGCAGGCGGAGACAGATTACGTCACGGCCCAGGCCGAGTATCAGCGCGCCATGGCGCGATTGAAACAGATCGGGGTCGATCCCGACGCTCCCGCCAAATCCGAGATCGTCACGGTGGCGGCGCCGATGGACGGCAGCGTGATCGATCTCAGCGTCGCGCCGGGCGAATATTGGAACGATCCCACCGCGGCGATGATGACCGTCGCCGATCTCAATACGGTTTGGGTCACGGCGAGCGTACCGGAAAAAGACCTTTCGCTGGTCTCCACTGGGCAGGTGGTGAACGTCGTTCTTGCTGCCTATCCGGGCCAGGTCCTCCACGGAAATGTGCTGTTCGTGAGCGACGTTCTCGATCCGCAAACGCGCCGCACCAAGGTCAGCATCGCTTTCAAAAATCCGGACATGCGAATGCGGCCCGGAATGTTCGCCAACGTCACTTTCTTCGCACCGGCTGAGAGATTTCCGGTCGTGCCGACCAGCGCGCTGGTGCTCAAAGACAACGAAACGCAGGTCTTTGTCGAAACGTCGCCGTGGATATTCGAGGCGCATGACGTGGACATCGCCTTCCAGCAGGGCGGCGAGGCCGTCCTGAGCGGCGGGATCAAAGTCGGCGATCGCGTGGTGACCAGGGGCGGAGTGCTGCTCGGTGATTGATTGGCTCGTCAGCCTCGCGTTGCGCAAGCGCCTGGTCGCGGCGATGATCTGCGTCTTTGCTGCGATTTACGGCTACTACTCGTGGACGCGGCTCGCCGTCGACGCATACCCCGACGTTGCTGATACCGAATCGCAAGTCATCACCCAGGCGCCGGGCCTCGCTGCCGAAGAGGTCGAGCAGCAAGTCACCATTCCGCTCGAACGCGAACTCAACGGCACGCCCGGCCTGGCGATGATGCGCTCGCGCTCGACCTTCGGCCTGTCGCTGATCTCGCTCGTGTTTCGCGACGGCATTGAGGATTATTGGTCGCGCCAGCGCATCATGGAGCGCATCGCGAACGTCACCTTGCCGCCGGGGCTTACTCCAGGGCTCGATCCGCTGTCATCGCCGACCGGGCAAATTCTCTATTACACGCTCGCTTCCGATACCAAGAATCTGCGCCAGCTCTCGGAAATCGAGCAGTGGACGATCATTCCGAGCCTGAAACAGGTTCCGGGCGTGGCCGACATTTCCAACTTCGGCGGTCTGACGACCCAGTATGAGCTCGAGCTCGATCCGCAACAGCTCATGCGCTTTAACTTGTCGCTCAAGAACATCACCGACGCGATCAGTTCCAACAATGCCAATGCCGGCGGCAGCGTGCTCAATCGTGGCGAGCTGGGTTACGTCATCCGCGGCATCGGGCTCATCCAGAATCTCGACGATCTCGGCAACATTGTCGTGGCCGAACACAAGGGCACGCCGATTCTGGTGCGCGAGCTCGGCAAGCTCAAGCTGAGCAATCTCGAGCGCCACGGCATCGTCGGCCAGGACGG